>NZ_JBSJZG010000005.1:0-294568 GCF_054798195.1 Microbacterium sp. GXF0217 | reverse complement strand
TCCGCCAGCTCGTTGATCTCGGCGGTCACGGCGTCGCCGCCGCTCGAGCGCCACAGGTCGATGGCATCCTGCAGGCCGTCGAGGTCGAGCTGGCCGGCGATGTACTGGATGCGGGCGTCGGCGACGATCGTGTCCAGCTGCGCGCCCTTGGACACGTAGGTGTCGGACACGTAGGCGGCCGACGGGTCGTAGACCGCGGACTCGAGGTCGGAGGCCTCGATCTCCTTGCGCTTGTCGTACATCTCCTGCTCGTAGTCGCTGGCCTGCTTGGGGTTGTATCCCTGGAAGCCGGTGACGTTCGTGCCGAGCTGCGCGTAACTGGCCGAGGTGTCCTTGTCGGCCTGAGGGACGTCGTCGATCGCGACGGCGAGGTCGCCGTCGAGCTCGTAGGTGACGCCCTCGATGCCGTTGTTCAACAGCGGGCCGACCTCGGCGGAGTTCATCTTGTTCAGCACCTCGAGCACCGAGCGCAGCTGCTCCTCGGTCTTGACCTGCGCCTTCGGGATGGCGAGGAAGCCGCTGTAGCCGGCGGTCGGGAGGGCGTAGAGCTCGCCGTCGGGGCCCTCGAGGTTGCCGGTCACGTCGACGTAGTTCTGGAAGTTGTCGGGGTCCTGCTCCTTGAGCAGCGTCATCAGCTGGCCGGCGCGCGAGTGCACGTCGATGATGATGCCGCCCTTGCCGGTGAGGAACGGCTCGTTCCACTTGGCGGAGTCGAAGGTCGCGTAGTCGGGGTTGACCACGCCGTCCTCGACGAGCTGGCGCTCGAACTGCACGGCCTCGAGCCACTCGTCCGTAGTGAAGTTCGGAACCAGCTCGCCGTCGCGCTCGGTCCAGCGGTTGCCGGCGCCGTACCAGGTCTCGATGGCATCCCACGGGCTGTTGGTGCCGATCGTGCCCGGCCACTTGGGGATGATGAGACCGTACGTGTCGTCGACGCCGTTGCCGTCGGGGTCGTTCTCGGTGAACGCCTTCGCGACTTCGTAGAGCTCGTCCGTCGTGGTGGGCATCTCGAGGCCCAGGTTGGCGAGCCAGTCCTTGCGGATGATGACCGCTTCGCGCATGACGTCGCGCGAGCGGAAGATGCCGTAGACCTTGCCGTTGATGCTGGAGGAGTGCTGCACCTGCGGGAACGTGGTCTTGAGGTTGTCGTAGTCGTCGAGGTAGTCGGTGAGGTCCCAGAACGCGCCGGCCTCGGCGTTGCGGACGAAACCGGGGTCCTTGCCCTGGATGACCATGACCTGCGGGAGGTCGTCGCCGGCGAGCGTGATGTTGACCTTGTCGCCGTACGACGAGTTGGGCACCCAGGTGATGTCGAGGTCGACGCCGATCTCGTCTTCGATCGCGGTCTCGAACTGGTTGCCGTCCTCGGGGGCGTTGGTCACGAGGTAGGGCGCCATGATGGACAGCGTGTCCAGTTCGGCGGCCTCCGTTCCGGCATCCGAGCCGGCGGAACAGCTGGTCAGGGCCAACGCGGCGACGGCGGCGATGCCGATGCCGGAGGCGAGGGTGCGGTGCTTCATGGGAGCTCCTTCGTTGGGGTGGGGAGGGGATCAGGTCGTGGGGTCGGCGAGGCGGCGGTCGTTCGCCGTGAAGAAGCCGATGCAGAGCGCGGTGCTGAGCGTGAGCCAGGCGCCGAGCGAGAGGAACGGGATGATGCCGGGAAGGATGAGGCTGGCGGTCACCACCACCACCGCGGCGAGCAGTAGCAGGATGGCGTGCGGGAGACTCCGCAGGACCCAGCGGAACGCGGTCGGCGCGTAGGCGCGCAGGGCGAGGTCGTAGTGCGCGAACATCGACACGGCGACGGTCGTGACGGCGAAGGCCAGGGCAAGGGCGACGCTGGTCAGGATGCCGAGAGGAGCGCCGAGTGAACCGGCGAAGTACTGGCCGAGCGCGCTCGTTGCGAGCAGCGCCGTGATCGCGAAGGCGGGACTCAGAGCGGCGTTGGCGCGCCAGAACTCGCGCCGCCAGGCCTGGGCGAAGGAGCGGGCAGCGGCGAAGCCGTCTCCGCGGAGCCGCTTGCGGGTGAGCTCGGCTGCGGCGACGGATGCCGGTGCGAAGCCGAGCACGATTCCGCCCGCGAGCGCGAAGACGATCCAGAGCAGGTTGACGGTCGCGACCCACCACAGCCACTCGAAGGCGGCCTGCGCGCGAAGAGCCCAGACCGGCGAGGCGGCGTTCGTCGTCATCGGCTCTCCAACGTTGCAGGGCAGGGGCGGACTTGTTCGGAATGCGTTTTCCGAAAAGCGGCTCCGTGAACGCTAACCCCGGTCCGGGGTGCCCGTCAAGCCGAAACCGGGTCCGTGATAAAAACGTTTCACTTCGTTTCACCGGTGGCACGGCGAAGGGGGTGGGCCTCGGCGCCCCCGCGAGGGAACGCCGAAACCCACCCCCTTCGGGTGGGGTGCGTCAGTACGCTGCGGACTGTCCGCCGTCGATCGGGATGACCGTCGCGTTGACGTACGACGAGTCATCCGAGAGGAGGAACGCGACCACCGCGGCGATCTCGTGCGCCTCGCCGTAGCGCTTGGTGGGGTTGGCCTGGATGAACTGCTCCGCCGCCTTGCGCGGGTTCTCCGGGTCGATCTGCTTCATCGAGTTCTCGACCATCGGCGTCCAGATCGCGCCGGGTGCGATGGCGTTCAGGCGGATGCCGAACTTGCCGTACTCGACGGCCGAGTTGCGGGTGAGGCCGACGACGCCGTGCTTGGCGGCGGCGTAACCGGACTGGTTGCCGACGCCGCGGATTCCACCGACGCTCGCGGTGTTCACGATGGAACCGCTGCCCTGCTCGTGCATCACGGCGAGCACCTTCTCGAGGCCGAGGAAAACGCCGCGCAGGTTGATGGAGACGACCTTGTCGAACTCGTCTGCGGTGAAGTTCTCGGTGAGGTTCTGCTTGCCCTCGATGCCGGCGTTGTTGAAGAAGCCGTCGATGCGACCGAACTCGGCGACGGCGGCATCCACATACGCCTGCACCTGAGCCTCATCGGAGACGTCGGCGACGGTCGTGATGATGCGCGCGTTCGGCGCGCTCTCGCGGATAGCGTCCGCGGTCTCAGCGAGGCCTTTCTCTGACACGTCGACGAGCGCGAGGTTGGCGCCTTCGCTCGCCAGGCGGACAGCTGTCGCGCGGCCGAGGCCCGATCCTCCGCCGGTGATGATGATGGTCTTGTCGCTGAATCGTGCGTCGGTCATTCGAGCCTCCTGAGCTGTCATTCGACGTCCGGCGCCCGTGATGTCGCCGCGGGTGCTGGACGGGTCGTCTTTCGCGGCCGCCATCCACGCTACGCCTGGTTCTATCCGCGCGAATGGATTTCGCTGGGAGCTGACACGGGCTGTCCGCCCGAGTCGTCCGTGCCGAGCGCGGAATGGACGTTACTCGGTCTTCACCCGGAGTCGGCCCCGGAGGAACGGCAGCGCAGGGGCGCGGTAGCTCAGCATCCCCTCGTCCTGCGGGCGGAGCGTGATCTCTGCCTGTCCGAAGCGCCACATGCGGTTGAACAGGAACACCCCGAGGATCACGTCGTGCTCGGACGAGACCTGCCAGGTGCCCAGTCCCCACTGGATCGGTTGCCCTTTGCCCTCGATCACCAGGGTCGGACGGATGCCGGCATAGAGCGCGAACCAGGGCCTGTGAAGATTCAGCTCGATGCGGCGGGTCCCAGGCGTCATGCTGCTCACGCTACCGGGCGGTAGTCTTCCGTGATCGCCACCGCGTGGTCGTCACGGAGGATCGGGGGAGTCGATGGGCCGGAGAGATCGCCGATGGCCGTGGGTCATCGCCCTCATCGTCGCCGTTCTCGGACCGATTCTCGTGTTCAGCTCGTGGACGGGATTCTGTGCGGATTCGCCTCAGGCGTCGCAGAGCTTCTGTGCATCCGGGCCGCTGATCGGCTGGCCGGCGGCATGGGCGGTCAGTGCGCTGTGCGCTGCCCTGTTCGTCGCTGCGCTGGTTCGGCTGCTGCGCTCGCGCGCCCGGGGCGCCGACTGAGAGCGGGAGTTCAACCGATGAGCCCGATCAGGTGACGCGCCTGCGCTTCGGTCGTGCCTGGCGGATTGCGATCGAATCCGCCGTTGCGCGGGAGCCGCATGACCAGCCAGAAGGCGGCCCACAGCGGGCGGTACGCATCCACACGGTCCTGCTCGTCGTCGGACAGCCCTGCGGCGGCCAACCCGGCAGGGTCATAGACGTCGGCGAGACGGGCGGCGATGTGCTCGACGTGATCGGCCAAGTCGTATGCGGGGTCCGTGAGGCCGCCGTCCTCGAAGTCGACCAGGCGGCACATCTCGCCGTCCCAGAGGACGTTCGCGGGATTGAGATCGGAGATCCCGAGCGCCGTGAGGTGCGGGGCCGGAACGGCGTCCGGTCGCGCGAGCCAGTCCGACTGCAGGTGCGGAGGTTCACGCCCGCGGCGACGCGGCAGCTGCGAGTTGAGCTCGACGAGGTCGATCAGCGCATCGCTGGGGACGAGCGCCCATCATCAGGGCAAAGCAAAACCCCCGCCATGTAGAAGCTAGGCGAGGGTTTCTGGGACCGTTGTAACGACGGTCCGTGTGGCTCCGACGGGCGTCGATCCCGTGACCTCACGATTTTCAGTCGTGCGCTCTACCAACTGAGCTACAGAGCCTCGCGGCATGTTCACAACCTGCCGCGTCTTAGACGACAGGCCCTCTTCGAGAAAAGGGCCTGTCGCTCAGAGCGACCCTGACGGGACTTGAACCCGCGACCTCCGCCGTGACAGGGCGGCACGCTAACCAACTGCGCTACAGGGCCATGCTTTTAAATTGTATCGGAACCGTAGGAGTGACCCCAACGGGATTCGAACCCGTGCTACCGCCGTGAAAGGGCGGCGTCCTAGGCCGCTAAACGATGGGGCCGAAGTCTGTCCCGGAGGACTTCCTTGCCGACGCTCAAGCATAAAGGATGCTTTGACGAAAACGCGAATCGAGGGCGCGCCCTCTTTCCGATCGGGCGTGTCGGGAGGACGATGGATGCCGTGAGTCGTGCCGATTCGGGCGCACCCGAGCCCGGGCGAACCGGTGCGAACACTGTTGCAGATGTGAATCTTGTTGTTAGTGTGACATCTGTGAAACCGGCGGAAGGAGCCGTGTGAACGAGTACCTTGCGGACGATGCTGCCCGAGCGGCGTCCGAGGATTGCGGCTGCGCACCGAGCGCGGCTGAACGCACAGCACTGTGGAATCGCGGGTCGATGACCCGTCGCGCGGCCATCGGCGTCGGCGCGCTCAGCGTCGTCGCCCTCAGCGCCTTCGGCATCACCAACGGAGTGAACGCCGCGTACGCCGCCGAGTACCCGAGCTGGGACGACGTCCAGCGGGCCATGCAGAGCGAGGCGGCCAAGGCTGCTGAGGTCAAGCGCATCGAGGGACTCATCGCAGCCCTCACGCAGAAGGTCGCCGAGACCCAGGCCGCCGCCGAAGCGGCATCCAACGAGTTCTACGAAGCCCAGCAGGCGTTCTTCGACGCCGCGACCGAAGCCGACGAACTCCAGGCGCAGGCGGACGAGCAGTCGGCAACCGCTGACGCGGCCGCCACCAAAGCCGGCCAGGTCGCCGCGCAGCTGTACCGCAACGGCGGTGACGACACCGCGCTTCAGCTCTTCTTCTCCGGCTCCGCAGCGGATGCCGATCAGCTGCTCTCCAAGCTCGGCACGATGGACAAGCTGCTCGAGTTCAACCAGACCGTGTACGACGACGCCGTCGCGGCCCGCAACTCCGCCCAGCAGCTCAGCGATCAGGCCGTCGTCGCCCGCGAGGAGCGCGACCGCCTGCAGAAGATCGCGGAAGAGAAGATGGTCGCGGCACAGGATGCCGCCGATGCAGCGCAGGCCGCACTCGACGAGCAGTCCGCGAACCTCGACACGCTCCAGACCCAGCTCCTCGCCCTCAAGGAGGCGACAGCGGCGACCGTCGCGTCGTACCAGGTCGGCGTCGAAGAGCGCCGCAAGGCCGAGGAAGCACGCAAGAAGCGCGAAGCCGAAGAAGCAGCAGCCGCTGCGGCTGCGGCCGCTGCGGCCGCAGCCGCCGCCGGCAACGGCGGCGGAGGCGGCGGAGGCGGCGGCGGTGGCGGTGGTGGAGGCTCCAGCTCCAGCGGCTGGGTCCGCCCGCACGGCGGCCACCGCTCGTCCGGATACGGACGTCGCCCGAGTCGGTGCGAGAACGGCAAGTGCTCGTCGAGCTTCCATCGCGGTGTCGACCTCGCCAACGGGTGCGGCGCCCCGATCTACGCGGCGACCTCCGGTGTCGTCGACGCGGCCTTCTACAACGGCGGATACGGCAACTACATCCGCATCCAGCACGCCGGCGGCAGCGCCACCGGCTACGCGCACATCCGCTCCGGCGGATTCGCGGTGAGCCGCGGCCAGCGCGTCTCGGCAGGCCAGGTCATCGCGTACGCGGGCAACACGGGCAACTCGCTCGGCTGCCACCTGCACTTCGAGGTCTACATCGGCGGCTCGCCGGTGAACCCCATCCCGTTCATGGCGGACCGCGGCGTCAGCGTCTGATCCCGCCCATGCGAGAACCCCCGGCCCGCCGAAGCGGACCGGGGGTTCTGCGTGTGAGCATCGGAGCGCTCAGTGGCCTTCGCCGAAGCGGACGATCGCCTCGTCGAGGATGCGCTGCGCTTCCGCGGCATCCCCCCAGGCGTCGACCTTGACCCACTTGTTGGGCTCGAGGTCCTTGTAGTGCTCGAAGAAGTGCTCGATCTCCTTCTTCGTGTACTCGGCGAGGTCGCCGATGTCCTGGATGTGGGCCCAGCGCGGGTCCTTCGACAGGACGGCGACGAGCTTGTCGTCTCCGCCGGCCTCGTCGCTCATCTTCAGGACGGCGACGGGGCGGACCTCGACGACGACGCCGGGGTAGATGGCGTGATCCAGCAGGACGAGCACGTCCAGCGGGTCGCCGTCCTCGCCCAGGGTGTTGTCGAAGTAGCCGTAGTCGGCCGGGTAGCCGAACGTCGTGTAGAGGACGCGGTCGAGGTGCACTCGCCCGGTCTCGTGGTCGACCTCGTACTTCACGCGGCTGCCGCGCGGGATCTCGATGACGGCGTCGTGTGCGCCCATGCGTGTGCTCCTCAGAAAAGACGGTTGGATGCCGCGGACAAGCCTACCCGGGGCGCCAACACTCCTCGGGGCAGGGCCGGATGCCGAGGGGCGCCGTGCCCTAGCGTTGAGCTGTGCCCTCGTTGAATCCTGCCGTGGCCGAGATCCGCCTCGCCGTCCGCACCGCCCTCGCCGAACTGCCGGACGGAGCGACGGTCATCGTCGCGCTCTCCGGCGGCGCTGATTCGCTCGCGCTCACGGCGGCCAGCGTGTTCGAGGCGCGTTCGCGCGGTATGAACGTCCTCAGCCTCACCGTCGACCACCAGCTGCAGGAGGGCTCCGACCTCGTCGCGGCGACCGCTGCCGTCGCTGCGGAGTCCCTCGGCGTCGCGGACGCGCTGCAGACCAAGGTCGAGGTGTCGGATCGTGGCGAGGGCACCGAAGCCGCTGCACGCGCCGCCCGATACGCCGCACTCCGCGGGATCGCCACGGCCGAGCGCGCGGCCGCTGTGCTGGTCGGGCACACGCTCGACGATCAGGCCGAGACCGTGCTGCTCGGCCTCGCCCGCGGCTCGGGCGCCACGAGTCTGCAGGGCATGGCCCCGGTCCGCGAGGACGAGGACGGCTTGCGCTGGATCCGGCCGCTGCTCGGCGTGCGCCGCGCGACGACCAGGGCGTTCTGCACGGCATCCGATCTCGAATTCTGGGACGACCCGCACAACCTTGATGACCGATTCGCGCGGGTGCGCGTCCGCGAGAACGTCCTGCCGGTGCTCGAATCCGAACTCGGCCCCGGCATCGCGCAGGCGCTCGCCCGCACGGCCGAACAGCTCCGTGAGGATGCCGAGGCCTTCGACGAGATGATTCATGAGACCATCGAGGACATCGTCGAGCACGCCGAAGCCGGCATCTCGGTCAGTGCCGCGGCCCTCGCGGCGAACCCTGCCGCGCTCCGCAACCGGATCATCCGTCTCGTGGTCGACAGCGAGTTCGGCGTGAGCCTGACCCGCACGCAGACGCTCGAGGTCGCGCGCCTGGCGACGGACTGGGCTGGTCAGGGCCCGATCGACCTGCCCGGCTGCGCGGCCGTGCGCCGCGGGGGACGGATCGTCTTCACCGCCCGCTGAGCGGTTCTCCGCTTCCGGTCGCAGTTCGCGCCGGAGTGCCTCGGTGACGCCGGACGCGCGTATGCGACGACCGGAACACCGATCGCCGCATACGTGCGCTGCGTCCTACTTCTTTCCGCCGAACAAGCCGCCGAGGATCCCGCCCAGGTCGATCCCGCCGCCGGTGCCGGCCTGCGAACCGCCGCCGAGCAGGCCACCCAGCATGTCGCCGAGACCGCCGCCGCCCGAGGAAGAACCGCCGCCGACGAGCCCGCCGATGAGGTCGCCGATGCCGCCGCCCGACTCCTCGCCGGCCGCGGTCTTCTCGGCCTTGCCCTTGCTGGCGTTCGCGAGCAGGTTCATCACGATCGGGGCGAGCATCGGCAGGAGCTTGCCGAAGTCGATGCCCGCGGTCTCCTTCGACTCGGTGAGCTTCGCCGTCACCTCCGCCTGCTTGTCGCCGAGCACGTGCTTCACGATCTTGTCGCCGTCGGCCTGGTCGATGTCGTCGACCTTCGCCGGCGTCGCGCCTTCGTGCTTGCGCAGGGCGTTCTCGATCGCGGCGGAGCCCTCTGAGCTCTGGGCGTTCTTCGCCAGGCCGCCCAGCAGAACCGCTCCGCCCTCTTCCACGGCCTTCTTCGCTTCAGCGGGGGAGACCCCCAGCTTCGCGGCGATGTCGTCGATCGGAACCTGCCTGAGGATGTCTTCGATGGCCATGCCAAATCCTTCCGTCGGGGCATTCGCCCTGGTCATCGCTCACGTTAGTGCGGATGCCCAGGCATCCGTCACCTAAAATCGATCCATGCGCGCCGCTGAGATCCAGGACGACCTTGCACAGATCCTCGTGACAGAGGAGGAGATCCAGACCAAGCTCGCGGAGCTCGCCGCCCAGGTCGCCGACGATTACGCGGGCAAGGACCTGCTGCTCGTCGGCGTGCTGAAGGGCGCCGTCATGGTGATGGCCGACTTCGCCCGAGCACTGCCCTTCCACGCGCCGATGGACTGGATGGCCGTGTCCAGCTATGGCTCCAGCACGAAATCCAGCGGTGTGGTCCAGATCCGCAAGGACCTCGACACCGACCTGAACGGCAAGCACGTGCTCATCGTCGAGGACATCATCGACTCCGGCCTCACCCTGAGCTGGCTGCTCGACAACTTCGCCTCGCGCAGCCCCGCATCGATCGAGGTCCTCGCGCTGCTGCGCAAGCCGGATGCCGCCAAGGTCGAGATCGACTGCAAGTACGTCGGCTTCGACATCCCCACTGATTTCGTCGTCGGCTACGGCCTCGACTACGACGAGCGCTACCGCAACCTGCGCGACGTCGCGGTGCTCGCTCCGCACGTCTACAGCTGACCTGTCCGCCGTGGGCGAATCACAGCGGCCGCCAAGCGGGCGGGCGGTACGCTGAACCCATCATGGATGTGAAGAAGATCACCCGGAATCCCCTGATCTACGTGGCGCTGATCGGTGTGCTCCTGTTCGGCGGATTCCTGCTGATCTCGAACCTCGGAGCGCCGAAGCAGATCACGGTGCAGCAGGGTCTCGAGCTGCTGGCCGGCGACACGGTCACCGAGGTCACGAACACCGACGGGGACCAGCGTGTGGACATGACGCTCTCGAAGGAGTTCGAGGGCGCCAAGGACGTGCAGTTCTACTACGTCGACGCGCGCGGCGATCAGATCGTCGAGGCGATCGATGCGGCCGACCCGAAGGACGGCTTCACCGATGTCGTTCCGCGGGCGACCTGGTTCGACAGCTTCCTCTCCCTGCTCATTCCGCTCGTCCTGCTCGGCCTGCTGTTCTGGTGGCTGCTGAGCTCGATGCAGGGCGGTGGCGGCAAGGTCATGCAGTTCGGCAAGTCCAAGGCGAAGCTCGTCAGCAAGGAGACCCCGACGGTCACCTTCGCCGACGTCGCCGGCGCGGACGAGGCCATCGAAGAGCTCCAGGAGATCAAGGAGTTCCTGCAGGACCCCGCGAAGTTCCAGGCCATCGGCGCCCGCATCCCGAAGGGCGTGCTGCTGTACGGCCCTCCCGGCACCGGAAAGACGCTGCTCGCCAGGGCCGTCGCCGGCGAGGCTGGCGCTCCGTTCTACTCCATCTCCGGTTCCGACTTCGTCGAGATGTTCGTGGGCGTCGGCGCTTCGCGCGTACGCGACCTGTTCAACCAGGCCAAGGAGAACTCGCCCGCGATCATCTTCATCGACGAGATCGACGCCGTGGGGCGCCACCGCGGCGCCGGCATGGGCGGCGGCAACGATGAGCGCGAGCAGACGCTCAACCAGATGCTCGTCGAGATGGACGGCTTCGACCCGAACGCGAACGTCATCGTGATCGCCGCGACCAACCGTCCTGACATCCTCGACCCCGCACTGCTGCGCCCCGGCCGCTTCGACCGCCAGATCGGCGTGGACGCCCCCGACCTCAAAGGCCGCCAGCACATCCTCAACGTACACGCCAAGGGCAAGCCCCTGTCGAAGTCCGTCGACCTCGAGGTCGTCGCGCGCAAGACCCCCGGCTTCACGGGCGCCGACCTCGCGAACGTCCTCAATGAGGCGGCTCTGCTCACCGCGCGCTCGAACGCGCAGCTCATCGACAACCGCGCCCTCGACGAGGCCATCGACCGCGTGATCGCCGGTCCACAGCGTCGCACGCGTGTGATGAAGGACCGTGAGCGTCTGATCACGGCGTACCACGAGGGCGGTCACGCGCTTGCGGCCGCTGCGATGAACTACACCGACCCCGTGACGAAGATCACGATCCTGCCGCGCGGTCGGGCGCTGGGCTACACGATGGTGCTGCCGCTGGACGACAAGTACTCCGTCACCCGCAACGAACTGCAGGACCAGCTCACGTACGCCATGGGCGGTCGCGTCGCCGAGGAGATCGTCTTCCACGACCCGACCACCGGCGCATCCAACGACATCGAGAAGGCGACCGGCATCGCCCGCAAGATGGTCATCGAGTACGGCATGACGACAGAGCTCGGCCCCGTGAAGCTCGGCTCCGAGGGCGGCGAGCCCTTCGCCGGTCGCGACATGGGTCGCGGCCGCGACTACTCCGAGACCGTCGCCGAGCGGGTCGACGTCGAGGTGCGCGCGCTCATCGAGCAGGCGCACAACGAGGCCTACCAGGTGATCAGCGACAACCGCGACGTGCTCGATCGGCTCGCGCACGCGCTGCTCGAGGAGGAGACCCTCGACCACAACCAGATCGCCGAGATCTTCCACGACGTGCGCAAGCTCCCTGAGCGCCCGCTGTGGCTGTCCAGCGACGAGCGTCCCGTGTCGACGCGACCCCCGATCGAAGTGCCCAAGCGGCTGATCCCCGCGGATGCCGCGGCATCCGAAACGGCACCGGCGGACGCCGCTGCACCGCAGGGTGCGGCCGACTCCGCGCCGTCCACCGGGCACACCCGTCCGGCCACCGCCTGATCGTGACCGTCGACAGGGAGCGGGTCGCAGCTCTCACCCGTGAGCTGCTCGAGGCGATCGGGGAGGACCCGGAGCGCCCGGGGCTCAAGCAGACCCCTCAGCGCGTCGCCGATCTGTACACCGAGTTCTTCGCCGGCGTCGGTGAGGATGCCGCGGCTCCCCTCGCCCACACCATCAGCGTCTCGCGCGGTCCGGCACCGGAGACGATGCCCAGCAGCGCGGTCGTGCTGCGGGACATCCGGTTCCGTTCGGTGTGCGAGCACCATCTGCTGCCGTTCGCCGGACGCGCGCACCTGGCCTACCTCCCCGGAGAGCAGGTCGTCGGCCTCGGTGCGCTCGTGAAGGTCGTCGAGACCCTCGCGACGCGCCCGCAGGTGCAGGAGCGCCTCGGCGAGCAGATCGCCGACACGATCGATGCGCACCTCGACACCCGCGGTGTGCTCGTTGTCCTGGATGCCGTGCACGGCTGCGTCACGATGCGCGGCGGTCGCCAGCCGGAGGCATCCACCCTCACGATCGCAGCCCGCGGCGCCTACACCGACCCGGCCGCTCGTGCCGAGATCATCGCACTGATCTCGGCATCCGCAGGCCCTCCGACGAGCTCGCGGACCGGGTTCTGATGACGAGGATCTGGGGCATCGTCAACGTGACGCCCGATTCGTTCAGCGACGGCGGGCGCTTCCTCGACTCGACCACCGCCATCGAGCACGGCCTGCGGCTGATGGCCGAGGGCGCGGATGTGCTGGACATCGGCGGGGAATCGACTCGACCCGGAGCCGAGCGCGTCGACCCGTCCGTCGAGCAGGAGCGCGTTCTTCCCGTCATCGCCGCTCTCGCGGCGGAGGGCGCGACGATCAGCATCGACACCCTCAACGCTTCGACGGCGGTCGCCGCTGTCGAAGCCGGTGCCCGGATCGTCAACGACGTCGCCGGAGGGCTCGCCGACGAGCGCATGCTCGCCGCGGTCGCCGCGACCGACGCGGACTACGCGCTCGGGCACTGGCGAGGACCATCCGCCGACATGTACTCCCACGCGGACTACCGCCGTGCCGCCCGCGAGGTCGCCGGTGAGCTGCGCGCCGGAATCAGCAGGGCCGCCGCCGCCGGAATCGCGCCGTCGCGCCTCATCCTCGACCCGGGCATCGGGTTCGCGAAGGCGGGGGAGACGAACTGGGAGGTGCTCCGCGGGTTGGACGAGATCACTGCCCTCGGTCACCGCGTCCTCATCGGCACCTCGCGCAAGCGTTTCCTCGCGGACACCCTGCGACGGGTGCCGGGAGAGGACGAGATTCCGCTCGCACGTCGCGATCTCGCCACCGCCGTCACCAGCGCGCTCGCCGCCGGCGCCGGCGCCTGGGCCGTGCGTGTCCACGACGTCGCAGCGACCCGCGACGCCCTCGCCATCGCCCGCGCGTGGGAGGGCGGAGCATGAACCCCATGGATGAGATCTGCCTCGCCGGGCTCACGGCGTTCGGCCGGCACGGTGTGTACGACCACGAGCGCGAGAACGGCCAGGAGTTCACGGTCGACCTCCGCCTGAGTCTGAGCCTCGCGGATGCCGCGGCATCCGACGACGTGACCGACACCGTGCACTACGGCGAGCTGGCCGACAAGGTCGTCGAGATCATCCAGGGCGAGCCGGTCAACCTCATCGAGACGCTCGCCGAGCGGATCGCCGACGCCGCACTCGCCGACGCGCGCGTGCTCTTCGTCACGGTCACCGTGCACAAGCCGCACGCGCCGATCGCGCACACCTTCTCGGATGTCTCCGTGACGGTGCGCCGCTCGCGTGAGGGCGCACGATGATGGTGCGGATGCCGCCGCTGCCGCCCATCGATCCGCGGCCGGCGCGTGAGGCCAGCGTCGCGGTCGTCGCGCTCGGGGCGAATCTCGGCGATCGGCGAGAGACGATCGAGCATGCGGCAGCGCGCATCGCGCGACTGCCGCTGGTCGACGACGTGCGGCTGTCGCCGCTGCACGAGACTGTCGCCGTCCGTCCGGACGGACCCGATCCGGACGCGCCGACCTACGTCAATGCGGTCGCGCTCGTGACGACGCGGCTCGCCCCACAGGTGCTGCTCGGCATGCTGCACGCGATCGAGGACGAGCACGGCCGAGAGCGCCGCGAGCGCTGGGGGGACCGGACGCTCGACCTCGACCTCATCGTCTACGGCGACGTCACCTCGCACGCGGACCACCTGCTGCTGCCGCACCCGCGCGCCGCCGAGCGCCTCTTCGTCCTCGAGCCCTGGCTCGACCTGGATCCGGATGCCGAGATCCCCGGGGCCGGCCGTGTCGCCGACCTGGCGGCCGGACTGCGATCGGATGCCGCCGGCGACGGGCAGAGCAGCCGATGAGGCGCACCTCCCCTCTCGTGCTGGTCGTGCTCGCGCTCATCGGCGCGGCGGCCGGATTCGGCCTCGATCATCTGCTGACCGTCGGCGGGCGGGCGACGTTCACGCCGTCCGCGTGGCTGCCCGTGCTGCTGCTCCTGCTCGCTGCGGCATGCCTCGGACTCGCCTGGCCGGTGCGTCGCAGCGTCAGGGGCCTCTCGGGGAAGCGGATCGATCCATTCCGCGCGCTGCGCGCGGCGACACTCGCGCGCGCATCCAGCCTGCTCGGTGCACTGCTGGCGGGCTTCGGCGCCGGCATCCTGGTCTTCCTGCTGTCCCGTCCGGTCGGGCCGCCGGTAGGGTCGATGGTGGCGATGGCCGCACTCGTCGCGAGCGGCATCGTCCTCGTGGCGGCCGCGCTCGTCGCCGAACAGTTCTGCACTCTGCCGAAGGATTCTGATGACCGACAGCCAGATGACCCCTCCTCAGGAGCCGACGCCGGGCATTGAGCCCGATCCTGCGCAGAACCCGGTGCTGGATGCCGGCACCTACACCGGCATCCGTGAGCCGCGGGGAGCGGGGCGGCTCGCGCTCGACGGGCAGTGGCATCAGATCTCGCCGCGCTATGTCGTCTCGCAGCTCGTGCAGAACCTGGTGTTCATCGCGATCGTCGCCGTGGCCGCCGGCGTGCTGAGCGCGATCATCGGCGAGACGTGGGTGTGGATCCCCGCGGGCGTCGTGATCCTGATCACGCTCATCACCCTCGCGATCCTGCCTCGTCAGGCCCGCGCGATCGGGTACATGCTGCGCACCGACGACATCGTGTTCCGCAAGGGCATCCTGTGGCAGCGGATGATCGCCGTGCCCTACGGGCGCATGCAGCTGGTCGACATCACGCACGGACCGCTGGACCGCGCGTTCGGGGTCTCGCAGCTCAAGATGGTCACGGCCGCGGCGACCACGGGCGTGCAGATCCCCGGTCTCGCGCAGGCGGCGGCCGAGGCGCTGCGGGACACGCTGATCGAAGTCGCCGAGACCCGTCGGACCGGGCTGTGAGCGTTCCGTCGTTCGGCCAGCAGGGGCCGGGGGAGCCGGGCCAGCCGGGGGCGCCGGTTGCGCAGCCGATGATGGGGCAGACGCCGCTGTCCGACGACAGCCTCGCCGACGGCGAATGGCATCGGCTGCACCCGCTGACGCCCCTCTTCAAGGGCGGTCTGGTGCTCATCGTGCTCGCCGGCATCATCATCAGCAACTTCCGCGACCGCTTCATCTACTGGTTCGTCAACCTGTTCACCCCTGATGAGGTCCACGTCGACGAGTACACCGGCGGAGACCCGGTCGACTGGGTGATGGACAACAACCTGCTGCTGATCGCCCTGCTCATCGCCCTCGGCGTCGTGCTCCTGCTGTGCGCGGCGTTCTGGGTCGTGTGGCGGTTCCATCAGTTCCGCATCACCGACGACCATGTCGAAGTGCGCAAGGGCATCGTCTTCCGCTCGCACCGGCGTGCTCCGCTGGACCGCGTGCAGGGTGTGAACCTCACCCGTCCTTTCCCAGCGCGCCTGATCGGCATGGCGAAGCTCGAGGTGGTCGGCGCCGGCACCGACGCCAACGTGCCGCTCGAGTACCTCTCGACGCCCAAGGCCGAGGTCGTGCGGACCGACATCCTGCGCCTCGCGTCCGGCGCCAGAGCAGCACGAGAAGCCGCCAGGACCGGACAGCCGGTCGCCGCCGCGAACAGGCGTCAGCAGGTGACAGGCGCCGTGAGCCACGGCATCAACGACCTGATCGGCGGCGTCGATCTGCAGGATGTCGCACCCGAGAGCGTCGTCAAGATCCCGACCGGGCGCCTGGTGGGCTCGCAATTGCTCAGCGGTGTGCTGTGGTTCGTCTTCTTCGCGGTGATCTTCGGCATCGTGATGGGGATCGCGATGCCCGCGATCCTGGCCGACGAGGGACCAGCGGCAGGCTTCGCCATCCTGGGCGTCGGCATCGGCATCGGAGTCCCGCTGGTGATCGCGACCGTGGCGATCACCTGGGCGCAGATCTCGAAGTCGCTCCGGTATTCGATCGCACCGACCCCCGACGGGGTGCGCATCACGTACGGCCTGTTCACGACCGTGACCGAGACGATCCCCCCTGGCCGCATCTTCGCGGTCGAGGTCACGCAGTCGCTGCTGTGGCGGCCGTTCGGCTGGTGGACGATCAAGATCAACCGCATGAGCGGCAAGAGCGCGGCTCAGCAGTCGTCCGGCAGCGCGCAGCAGTTCAACATCGTGCTCCCCGTCGGCAAGCGCGCGGACGTCGAGCGCGTACTCGGGCTCATCCTGCCGGATCTGCCGGGCGCCGACGCGCCACTGGTGTGGCAGCACGGCATCCTCGGCCCGCAGCAGGACGACCCGTACGTGCGGATGCAGCCGCGCGCCTGGTGGCGGCGCCCCGTGTCGTGGAAGAGGCACGGCTTCGCGCTCACCGATTTCGGGCTGATCCTGCGCCGCGGCGTGCTGTGGCGAAAGCTCGCGGTGTTCCCGCTCGCGCGCATGCAGGGCGCTTCGGTCTCGCAGGGGCCGATCGACCGCGCGCAGCGCGTCGCCTGGATGAAGGCGCACAGCGTCACGGGCCCGATCCTCGGCGAGATCGTCGGCATCGACAGTGCGCAGCTCATGGCGGCGTTCGACGACATGTCCCGCCGCACGTCGGCCTCTCTCGAGCGCGATCGCGGACATCGCTGGGCCGTGGAGATCACCCCATCGGATGCCGAGCAGCCGGTGTGGTCGGCCCCCGTGCCCGTGTTCACGGTGCCCGCCTTCGGCGCGCCGCTCGTCGGCGGGGGAACCACGCCGCCGGTCGGGCCGCCCGCGCCGCCGGCCGCCGTCCCTCCGCCTCCGCCGGTGGGTGGGCCGCGTATCGTGCCGGGAGCGCCTCCCGCCCCGCCCGCCGCTCCTCCCGCCCCGCCCGCCGCGCCTCCGGTTCCCCCACGGACGGAGCCCCCGCGTGAATCGTGAGGGACGCCTCGGCGTCGGAATCATCGGCGCGGGTCGCGTCGGTCCGGTGATCGGCGCAGCGCTCGCCGGAGCAGGGCACGCGGTCGTCGGCATCACCGCCTCCTCCGATGAGGAGCGCGCCTCAGCGGTCCTGCCCGACGTTCCCGTGCTCGACGCGGCGGAGGTGCTGCGCCGCAGCGAGCTCGTCATCCTCGCGGTGCCGCACGACGACCTGCCAGGGCTCGTCGACGGTCTCGCGCAGATCGGCGCGTGGCAGCCGGGGCAGCTCGTGCTGCACACGGATCCGGCCTACGGCATCGGCGTGCTCGAGCCGGCGCAGCGCTCCGGTGTCATCCCGCTCGCGGTGCATCCCGCGATCACGTTCACCGGGACCACGATCGACCTGCGCCAGCTGCAGGCGTCGTTCGCCGCCGTGACCGCTCCCGCGCCGGTGCTGCCCATCGCGCAGGCGCTCGCCGTCGAGCTCGGCTGCGAGCCCGTCGTCATCGCCGAGGAGGACCGCCCGGCGTACGCCGAGGCGATCGCTACGGCATCCGAATTCTCCCGATCGATCATCTCCCAGGCGACCGGCCTGCTGCGGGGGATCGGTGTCGAGAACGCCGGGAGCTATCTCTCGGCGCTGGTGCAGTCGACAGTCGAGCGCGCCTTGCGCGACGCGTCGGACCCGCTGCTGCCCTGAGGTCAGCGCCCTCCGGAGAAGCCGCCGCCTCCGCCGCCGCCGGAGAACCCGCCACCGCTCGACCCGCCGAAGCTGGACGAGCTTCCGCTGCTCGGCGACGTGTACGTCGACGACCCGGCGGTCACGGTCGAGAAACCGGACAGACGCGCCGACAGTCCGATCACGGCGCCGTTCACCCAGATCGGCGACTGCTGATCCTGGGCGTACGCGGTCTCGAGCACCAGGCCCCATTCGCGTTCCTGCCCGAACAGGACGGCGTACGGAAGCAGCAGCTCGTACAGGTGGATCACGTCGATCGTGCCGTCCGTACGGCGCTCGGCGCCGGTGTACGACTGCAGCATCCGCAGGCGGTCGGCCTCGGCGACGCGGATGAACTCCCGGACGCCCTCGAGATGCTCCAGGGCCGCGGCGCCTTCGGGCGTCAGCACGGTACGGGGGGACAGTGCGGCGATGAGCGACACCACGGCCGCGGCGAGCAGGAGAGCCGACAGCAGGATGCCGGGCACCGCGCTCTCGCGGCCCTGCACCGCACCCCAGATCCCCAGACCGAGACCGGTCGCGGCGACGGCGAGCGCGATGCCGCTGAGCACTGCGGCCGTGCGGCTGCGCGCCTTCGTGGTGAGCCCGCGCGCCGTGGACTCCTTCTTCCCCGCGGCCACCAGACCCTGCATCCGCTGAGCGAACGAGGTGCTCTCCTTCGGGATCGTCATCACCACGTCCGGTTCGTCGTTGTTGAAGACGGCCTTCAGCGCACGGTGATCGAGCGGATCAGGGATCGGCGCGTTCTGCCGACTCAGCCGCGGCCGGGTCTGGTCCTTCGTGTCCGCCGGCAGCTCCTCCAGACGCAGCATCCCTCGCACGGCGAGATGGAGGATCTGCGCGGTGATCGGGTTCCGCGCACCAGGAACGATCGCGTTCGCGAGTAGCGGCGGCATCGAGACCGGCACGTCGTACTGAGCGATGATCACACCGGACGCACGACGCCGCGAGCGGACCATCGCCGATGTCGCGATCCATCCGCCGGCGGCGAGCACGGCCGCCGCGCCGCTCGTCACGAGCGGGACCACATCGGTCGTCGGGTTCGGCAGTCGAGGGCCGGGCTGCACGACGGTTCCCGGCTCGAACGCGATCGCGACCGTCACGCCCTCGCCGGCGGAGAGGCCGGTCTCGGCGACCGTGGCCGTGTCGCCGTCGACGGACAGGTCGCAGCGATCCGTCGATCCCTCCCTGCCGACGTAGCACGCGGAGGCGCCGGTCAGCTGTCGGCTCAGCTCGGGAGCGAACACGATGTCGGCGGTGAAGTCGTCGATCGACTGCGTGCTGTCCAGCGGCAGGAGATCCCAGTAGAACTCGTCGACGCCGTCGCGCGCGGCCAGGATCGTGTCGCGCATCTCGTACGTGATGACGTACGTCGTCGCCCCGTGCACGTACTCGTCCGTGCCGGTGAGGATGTAGAGGACGTCGTCGTCCTCCTCCGTTTCGTACGGGACAGCGGTGCCGTCGGCATCCTCGACCGAGACCACCTGGACCTCGGTCGATGCGCCCTCGTACCGCACGGGGAGCCCGCGTACGATGCCGCGATTCTGATCGAAATCGGGGAACGCGGCCGTCAGGGTCTCGGTGACCCGCATGGTCGCGCGACCGTCGCCATCGGTGCCCAGCTCGTAGTCCGCATCCCACGAGGAGTAGGAGAAGTCGTTCACATCCGTGGGGACGGATGCCGAGGCGGCTGCCGCCGGCAGAGCGGATGCCGCGACGGCGACGGCGAGGGCGGCGAGTGCGTGAAGTCGTCGGCGTGCGCTCATGGTTTCCACGCTACCCGCCCGCGATAAACTGGCCCCTGACTTCCAAGGAGCCCCGCATGACGAACGCGCCTGACGCGCCTGCCCCCGTCCCCTCCGGCGACGATGAAGAAGCTCGCCGTGCCGAGCTTGCCGAAGTGCACGAGCAGAAGGCCGTTCGTCTCGCCAAGCGCGAGCGCCTGATCTCCCAGCGTGCGGATGCTGCGGGCGGGGCGTTCCCCGTCGCCGTGCCGGTCACGCACAGCATCCCGGCGCTCCGTGCCGAATACGGCGAGCTCGAAGCCGACGCCGAGACCGGTGTCGTCGTCGGCGTGGCCGGACGCGTCGTGTTCAGCCGGAACACCGGCAAGCTCTGCTTCGCGACGCTGCAGGCCGGCGACGGCTCGCGCATCCAGGCGATGATCTCGCTCGCGAACGTCGGCGAGGAATCGCTGGCGGACTGGAAGGAGCACGTCGACCTGGGCGACCACGTCTTCGTGCACGGCGAGGTGATCTCCAGCCGCCGCGGCGAGCTGTCGATCATGGCGGACGCTTGGAGCATCGCCTCCAAGGCGATCCTGCCGCTGCCGAACGCGTACTCCGAACTCAGCGAGGAGGGGCGCGTGCGCAGCCGCTACCTCGATCTGATCGTCCGCGAGCAGGCGCGCACGACCGTTCGCGCTCGTGCGGCGGTGAACGCCAGCCTGCGCGCGACCTTCACGAGCCACGATTACCTCGAGGTCGAGACGCCCATGCTGCAGGTGCAGCACGGCGGCGCCTCCGCTCGCCCGTTCATCACCCGCTCCAACGCCTTCGACACCGAGCTGTACCTGCGCATCGCGCCGGAGCTCTACCTGAAGCGCGCCGTCGTCGGCGGCATCGAGCGCGTGTTCGAGATCAACCGGAACTTCCGCAACGAGGGCGCAGACTCCACGCACAGCCCCGAGTTCGCGATGCTCGAGGCCTACCAGGCCTACGGCGACTACAACCAGATGGCACAGCTCACGCAGGAGCTCGTGCAGCAGGCGGCGATCGCCGTCTCCGGCTCCACGACCGTCACCTGGGCCGATGGCACGGAGTACGACCTCGGCGGCGAGTGGGACCGCATCTCGATGTACGAGTCGCTCTCCGCGGCATCCGGACGCACCGTGACCCCTGACGACTCGGTCGAGGACCTCATCGCGTTCGCCGAGGCGAACGACGTCGACGTCCCGCCGCAGGCGACCCACGGAAAGCTCGTCGAAGAGCTCTGGGAGCACTTCGTGAAGGGCGACCTCGTGCGCCCCACGTTCGTGATGGACTTCCCGCTCGACACGTCGCCGCTGGTGCGCGAGCACCGCTCGATCGCCGGCGTGGTCGAGAAGTGGGACCTGTACATTCGCGGGTTCGAACTGGCCACCGGGTACTCCGAGCTCGTCGATCCCGTGATCCAGCGCGAACGCTTCATCGAGCAGGCGAAGCTCGCCGCACGCGGCGATGTCGAGGCCATGCGCGTCGACGAGGAGTTCCTCCGCGCGCTCGAACACGGCATGCCGCCGACGGGCGGCATGGGCATGGGGATCGACCGTCTGCTCATGGCGATCACGGGCCTCGGCATCCGCGAGACCATCCTCTTCCCGCTCGTGAAGTGACGACGAGGCGGCGTCATGCCGCCTCGTCCATCCGACGGTCGAATGCCCATTCCGGCAGCGGTCGGGTGCGGAACAGGTCGCTCAGCAGCTGACCGAAGCTGTAGTCCGGCGCGATCCGGCGCACCTCGTCGAGGTACTTCTCGGAGTGCGACGTGCGCCCGAGCGCCCACGACAGCCAGGCGGCCAGCGCGAGCGGGCCGATCCGTCGTGCCTGCGGGGCGAGTGCCGCCAGAGCCCGCGCTGTGCGCAATGCGGCATGCAGCCGTGAGATGTCCGGACGAGGACCCTCGCCGACCATGACCTGACAGCTCTGCGCCGACGGCAGCGCCCGCGTGCGCTGGTGAGCGCGCTGAGACACGAGTGCGTCGTGCCCGGCCGCCAGGTCACCGGCCCACTGCGCGAGGGCGACGTCGCGGTACACCGGCTTGTCGAGCAGCCAGATCAGGGCGGCGCACACGAACGGCGGCGGGTCGTCCGGGAAGTCCACCGCGGCCTCGAACAGCTCTGGGATGTGCTCAAGGAGCAGCGCGGCCGCGAAGGCCTCCAGCCGCTCGCCTTCCACCTCGTCCTCGCGCTCGTCGTCCGCGCTCTGCACGATGTCGTCGAGCGCGAGCAGCACTCGACCGACCTTCTCGGTGAGCAGCAGCCCGTACACCGGCAGGTCGGTGCCGGCGTGCTGGTCGCCCTCGACGTCGTGCGCGGCCGGCGGACTCGCGGCGGGACGGATCGTGTCCAGCGGGTGCAGCTCTGGGTCTTCGTCGAGGTAGCTCGCCCATCCCTCCGGCGTGACGCAGAGCGCGTCGACGATGCCGAGCCGTTGCGCCTCGGCCGCGGCGAGGACCTCCTCCACGACGATTCGGTGCGGAAGGACGAGCCCGTCTCCGGTGGGCTGCGCGCTCTCGTCGCAGTAGACGACGACCGCGACGGCGTCGGAGCGTTCGACCCGGTTCGCCAGGGCGATGGCGCGCTCCGCGAACGCGGCCGGTTCCTCATCGGGCAGATCGATGCGCAGTGCGCCGTACGTGCGTTTGCCCTCGAAGGGCGTGAGGACGATGCTCTGCGTCGGAGTGAAACCGGCGAGTGCGGGGACGAGGCCGAGGAACTCGGCGGAGCCGGAGGCTTTCATCACGGTTGTCATCCCGAGAGTGTGGCAATCCGGGCCGCTCTGCAGGGGCGGATCGGCCGCTGGGGATGGATTCGCCGGAAAGTCGGGTCTGTGCAGAGCAAGTGGCGGATCGTGCGTCCAGCAGCGCGGCGTACGATGGAGGCATGGAGAACTTCTGGACGGCGGTCGCCTGGTCGATCATTCCGACCCTCGCCGTCTGCGTGGTGTTCTTCTTCGTGCTCCGCGGCATCCTGCGCTTCGATCGCACCGAGCGCAAGGTGCACGCGCAGATCGAAGCCGAGGAGCGCGCGGCGCGCGGTCTGCCGCCCAGAGCCTCCTGACCGGGCGGCGTCCGACCCACCCACTACGCTGAATCCAGCGCCGATGCGAGATACGCGGTGCGGACAGCCAGGGGGTGACGTGCATGGACGCCTGGCCGTGGTGGGTGGTCGTCGGTCTCGCCGTCATCGACATCGCCATCCGCATCACCGCGATCATCGTCGTGCCGCGCAACCGCAGGCCGACGGCCGCGATGGCCTGGCTTCTGGCGATCTTCTTCATCCCGTTCTTCGGGGTGTTCCTCTTCCTGCTGATCGGAAATCCGCGGCTGCCGCGGGCTCGTCGCCGCAAGCAGCAGCAGATCAACGACTACATCGCCGAGACGAGCGAGCACCTGCATTTCGGCACCCTGCGTCCTGATGCGCCCGGCTGGTTCCCCCCGCTCGTCCGGATGAATCAGCAGATGGGCGCGATGCCGCTCTCCGGCGACAACGGCGCGCACCTGATCTCCGACTACCAGGAGTCGCTCGACGCGATGGCGGATGCCGTGCGCAGCGCGGAGCTCTACGTGCACGTCGAGTTCTACATCCTGCAGTCGGATGCCGCGACCGACAACTTCTTCCGGGCGATGGAGGAGGCCGCGGCGCGCGGCGTCTCGGTCAGGGTGCTGCTCGACCACTGGGCGAACCGGTTCAAGCCGCGTTTCCGCCGCACCGTCGACCGACTCAACCGCATGGGCGCCGATTGGCACGTCATGCTGCCGGTGCGGCCGCTCAAGGGGCACATGCAGCGTCCCGACCTGCGCAACCACCGCAAGCTCCTCGTGGTGGACGGCAACGTCGCGTTCATGGGATCGCAGAACGTCACCGACTCCACGTACAACCTGCCGAAGAACATCAAGCGCGGCCTGCACTGGGTCGACCTCATGGTCAGACTCGACGGCCCCATCGTGGCCAGTGTCAACGCGATCTTCCTCAGCGATTGGTACAGCGAGACCGATCAGGTGCTCTCGGACATCGACATCGCGCACGCGACCCAGGGCACCGGGGATCTCGACTGCCAGGTCGTCCCGTCAGGGCCGGGCTTCGAGGTCGAGAACAATCTCCGGCTCTTCCTCAGCCTGCTGTATTCGGCCAAGCGCAAGATCATGATCGTGAGCCCGTACTTCGTCCCGGACGAGGCGCTGCTGCTCGCGGTCACCGCGGCATCCGATCGGGGCGTCGAGATCGAACTGTTCGTGTCCGAAGAGGGCGACCAGGCCATGGTCTACCACGCTCAGCGCAGCTACTACGAGGCGCTGCTGCGCGGCGGCGTGCGGATCTGGATGTACCGCAAGCCGTACATCCTGCACACGAAGAGCCTGACGATCGACGATCAGGTGGCGGTGATCGGCTCGAGCAACATGGACATGCGCTCGTTCGGTCTGAACCTCGAGATCTCGCTGCTCGTGCGCGGCGAGGAGTTCGTCCAGGAGATGCGCGTCGTCGAGGACGAGTATCGCCGACTGAGCCGGGAGCTGACGCTGGAGGAGTGGATGCAGCAGCCGCTGCGCTCGACCGTCCTCGACAATCTGGCGAGGCTCACCTCCGCTCTGCAGTGATCACGGCTACGGTGGGTGCCATGACCACGATCTCGCGTGCCGCCCTCTCGTTCGCCGGCCTCGCCGCCGTCGCTGCGCTCGCCGCCGGTTGCGCGACGACGCCCGCGGACACCAGCCCGACCAGTTCGAGCGCTCCGGAGCAGAGCGCGGCGCCCACGCCGCTGAAGGAGGACGACTTCGAAGGCGCATGGCTCGACGAAGGGCGCATGTTCGCGGTCATCACGCTGGGGTCGTCCACGTGCATCCCGCAGGTCGACGAGGTCACGGCATCAGGACAGCAGGTCACCGTGACGCTCGTCGATCCGGATCCTGACGCCATATGCACGATGGACCTCGCGCCGCGCGCGAGCGTCGGCGCGTTCCCCGAGGGCGTCGATCCGGCCCAGGAGGTCGAACTGCTCGTCACCTACGACGGAGTGACGGACGATATCGACCTCGACGGGGACTCCGCTCTGACCGGCGTTCCGGGAACGCCGAGCGAGTACACACCGAGCGCCGGCTGGTTCGACGATGAGAGCCTCGTGCTGCTGACGTGGGGCTCGTCGTCCTGCCCGCCGGTCATCGAGTCTGTGGAGGGCGCCGGTGCCACCGGCACCGTCACGTTCGCGGCCGAAGAAGAGGGCGCGCAGTGCACGATGGACATGGCCCCGCGGGCGGTGATCATCGCGTTCGGTGAAGACGAGGTCGAGGACGACGACTTCCAGCTCACGCTGGTCGGTGCGAACCTCGACACCACGATCCCGGTTCGCGGCTGACGGCGGTCACAGCCCGTCGGTCGACACCGAATCGGGGATCGCCAGGATCAGCGCGCCGGGGTCGGCGCGGCAGTGCAGGCGGACGGCGGTGCCGAACTCGTCGCCGTCCAGCTCGATCGGAGTCGGGTGCGTGCTGGCGGCCTCCGCCGATACGCCGCTCAGATAGCGGACCGATGCATCGCGGCCGCGGCGCTCGAGCACGAGCCGTCCGGCGCGGAAGCGCCGCAGCACCGAGTTGTCCCACCAGATCTTGCGCCACACGCCGAGCCAGCCGAACGGGCCGGAGGGCTGGATGATCGCGATGTCGAGCGTGCCGTCGGTGATCGATGCGGTCGGGATGAGCGCGATGCCGGCGGGGAGCATGCCGCAGTTCGCGAACAATGCGCTGTAGACCTTGGTCGAGTGCAGGCGCGACTCGTCCAACTGGTAGACGATGCGGAACGGCTTCGCCGCGACGAGGGAACGGGCGGCGCCGTCGACGTACGCGACCCAACCGACGGACTTCTTCAGATCGGGCCGGGTGTTCGCGATCATGTCGGCATCCAGCCCCATGCCGGCCAGCACGACGAAGGCGTGCGTCTCGGACGAGCCGTCCTCGCGGGTCAGCGTCGCCCAGCCGAGATCAACGGGAAGGGTGCGACCGGCCAGCGCCGCACGGATGATCGCCGTCGGATCCGTCAGCGGCAGACCGAGGTTGCGGGCGAACAGGTTGCCGGTGCCGCTGGGGAGGATCCCGAGCGTCACCCCGGTGTCCGCGACGGCCTCGGCAACCGCGCGCACGGTGCCGTCGCCGCCGGCGACGAGCACCGCGGACACTCCTTCGTCCACCGCGTGGCGCGCGACGCCCTGCCCGGCATCCTCGATCGTGGTCGGCAGCCACAGCGGAGGCGACCAGCCGGCCTCCTCCGCGCTGGAGGCCACGAGCGCCTTCAGCTGCGTCTCGTTCACCTTGATCGGGTTGTAGACGAGGGCGACCCGATGCAGGGCGGCCGCGGTCGTCATCATGGCCATACTCTAAGGCCTTCCGTCGCCAGGACGTCTCGCGGAGGCATCCGCGCCACGCCATAGACTTGACGAATGATCGACCTCGCTCTTCTCCGCGACAATCCAGACCTCGTCCGCCGCTCGCAGATCGCGCGCGGCCACGATGCGTCCACCGTCGACGCAGCGATCGAGGCCGACCGATCGCGCCGGGCCGCGCTGACCTCGTTCGAGGAGCTGCGCGCCGAGCAGAACGCGTTCGGCAAGCAGGTCGCCAAGGCGCCCAAGGAGGAGAAGGCCGGGCTCGTCGCACAGGCGAAGGAGCTCGCCGAACGGGTCAAGCTCGCCCAGCACGCTGCGGGCGAGGCGGCGGATGCCGCGGCATACGCGCTGGCGCGCATCGAGAACGTCGTGATCGACGGCGTCCCCGCCGGCGGCGAACAGGATTTCGTCGAGCTGCGCCGGGTCGGCCAGGTGCCGACGTTCGATGCCGCCGAGTACCCGAACGGGCCGCGCGACCACCTCGAGATCGGCGAGATCCTCGGGGCGATCGACATGGAGCGCGGCGTCAAGGTCTCGGGCTCCCGCTTCTACTTCCTGCGCGGCGTCGGCGCGCGGCTCGAGATCGCCCTCATGAACCTCGCGCTCGACAAGGCGCTGCAGCACGGGTTCGTGCCGCTCATCACGCCGACGCTCGTGCGTCCCGAGATCATGCAGGGCACTGGCTTCCTCGGCGCGCACGCCGACGAGGTCTACCACCTCGACAAGGACGACGACCTGTACCTGGTCGGCACCAGCGAGGTCGCGCTCGCGGGCTACCACAAGGACGAGATCGTCGATCTGTCCAAGGGGGCGCTGCGCTACGCGGGCTGGTCGACCTGCTACCGCCGTGAGGCCGGTTCGTACGGCAAGGACACGCGCGGCATCATCCGCGTGCACCAGTTCAACAAGCTCGAGATGTTCGTCTACACGACGCCGGAGGATGCCGAGGCCGAGCACCTGCGCCTCGTCGCGCTCCAGGAGGAGATGCTGACGTCCCTCGGTCTGTCGTACCGCGTGATCGATGTGGCCGCGGGGGATCTCGGATCCAGCGCCGCACGCAAGTACGACATCGAGGCGTGGGTTCCGACGCAGGATGCGTTCCGCGAGCTCACCTCGACCTCGAACTGCACCAGCTTCCAGGCGCGCCGGCTCGACGTCCGCTACCGCCCGGCCAAGTCCGACGGCCCAGAGACGGTCGAGGGGCAGGCGAAGACTCAGCACGTCGCCACGCTCAACGGCACGCTGGCGACCACGCGCTGGATCGTCGCCATCCTCGAGACGCACCAGCAGCCGGATGGCTCCGTGATCGTCCCTGAAGTGCTGCGGCCCTACCTCGGTGGGCTCGCCGTGCTGGAGCCGGAGGCGTGAGCATCGTCGCAGCGGACGCGCGCTGGCTCGTCGGACTCGACGTCGACGGCACGATCCTGCTGCAGGACGAATCGATGAGCCCCGGGGTGCCCGAGGCCGTCGCGCGGCTGCGGGATGCCGGACACGTCGTCACGATCGCGACCGGCCGCAGCTGGATGGCCACGCTCCGCTACGTCGACGCGCTCGAGATCACGCCGGAGTTCGTGGTGTGCTCGAACGGTGCCGTCACGATGCGCCGTGTCGACGGGGAATGGACGCGCTGGCACGTCGAGACGTTCGACCCGCGCACGGTGCTCGGGCTGCTCGGCGATCGCCTCCCCGAGGCCAGGTACATGGTCGAACTGGCTTCCGGTCAGCGCCTGTTCACGGCGCAGCTGGATGACTGGACGCTCGACGGCGGTCGGCAGGTCTCGTTCGAGGAGCTGGGTGAGCACCCGGTGTCGCGCGTCGTCGTCGTCTCGCCGGGGCACGACGAGGACGACTTCCACCGACTCGTGTCGGATGCCGGGCTGAATGAGGTCTCGTACGCGATCGGCTGGACCGCCTGGCTCGACATCGCTCCGCAGGGCGTCGACAAGGGGACAGCGCTTGCGCGCGTTCATGCCGAACTCGGCATGAACGGCGGGCAGGTCCTCGTCGCCGGCGACGGCCGCAACGACATCGGCATGTTCGGCTGGGCGCTGCGCGTGGGCGGACGCGCGGTTGCGATGGGGCAGGCTCCGGATGAGGTCAAGGATGCCGCCGGCGAGATCACCGAGCATGTCGTGAACGGCGGGCTCGCGCTCGCCCTGGACACCCTGCTTACAGGGTCTCCCCAGGTCATCGCGGGAGAATGACACTCGGCCTGGCCGGTGTTCATCCCGAACTCGGCTAGACTCGACGCCTGATCGGGCAGGTGAGTTCCTGCACGATGGAGGGTTGTCCGAGCGGCCGATGGAGCTGGTCTTGAAAACCAGTGGGCAGAGATGTCTCGTGGGTTCGAATCCCACACCCTCCGCAGATTCCCGAAAGGCCCCGAGTGAGCGATAAGACCCCCCGTCGTCGCACCGTCGCCCGTCACGGTCAGCTGCGCAGCCCCAGCGCCGCGTCCCAGCTGCTGAAGATCATCGGCGTCGCGATGGCCGTCGTGCTCGTCAGCGGCCTGGGCGTCGCCGCCTACGTCGGCACCACGCTGTTCTCGAGCTTCACCGCGAACGCCGTGGAGCTCGAGGGCCAGGAGTCGATCCCGCCGGACATCGCCGAGTTCGAGGGCGGGTTCAACCTGCTGCTCACCGGCGTGGACACGTGCGAGGAGAAGTACGCGCACCTGTTCGGAGAGCGGTGCGAGGGCTCGGATTCCGAGGGGACGCTCAACGACGTCAACCTGCTCCTGCACGTCTCGGACGAGCCGCGCCGCATCACCGCGGTGAGCTTCCCCCGCGACACGATGCTGCCGATCCCGTCCTGCACGGATGAGAACGGCAACGAGACCTCCGCGATGAGCAAGCAGCAGCTCAATACCGCCTTCTCGTACGGCGGCCTGAACTGCGTCGCGCAGACGATCACCGAGCTCACCGGTCAGGAGATCCAGTTCGCGGCCTCAGTGACCTTCGGCGGCGTGATCGAGATCACCGACGCCATCGGCGGGGTCGATGTGTGCCTCGCGAGCGGCATCAAGGACAAGTACACAGGCCTGGATCTGGAGGCCGGCACGCATACGGTCCAGGGCCTGCAGGCCCTGCAGTTCCTGCGCACGCGCCACGGCGTCGGCGACGGCAGCGACCTGGGGCGCATCGGCAACCAGCAGCAGTACATGTCGTCGCTCGCCCGCAAGCTCATCAGCTCCGAGGTGCTGGGCGACGTGCCGACGATGCTGAAGCTCGCCGACACCGCATTGAGCAATGTCACTCCGAGCACCTCGCTGCAGAACCCGATGATGCTCGCGCAGATCGCGCTCGCCGTGAAGGACGTGCCGTTCGAGGACATCGTCTTCCTGCAGTACCCGACTGTGGAGGACCCGAACAATGCGAATCGGGTCGTCCCCGATCGGGACACCGCTCAGGTCATGTGGGACGCGGTCAACGCGAACCAGCAGCTGCAGGTGACGCACGAGAACACGGAGAACGACGGTGTCATCGTCGAGACGCCGGCGCCGACGGATCCTGCGACTCCGACCGAGACGGCAGACCCGGGAACGACCGAGACCCCCGTGCCTTCCGAGACGGTGGCCGCGCTTCCCAATACGATCAAGGGAAACTCCGCCGCTCAGACGACCTGCTCGAACGGCAACGTCCGGGAGTAGCCCGTCGCGGTTCGAGAATGCTCAGCCGGTGGTCGAGCGGCGCACCACGAGCTCCGGCGGGAAGACGGTCTGCCGAGGGATGCTGGCGGGATCCGCCGCTTCCTCCAGAACGATCCGCAGCGCCGTGCGCCCGATCATGCGACTCGGCTGACGGATCGACGACAGCGGGACGGCGGCTGCGGCCGCGAACGGGATGTCGTCGAACCCGATGAGGGCGATCTCGTCCGGCACCAGCATCCGGCCTCCGGAGACCAGCGACTGCAGCAGCCCGAGTGCCACGAGATCGTTGGCGGCGAACAGGGCGTCCGGCCACTCCCGCCGAGGCCGAGTCAGCAGCCGTGCGCCGGCGGCGGCTCCCTCTTCGACCGTCATGGCCGCCGTGGCGATCACTTCGAGGTCGACGCGGACCGCGGCGTTCTCGGCCGCGGCTCTCGCTCCGGCCAGGCGGTCGGTGACCTGGCGCATGTCGAACGGTCCTCCGACGAACGCGATCCGTCGTCGCCCCGCGTCGATGAGGTGATCGATCGCGAGGCGCCCGCCCGCCACGCTGTCCACCGACACCGAGGAGAAGCCGCTGTCGGCGCTGAACCGGTCGACGAGCACGGTCGCGATCCCGCTGGAGCGGAATCGGCGCAGCTGCGTCATCACATCGCCGTACGGGGCGATGAGCAGACCGCGCACCTGCTGCTCGCGGAAGAGATCGAGGTAGACCTTCTCGCGGGAGGGGTCCTCGTCGGTGTTGCCGTACAGGATCGCGATGCCGTGGCTGGACGCCTCGTCCTCCGCGCCGCGCACGACGTCGCTGTAGAACGGGTTCTGTCCGTCGAGCACGACGAATCCGACCGTCGTGCTGACGCCGGCCCGCAGCTTTCGCGCTGCGTCGTTGCGCACATAGCCGAGCTCCTCGACGGCTCTGGTCACGCGTTCGACCGAATCGGCTGAGACCTCGTCCGGACGGTTCAGGACGTTCGAGACCGTGCCGACCGACACTCCGGCGCGCTGGGCGACATCGCGGATGCTGATCGGCATCTGGTCTCCTCTCGCCATCGGGTGGGTCACAGTTCGGTCGCGAAGGTATTGCTCTTCGACCGGTCTCCCATACACTAGCTGAAACGAGCCTGAATCGATTCATGTATGGTTCATCTCGTACGAATCGTTCGACCTCGAAGGAGAGGACACGCCTGTGACCGCAGAAGTCCCACCCGGCGCCGCGCTGGAGCTGCATCGCGTCGTGAAGTCCTTCGGGCCGGTGATCGCCCTCCGCTCCGGCAGCCTCACGATGCAGCCGCACTCGATCCATGCACTGATCGGCGAGAACGGCGCGGGCAAGTCCACACTGGTCAAGATCATGGCCGGGCTGTACCGCCGGGACTCGGGCGATTTCCGTCTGCACGGCGAACCGGTAGACTTCTCCAGCACCGCGCAGTCGAAGGCTGCTGGTATCGCGGTGATCTACCAGGAGCCGACTCTCTTCCCGGATCTGTCCGTCACCGAGAACATCTTCATGGGCCGCCAGCCGGTGAACCGCTTCGGGCGCATCGACCGCAAGGCCATGCGCGCCGAGGTCGAGCAGATCTTCCACCGTCTCGGGGTCGCGCTCGACCCCGACCGCGTCACCGACGGCCTGTCGATCGCCGATCAGCAGATCATCGAGATCGCGAAGGCCATCTCGCTCGATGCCAGCGTGCTCATCATGGACGAGCCGACAGCGGCGTTGAGCGGTGTCGAGGTGGACCGGCTCTTCGCCGTCGCGCGGAGCCTGCGCGATGAGGGCCGCGCGGTGCTGTTCATCTCGCACCGGTTCGACGAGGTCTTCGCCCTGTGCGACACCGTCACCGTGATGCGCGACGGCGCCTATATCGCGACCACGCCGATCGCGGACACGACCGTCGACGAGCTCGTGCGCCAGATGGTCGGCCGCGACATCACCGAGCTCTTCCCGAAGCAGGATGCCGTCGTCGGCGACCCGCTGCTCGAGGTCGAGGGGCTCACGAGCCCCGGCCTCTTCCATGACATCTCGTTCGCCGTGCGCGCCGGGGAGATCGTCGCGCTCGCCGGTCTCGTCGGCGCCGGACGCAGTGAGGTGGCCAGAGCCGTCTTCGGCGTCGACGGCTACCGGGAGGGGACGGTGCGAATGCAGGGCAGAGCGGTCCCGCAGCGCAACCCCACCGAGGCGATGCGGGCAGGACTCGCGCTCGTCCCGGAGGACCGTCGCAAGCAGGGACTCGTGATCGACGCAGCGGTCGGCGGAAACATCACCCTCGCGATCCGCAGGCGCCTCGCGCGATGGGGGCTCATCACCACGGGCATCGAGAACAGGGCCGCCCGCGAATGGGCATCCCGGCTCGAGGTCAAGACCCACGCGCTCGACACGGTCGCAGCGACCCTGTCCGGCGGCAACCAGCAGAAGGTGGTCCTCGCCAAATGGCTGGCCACCGACCCGAAGGTGCTGATCATCGACGAGCCGACCAGAGGAATCGACGTCGGCACCAAGTCCGAAGTGCACCGGCTGCTGTCGCAGCTCGCCGGTGAGGGGCGCGGAATCCTGATGATCTCGTCCGAGCTGCCGGAGGTGCTGGGCATGGCCGACCGCGTCCTCGTGATGCGCGAGGGCCGGATCACGGCCGAGATCGACCGCGCCGAGGCCACCAGCGAGAACGTCATGTTCGCCGCGACGCACGCCGCGGAGGTGAACTCGTGACCGCGATCGCCCCGGCACCTGACTTCGCGGTGCGCAAGAGCTTCGGCGGCGTCGGCCGCGCGCGCGAACTCGGCATCCTCGCCGCCCTCGTGCTCGTCGTCGCAGCCGCGACCATCAAGAACCCGAACTTCCTGTTCTCCAGCGACGGCTGGCGCGATCTGCTGCTGACACCGTCGATCCTCGTGCTCGTGGCGGTCGGCCAGGCCATTGTCATCATCACGCGCAACGTGGACCTGTCCGTCGGCTCGGTGATGGGCCTGACGGCGTACCTCACCGGGCGACTGTTCATCGACATCCCCGGCATCCCGATCATCCTCGTCGTGCTCGCAGCCGTCCTGTTCGGCGCCGTGCTCGGTCTCATCAACGGAGCGCTCGTCGCCTTCGCGAAGGTGCCGGCGATGGTGATCACGCTCGGCACGCTGTATGCCTATCGCGGCATCAATGTCCTCTGGACCGGCAGCGACCGGGTGAATCCGTCTGACATGCCGAAGGACTTCCTCGCGCTCGGCACCCAGCAGATCCTCACCGTCCCGGTGCTCACGATCGTCGCGGTCATCGTGCTGGCGGGTGCCGCCTGGTACATGCGCAACACGCGCAGTGGCCGGGAGTACTACGCGATCGGCTCGGAGCCGGCCGCGGCCGAACTCTACGGTCTGCGGGTCACACGCCGCGTGCTGACGGCATTCATCCTGTCCGGCGCGCTGGCCGGCCTCGCCGGCGTGTTCTACGCCGCCCGGTACGGATCGATCAGTTCGCAGGCGGGCTCCGGATGGGAACTGGATGCCGTGGGCGCGGCCGTGATCGGCGGCATCGCGATCACCGGCGGTGTCGGCTCCGTGTGGTGCGCGGCCATTGGCGCCATGCTCCTCATGACCATCAACAGGGCGCTGCCGATCCTCGGCATCCCAGACTTCTGGCAGCGGGCCGTCGTCGGCGTGCTCATCATCGGAGCGATCGTGCTGGACCGGGTGCTCGCGGTGAGACAGAAACGCCGGCTCATCGAGGCGAGGGACGAATCATGACCGCGACCACTTCGACGCCGCGCGTCATCCGCGACTACGACCGTCCACTCTGGCGGCGCGTGCTCCTCACGCGCGAGTTCGCCATCATCGGGTTGCTCGCCCTCGTGATCGTCGTCGCATCCACGACGATCCGCGGGTTCGGACAGCCGATCACGTACAACTATCTGCTGCTCGACGTCGCGCCGATCCTGCTCGTCGCGCTGCCGATGACGCTGGTGATGGTGACCGGAGAGATCGACCTGTCCGTCGGCTCGATGGTCGGCCTTGCCAGCGTGGTGACCGGCGTGCTCACCCAGGCCGGGGCGCCGTTCGAGATCGCCGCACTCGCCGCGCTGGCGGTCGGAGTCGTCGGCGGTGCGTTCAACGGCTTCCTCGTCACGGTGGTCGGGCTACCGTCGCTCGCGGTCACGATCGGCACTCTGGCGCTGTTCCGCGGGCTCGCGGTCGGGCTGCTCGGCACCACAGCGGTCACGGACTTCCCCGAGCTGTGGACCGATCTCGCGAAGGCCAAGATCGCCGGCACCACGATCCCGTACATCGTCATCCCGTTCCTGATCCTGCTCGCGATCTTCGTGGTGCTGCTGCATTTCACGCCGTTCGGCCGCGGGATCTACGCGATCGGCCTGTCGAAGGACGCCGCGCGCTTCTCGGGAGTGCACGTCGAGCGGACGAAGTTCCTCCTGTTCGTGCTGGCCGGCGTCGTCGCCGCGTTCGCCGGGATCTTCTACACGCTGCGATTCGGCAGCGCCAGAGGCGATAACGCGACCGGCCTCGAACTGCAGGTGATCGCGGCGGTCGTGCTCGGCGGCGTCTCCGTCTTCGGCGGACGCGGGCACCTGCACGGCGTCGTCGCGGCCGTGCTCCTGATCGGTGTGCTCGGCAGCAGCCTGCGACTGGCCGGGGTCACCAGCGACGTCATCAACATCATCACGGGCGGACTGCTGATCTTCTCGGTCGTCGCCGCCAGCATCCTCGCCTGGGCCGAACGCGTGCGCGCACGGGTCGGACCGCCACGCATCGCAGCCACGTCCTGAAATCAACCGAACAACAGTTAGGAAGAACAATGAAGTTTGCACGCAAGCGCGTCACGGCCATCGCTGCCGTGGCAGTCGCCGCAGCCCTGGTGCTGTCCGGGTGCGCCGACACCGGCGGAGGCGGCTCCGAGGGTGACGGCGGCGGATCCGGCGGCAGCTCGGACAACCTGACGATCACGTTCCTGCCCAAGAACCTCGGAAACCCGTACTTCGACACCTCGAGCACGGGTGGCAAGGCGGCGGTCGACGAACTCGGCGGCACGTTCGCCGAGGTCGGCCCCGCGGAGGCGACGCCGGATGCACAGGTCAGCTACATCAACACCGCGACGCAGCAGGGCGTCGGCGCGCTGGTCGTCTCGGCCAACGACCCGAAGGCGATCTGCGACGCGCTCAACGAGGCTCGGGATGCCGGGGTGAAGGTCGTGACCTTCGACTCCGACACGAACGCGGACTGCCGCGACCTGTTCATCAACCAGGCGGATGCCGAGGGCATCGCCAAGGTGCAGGTCGACCTGATCGCCGACCAGATCGGCGGAGCCGGCGAGGTCGCGATCCTCTCGGCATCCGCCAACGCGACCAACCAGAACGCCTGGATCGACCTGATGGAGGAGTACGTCGCGAGCGAGTACCCGGAGATCACGCTCGTCGAGACCGTCTACGGCGATGACGACGACCAGACGTCGTTCGACAAGACGGCGGCACTGCTGCAGACGCACCCGAACCTGAAGGGCATCATCTCGCCCACCACGGTCGGCATCGCGGCGGCCGCGCGCTACCTGTCGACGTCGGACTACAAGGGCGCGGTCGCGCTGACCGGACTCGGCACTCCGAACCAGATGCGCGAGTACGTCGAGGACGGCACCGTCACGGCGTTCGCGCTGTGGAACCCGGAGGACCTCGGCTACCTGTCCGCGTACGCGGCTGCGGCGCTGATCCAGGGCGACATCACCGGCGAAGAGGGCGACACCTTCGAGGCCGGCGAGCTCGGTGAGTACGAGGTCGGCGCCGACGGCGTCGTGCTGCTCGGCGACCCGTTCGTGTTCGACGCGGACAACATCGGCGACTTCGACTTCTGAGTCGCACCTGCTCGCTCCCCCTCGCTCAACGAGCGAGGGGGAGCGAGCATGGGCGGCGAGCCGGCTCAGACGCGGGTCAGCCGCACCGCCATGAACTGCCGTCCAGGCAGGTCGACGCGCAGGGACCCGGAGTGGACTCCGGGAAGACGATCGACCGTCATGTTCCACGTATCGATCACGTCCACGGCCCATTGACCCTCGGCCAGCAGCAGGCTGCGGAACCGGGGCCGGTTGAACCCGAAATAGCCGACTCTGACCCGGCCGTCGACGCCGCCCCACGGCACGTCCCAGTCGCCGGGAAGCGGGTCCCAGACGCCGTCCGGCGCCTCGGCCAGCAGCTTCTCGAGGAACGCGATCCGGTCGGGGGAGGTGCCGTGCAGCACGCCGCCCTTCGACCACCACAGGGTCTCGTCCTCCAGGCCGAGCGCCTCCGGCAGGTACGTCTCGCCGTGGCCGACATAGCCGCCGCGGACCGCGCCCTCCCAGAAGCGGCGCACCATCTCCTCCCCGGTGATGTTGCCCCAGCCCTGATCGATGTCGCCCTCGTAGGCGCACTCGTCGATGACGACCGGCTTGCCCCAGCGCTCGCGCCACTCGTCCGTGTTCTCGGCCGTGCGGTAGACGTCGACGCGCTGCACGCTCACGTGCGTGATCCACGGCTTCGAGTAGTCGTAGAACGGGCGGCAGTTGTGGATCGAGTTCAGGTGCCCGAACGCATCCTCCTCGCCCACGATCTCGGCCAGCCGCTCCCAATCGGCGGTGTCTTTGGCCCAGAGCAGGTCGTACTCGTTGGCCATCGACCACCACACGTTCGCGAAAGCCGAGAGGCGTCGAACGACGTAGCGCAGGTAGCGTTCATCGACGGCCGGCCCGAGATCGGCGAAGCCCCAACGGTCGTAGGCGTGGAACAGGATGAGGTCCGCTTCGATCCCGAGCGCACCGAGATCGGCGATGCGCTGCTCGAGCCGCCGGAAGTGCGCCGGATCGAACCGCTCCAGATCGAACCCGTCCGCAAGCGAACCGACGAATGGGAAATCGGCAGGCTCGTTCGCGTTGTACAGGTATGACTTCGGGAACACGCACATGCGGATCTTCGTGAACGGCGCCTCGGCGAGCGTCGCCAGAGTCTGCTCCTGCAGGTCCTCCGGCTGATGCGTCCACGCGTAGGCGGTCGTGCCGAGTGGACGGTGCCGGGTGCCGTCGGCATGCCGGAAGTGGAATCCGTCCACGCTGACGGGGCCGTGCACGCCCTCGCGGGGTGCGATCACCTCTGCGATGCCGGTCACGCCGTCCAACGACCGTGCGGTCGATCGGGTGACGAAGGACCAAGCACCCTCGGCATCCGCCAGCGCTCGGACGAGGTACACGCCGTCGCCGTCGTAGAAGCCGCCGACGCGCACCTCGGTGCCGTCGGGACGTGTGAACACGGCATCCAGCTCCACGTCGACGAACGGGTTGCCGTGCGAGGGGCCGTCCAGGCGCACCTCGAGCACGTCCCAGCGCGGGGTCGGCTCCGGCAGGCGCACCGACGCGGATGCCGGAGTGATGGTGTCGTCCTCGTAGGCCGGATCGGGGGCGATCGCCGTCGCGTACGGTGCGCGCTGAACGCCGTCGCCGACCTCGGCGAGGGCGGACCACAGCTTCTGCTGCTCGTCCGGGTCCTCCAGGACGGGGACGAACGCGACGAGCGAGCCCAGACGTCCGTCCCGGTACTGCGTCGCCATCGGGGAGGCGGCGATGCCGGGCATCAGCTTCTCGAGGATGGCGCGCGCGTCCTGGTGGTCGAGGGCTTCACCGAAGGTGGAACGGCGGTCGAACATGGTGTCTCCGTCTCGTGGGATGGGAAGGGCGTCAGGCGGATGTCGCGGCGCGGATCGCCGCGTCGACGTCCGCGAGGACGTGAGGGGGAGTGAATAGGAGGGCACCGCTGACCGTGCGCCCCCGCCCCCAGAGGGTGTCGCGGCGCACGGCCTCGGCGCGCTCCGGGTCGAAGGCCGCGACGGTGTCGATCAGCGCACGGTAAGCGCGCGGGTCGTCGATGACGTCCGCAAGCGCGGCCTCCAGTCCCGGGAGCGGGGCTGTCTCCGGCGTGGATGCCGCGGCGAACCGCCATTCGAACCGACCGGAGCCGATGATGAACTCGTCGCTCCCTGGCAGAGCGACAGCCGCCGTCGTATTGGCGGGCACGAGCGCCGACACGACGATCTCGGCGCCCTCCCGTCGCCACGCCACCGAGGCTTCGCCGTATGGCGTGACATGCCGCGCAGCTGCGTGATCGAGCGTCGAGAGCGGCTGCGGTGCGATCCGCAGGGCGCGGTATCCGGGCGCCGCCGGAGCGATGCCGGCGACGACGCGGTGCAGCCAGTCGGCCACGGCGCCGAGCGCGTAATGATTGAACGAGGTCATCTCGCCAGGGTTCACCGAGCCGTCGGGCAGCAGACTGTCCCACCGCTCCCACACGGTCGTCGCCCCCATGGTGACCGGATACAGCCAGGACGGGCACTCGGTCTGGGTGAGCAGACGTTCGGCTTCCGCGAAATGCCCGCCCACCGTGAGGGCGTCCGTGACGATCGGAGTCCCGACGAATCCGGTGCCGATGCGGTACCCGCCCTCCCGCACGAGGTCGGCGAGCCGGTCGGACAGCGCCTGGCGCAGGGCCGCGTCGGTGACGAGACCGAACTCGAGCGCCAGCGCGTACGCGGTGGGCGCGTCGCTCATCATGCGGCCGGACGGCGTCACATATTCCGAGACGAAGGCCGCACGGCTGCGTTCGGCGCGTGCACCGTACTCCGCGGCATCCGCGTCGTGTCCGAGCAGCGCTGCGGCATCGGCGACCTGCCGCAGCGAGCGCGCGAGGTACGCCGAGGCGACGATGTCGCCGTCGACCTTCGCCGCACCGGGCTTGTCCGGCGGGGCGGACGGGTCCAGCCAGTCGCCCAGCTGCATCTGCCCGGCCCAGAGGCCCGAGTCGCCGGCGACGGCGAGCACGGCATCCGCCCACGTGCGCATGCTCGGATACTGGTCGGCGAGCACGCCGAGGTCGCCGAATCGCTCGAACAGCACCGTCGGCACGACCGTCGCGGCATCGCCCCATGCGGCGGTCGGTCCGCCGCCGCCGAACGCGGGAAGCGCCGCCGGGATGACCAGCGGCACAGAGCCGTCGGAGCGCCGCTGCTCGTGGGCGAGGTCGCGCAGCCAGGAGGTCAGGAACCCGTCGCAGTCGTAGAGGAAGCTCGCGGTCGGAGTGAACACCTGGATGTCACCCGTCCAGCCGAGGCGTTCGTCGCGCTGCGGGCAGTCGGTCGGGATCGACAGGAAGTTGCCGCGCATGCCCCACACGACGTTCTCGTGCAGGCGGTCGATGAGCGGATCGGAGGACGCGAACGAACCGGTCCGCACCATGTCGGTGTGCAGCACAACCGCTTCGACATCCGCCGGGTCCACGTCGACGCCGGACAGCTCCGCATAGCGGAAGCCGTAGAACGAGAAGCGCGACTCGAGCACGTCGTCGGCGCCCGACAGGTCGAACGTCGCCGTGGCCGTCGCATTGCGCAGCGGACGGATGCTGAGTTCGCCGTTCTCCAGAACCTCGGCGTGCCGGGCGACCAGCCGGGCGTCCTCCTGCCCGCGCGTCCGGATCCGCAGACGCCCGACGAGGTTCTGACCGAAGTCGAGAATCCGTCCACCCGAGGGCGTCTCGATCACCGCCGCGACCGGGAGGCTCTCGATGCGACGCACCGGAGGTGCGATGCGCGCCTCCGGCACGGGGACGTTCTCGTAGCCCGGGAGCGCTGCGGCCCCGACCCGCGCTGGCGCCCAGACGGATGCCGTGCGTCGCAGGTCCTGGTGCTCGCCGGCGTAGATGCCGCTGTCGACGATCGGCCCGTCGCCGGCGGCCTCCCACCCTGTGCCTGTGGCGGCGACGGTCTCGCTCGCGCCGTCGGCGTAGGTCACCCGCAGTTGCGCCAGGAACGACGGCTGCGTGCCGTACAACCGGTTCGTGAAGGTGAAGAAGCCGTACTTCTCGGTGTACCAGGCGCCGGCGATCGTCGCCGACAACTCGTTCTCGCCGGTGCGCACGTGCGCCGTGACGTCGACGGTCTCGTGCACGAGCCGGTCGCGGTACGCGGTCCATCCGGGGGACAGCACGTCCTCGGATGCCGGGATGCTGTTGACCTCGGGTTCGGCGACGCCGAGCGCGGTCCAGAACAACAGTGCGCGGGTGACCGGCCGGTCGATATGGAACGCCGTGCGGACGACGGCCGGCTGCGCCTCACGGTCGGGGTCGGCCAGACCGATCGGCCGGGCGACCCACTCGTCCCTGGCGAGGAAGCCCGCCGCGATGCGCAGCGGTTCGCTCCACGCGGTGACGGCGCCCGAGAGCGCGCGTGCCCGCACGCGGACCTCTCGGGTCTCGCCGGGATCCAACGCTGCGAACGGCCATGCCACCAGGACGCTCTCACGACCGTCGAGGGTGACTTCTGTCGTGCCGTCGGCGAGATCGACGGCGGCCTGCTGCCAATCGGCGTCGGAGGCGACGGTCCAGCTTAGGCGCGGACGCGACGTCGCGACGAACGACGTGTCGTCGCGGAGCTCGGCGCGCAGCGTCGCGATGCGAGGGGCGGTGACCGCGGCATCCGTCATTCGTCGTCTCCCTCGGCGACCCAGCTTCGGACGGCGACGTCGCCGGAGCGAGCATAGACGCCGATGACCCTGCCGGTGAACGACTCGCACGTCTCGGAGGAGAGGAAGCGGCCGTCGACCTGCGCGAGATCGATGCGCTCGCCGTCGACCGTCGCGCCGAGGTGGAGCACGTCGCTCGTGCGCGGCAGGCCGCGATCGCCATCCGGGCGACGGGAATCGAGATGCAGGTCCAGCGTCGTGGATGTCAGAGGGGCGGTCCACTCCTGAACGAGGTCGCCGACCACGGCGCGGGCCATGAGCGCACCGTCTCCGGCCTCGATCTCGACGTGGAACCGCTCGTCGTAGCGCACGGCGAGACCACCGATCCCGGCACTGACGTCGATGCGGACGGTGGCGGCGTTCGTGAGGTGCTCCTGGCGACGGCCGACGAAGACCGGGCGCGGATCGTCCAGCGTACGGCCGTCGCCGTGCAGCACGAGGGCGCCGTCGCGCAGCTCCGCGAGCGAGCCCGGCAGGGCACGGACCGCGATCCATTCGTGATCGAGCTGGGGAGCGTCCGCGAACGAGATCTCTACTCTGGTGCCCGCGCGCGGGTTCAGCAGCACCGGGTCGATCGCCGGCCAGCCGTCCTCCTCCCAGCGCACCGGGGTCACGAACGTCTCGCGTCCCAGCGCCGAGAAAGCGCGCGTCATGCTGCGCGGGCGCACTCCGAGCAGTACGCACAGCCAGTCGCCGCCCGGGCCGACCACGAGGTCGCCGTGACCGGTGTTCTGCACCGGTCGGGTCGTCGATCGTGCGGACACGAGCGGATTCTGCGGTGCGGTCTCGAACGGCCCCTCCGGCGACGTTCCCCGTGCGATCGAGACGCCGTGACCGCGCTCGGTTCCTCCCTCGGCGATCATCAGGTACCAGCGGTCGTCGACCTCGTAGAGATGCGGGGCCTCGGGGAACTGCCCTCCGGTGCCTGACCACACGGACCGCGGCGCCTCCAGGGCGATGCGCCGGTCCAGGTCGACCTTCACCTGCTGGATACCGAGATGCTGACCGATGTCGTCGCCGCCGAGGATGAGCCCCGAGAACGTGACGTAGACGTTCCCGTCACGGTCCCAGGCGATGTCCGGATCGATGCCGTCGAGGGATGCCGATCCGTCCTGCTTCAGGATCACGTCGCCGTCGCTCCACGGGCCTGCGGCATCCGTCGCGGTGAAGTGCAGCATCCCTCGGCCCATCGCGTCCGTGATGACCAGGTGGAAGATGCCGTCCCGGTGCCGGAGCGTCGGCGCCCACGCTCCCCCCGCCGTCGCGACGTCCTCGACGGCGAGCTGTCCGGGGCGCACGGCGACGTGGCCGATGAGCTCCCACGTCTCGAAGTCACGGGACCGATGGATCGGGATGCCGGGCAGGTACTCGAAAGTCGATGTGGCGAGGAACCACTCGGGTCCGTCCGTGGTCTCCACCCGGACGACCGAGGGGTCGGGATGGAAGCCGTTGATCAGTGGATTGTACAGCGTGGTCATTCGCGCGGTCCTTGAGGTCGAGGGGTCAGGCGGAGAGGACGCGGCCGAGCTCGCGGGCGAGCGCGACCGCGCGGGGATCGGCGCCGCCCGGCCACGGGCCGCGGGCGATCGTCCAGGCGAAGGCCAGCCCGGAGTCCGGGTCGACGCACGCGAGAGCGCCCATCGCTCCGTCATGGCCGAACGAGCGCGGTCCGCCGAAGGCGAGCTGCTGAGAAGGTTTCTGGAAGACGATCGCGTGGGCGCGATCGTGCTGATGGAGCACCTCGTCGTAGCCGCGGATCTGCTGCTGCCCGATCTGCTCGACCGTGTCCGCGCTCAGGAACGACTGCTGTCCATCGACGCCGGTGACGGCGGCGGCGAGCAGGCGAGCGATCCCGCGCGCCGATCCGGTTCCCGAGCCGGCGGGATGGCCGAAGCTCCAGCTCGCCTCATCGTTCGCGAGATCGACGGCCGGTCCGGGGGTGGCGAAGACGACGGGGCCGAGCGCGGAGAAGGCGGGCGCGGTGACCTCCGAGACCGGGCGGATCATCGGCAGCACGTCGACGCGGCGGTCCCGGTGCTCGTCCGGGAGGCCGAGGTGGAAGTCGATCCCGTGCGGTGCCCGGATCTCCTGCTCGTAGTACTCGTGCAGGGTGCGTCCCGTGACGCGGAACACAAGCTCCGAGGCGAGGTTGCCGATCGTGATGGCGTGGTAGCCGAACGCGCTTCCCGGATGCCAGAAAGGACGGCTCGCGGCGAGGCGCTCCGCTGCGGCGTGATGATCGAGGAGCTCCGCCCAGGACAGCGCCGGCGTCGCCTGCGGCAGACCCGCCTGGTGGGAGAGCAACTGGCGCACCGTGACGCCGTGCTTGCCCGCCACGGCGAACTCCGGCCAGTAGTGCGCCACGCGCTCGTCCAGATCGATCTCGCCGCGCTCGAGGAGCAGGCCGATCGACAGGCCGATCGTGTTCTTCGTGACGGAGTACGGCACGATCATCGACTCCTCGCCGAGGTGGGGACCTCCCCAGGCGTCCAGCACCGGGAGGCCCTCGTGAAACGCCGCGACCTGGAACGACAGATCCGGGTCGGCCGCCAGATAGCCGTCGAGCGTGTCGACGATCTCGCCGAGCCGTGGGTCGGCGCGCCCCTGGAGAGGTCCGTCGGGAGTGCTGAGGCTCACGCGATGTCCCAGTCGACCGAGAGGGGCAGATCGGCGACCGACGGTCCGATCCGGAGCGTGTAGGTGCCCGGCTCCACGACCCAGTCGCTCGCCCAGTGGGCGAGACGGCGCGCGGGGACGGGTACGGTGGCGGTGACCGTCTCGCCCGGCTCGACGCGGACGACCGCGAACCCGACGAGCCAGCGCACCGGCCGATCGACGGAGGAGTCGCTGCGCTCGGCGTAGACCTGGACGACCTGCTTGCCGGCGCGCTCGCCGGAGTTCGTGAGCGCCACCTCAACCGCGTCCTCGTGGCGCCGTGCGGAACCCCACGACCATGACGTGTACCCGAGCCCGTGACCGAACGGGAATGCCGGCTCCGCGGCATCCTTCAACCAGGCGCGGTACCCGATGTGCAGGCCCTCCCCGTAGGTGAGTCGTCCGCCGGTGGGGGCGACCTCGGTCACCGGCACGTCCGCGAGCGCGGCCGGCCAGGTGGTGGGCAGGCGTCCGCCTGGTTCGGCGGCGCCGGTGAGTACGTCGGCGATCGCGTGGCCGAACTCCTGGCCGCCGAAGTAGCCCTGCACGATCGCGCCGACGCCACCCGCCCACGGCAGCACGACGGGCGACCCCGCGTTGACGACGACGACGGTCGGCGTGCCGGTGGCGGCGACGGCGCGCACGAGGTCGTCCTGATGACCGGGCAGATCCAGGTCGACGCGGTCGTACCCCTCCGATTCGACCTTCGAGTTCGTGCCGACGACGACGATGGCGACGTCGGCGGATGCCGCCGCTTCCACGGCCCGGGCGATGAGCAGGTCCGCATCCGTGCGCTCCGGGGCGATTCCGAGGGTGGCGCTGAAGGCGCCGCTCAGAGCACCGGTGCCGGTGCGCGTGAACTCCGCACGGAGCTCGATGGCACGCCCAGCGTCGACCTGGACGCCGACGGTGAGCGACGGCGGGTTCAGGAAGGCGGCACCGAGATCGGTGCCCTCGATCACGGGGGAGTCGTCGAGCACGAGCTCTCCGTCGACGAAGAGCCTGCCGGGGTTCGCTCCGGCGAATCCGAGCTGGATCTCGCCGGATTCGGTCGGGGTGTACCGCGTCGTGAGTACGATGGTGCGGCTCGCGGCGATCGGGGCATCGCCGCCGAACCAGACCAGGCCGGTCGCACGGCGATCCTCGGCGAACAGCTCCTGCCCGTCGGCGTCGAGGAACGTGACGCGCAGGCCGGGCTCGCCGGTTGCGGGGTTGGCGATGTGCGCGAGCGGGATCTCGGCGACGCCCTCCTGCACGACGGCGCCGAGCTCGTAGCGCACCTCCGTACGCGGCAGCGCCGCGCGGATCGCGTCGAGCGGGGACACGACGTTCTCGGGGATGACCGTGGCGGACCCGCCGCCCTGCGTGCGCGCATCGCGGGCGTTCTGCCCGATGACGGCGACCTGGCCGAGGGCCTGCGCGGCCAACGGAAGGATGCCGGTATTTTGCAGCAGGACGGAGCCCTCGATCGCGGCCTCCCGGGCGAACGCGGGGCCGTCGACGGCGGTCGGCGCGATCGCGGGTGACCCCTCCAGCGCGCCGACGCGCTCGGCGAGCAGCAGGATGCGCAGCACCTTGCGGTCGAGATCCGACTCCTGCACGCGGCCGTCGCGCACGGCGTCGACGAGATCCGCCCACGCCGGTGCCGGGCCGGGCATCGCGAGATCCTGGGCGGCGGGGACGGCATCCAGAGAGCGGACGGCGGTCCAATCGCTGATGACGACGCCGTCGAAGCACCACTCGCTGTTGAGCGGAGTCTCCAGGAGCGCATTCTCGGTCATGGTGACGCCGTCGACCGAGTTGTACGCGCTCATGATCGACCACGCGCCGGCTTCGACGGCGCGCTCGAACGGTGCGAGGTACAGCTCGCGCAACGCCCGATCGTCGACCTCGATGTCGACCGTGAACCGGTCGGTCTCCGAGTCGTTCGCGACGTAGTGCTTGGGGGTCGCGGCGACCCCGTTGTCCTGGAGGCCGCGGACGTACGCGCTCGCCAGTTCGGCGGTCAGCTCCGGGTCCTCGCTGAAGCACTCGAAGTGCCGACCGCCGAGCGGCGACCGGTGCAGGTTGATCGTCGGGCCGAGGACGACGTCTACGCCCTTGCGGCGCGCTTCGGATGCCGCGGCAGCCGCGAAGCGGTAGGCGAGGTCCGCATCCCAGGATGCGGCCAGCGCGGAACCGGAGGGGAGGTTGAGCGACGGGTCGCGCTCGTCCCACCGCGGACCGCGGACGCCGGCCGGCCCGTCGGAGAGCGTCATCGCCCGCAGGCCGATCTCGGGGATCGGCACCGTGGTCCAGAAGTCCGCGCCCTGCACGAGCGACGCCTTCTGCTCGAGGGTGAGGCGGTCGAGCAGCGGGACGAGATGCGTGGTCGTCTCGGGGTTCGCGGCGGTCATGCGGCTCCTTCGGTGCTGAGCTGCGCGTCGATGAGTGCGCGTCGTTCGACGCGTCGCTGCTGCTGCGCGTCGGGGTTCGGGACGGGGGCGGCCAGGAACAGCCGCTGGGTGTAGGGGTGCGACGGGTGAGCCGTGACCTGATCGCCGTCGCCCGTCTCGACCAGCTCGCCCCGGTACATCACCGCGACGCGGTGGCTGATGTGGCGGACGACGGCGAGGTCGTGCGAGATGAACAGATATGCGACCCCGGTGCGCTCCTGGATCTCGATGAACAGGTCGAGCACGCGCGCCTGTGTGGACAGGTCGAGAGCCGAGACCGGCTCGTCGCAGACGATGAGCTTGGGATCCAGCGCCAGCGCGCGGGCGATCGCCACGCGCTGGCGCTGCCCGCCCGAGAACTCACGGGGCAGCCGGCGGGCAGCATCCGCCGGCAGACCGACGCGGTCGAGCAGGTCCGAGACCCGCGCGTTCGCCTCCTTGGACGAGACGCCGCGGGCGGTGAGCGGCTCGGCGAGGATCTGCGCGATCGTCATCGAAGGGTTCAGCGACGAATAGGGGTCCTGGAAGACGACCTGGATCTCGCTGGACAGCGCCCGGCGCTCGCGGCGGTTCAGGTGCGCGATCTCCTGACCGTCGTAGCGGACCGAGCCGTCTGTGACCGGAGCGAGGCCCAGCACGGCACGGCCGAGCGTCGTCTTGCCGGACCCTGACTCTCCGACGAGCCCCATCGTCTCGCCGGCCCGGATGTCGAGCGAGACGCCCTTGAGCGCGTGGAACGGCTCGGCGCGGAAGCCCTTGCCCGGGTACGTGACGTGGAGGTTCTCGACCTCGAGGAGTGCGTTCACGACTGTGCTCCTTCTGCGGCGGTCTTGAGCGCGCCACGGGCCGGACCCTCGTCGAGGATCGCGTCCAGCAGCGACTGCGTGTAGGGGTGGGCGGGGGCGCCGAGGATCGTGCGGACGGGGCCCTGTTCGACGAACAGACCCTGCTGCATGACCGTGACGCGGTCGCACAGATCGGCGACGACGCCGAAGTTGTGCGTGACCAGCAGCATCGCCATCTGGCGTTCTCGCTGCAGATCGCGCAGCAGGTCCAGCACCTCGGCCTGCACCGTGACGTCCAGCGCGGTGGTCGGCTCGTCGGCGATGATCAGATCCGGGTCCGTCGAGACGGCGCCGGCGATCAGGACGCGCTGCGCCATGCCGCCGGAGACCTCGAACGGATACGCGTCGAACGTGCGCTTCGGATTCGGGATGCCGACGCGATCGAGCAGAGCCAGTGCCTTCTCGGTGGCGTCCTTCTTCGACATCCCCAGGTTCTTGCGCAGCGGCTCCACGAGCTGTGATCCGATCGTGAACGACGGGTCGAGGTTGCTCATCGGCTCCTGAGGGATGTAGCCGATGCGCCTGCCCCGGATGCCGGCGTACGCCTTCTCCGCGGCATCCGCCAGCTCTGTGCCCTCGAAATCGATCGATCCGGCCGTGACCCGACCACCGCGGGGCAGCAGGCCGAGCACGGCGAACGCGGTCTGGGTCTTGCCCGAACCGGACTCGCCGATCAGCCCGTGCACCTCGCCCTTGCGGATCTGCAGCGAGACGCCGTGCACCACCTCGATGTCCTCGCCCTCGATCTGCTCGTATGCCACGCGCAGGTCCGAGACCGTGAGGATCGGCGTCGCAGGCAGCGCGGCCGTGCGCGCATCGTCGGCGTGCGTGATCGTGTCCCCGATGACCGGGATCGCCGCCGAGTCCTCCAGCTCCTCGAGATCGCGTCCCGAGGTGCTGATCGACGTCGTGACGGCGACGATCGATCCGGTGGCCGTGGTCACGGCGCGGCGGCGTCGGCGGCGCACCACGGCGGTGCGCTCCAGCACGTCGCGCATGCCGTTGGCGAGCAGCGTCAGCGCGATCGAGGTGAGCGCGATCGCGAGCGAGGGCCAGAGCATCAGCAGCGGCTGCTTGTAGATGTTCGCGAAGCCGTCGTTGAGCATCCCGCCCCAGGTCGGCACGCTCATGTCGCCGAGCCCCAGGAACTCCAGACCGGACTGGATCGCCACGGCGATGCCGGCGACGATCGCGGACTGGATGATGATCGGAGCGCGGACGACCGACAGGATGTGACGGCCGATGATGCGCATGTCGGACAGGCCGGCCACCCTGGCCGCATCGACGTAGAGCTCGCCGCGCACGCCCGTGACGGCCGCGTACACCAGGCGGTAGTACGCGGGGGCGAGCAGGATGCCGAAGATGAACATCGCCAGCCACACGCTCGGGCCGAGCACGGCGCGTGCCGCGAGCAGCACGACCATGCCCGGCAGGGCCATCACCAACGACGTCACCCAGGACGCCACCGAGTCGAACCAGCCGCGGTAGTAGCCGGCGATCAGGCCGGAGACGACGCCGATGACCAGCGCGGTGACGACCGCGACGAGAGCCGCGGCGAGCGTGATCTGGGTCGCCACGAGCAGGCGGGACAGCACATCCCGTCCGGCGCTGTCAGCGCCGAGCGGGTGCTCGGCGCTCGGCGAGGCCAGCACGAGCTGCAGCGACGCGAGATTCGGGTCGAACGGGGCCAGCCACCGACCGACGACCGCGATGATCACGACGATCACGAGGAAGATCAGTGCGGACACGGCCACGGGGCGCCGGACGAGCCGGCGGAACAGTGAGGTCTTCACGGCCGGCGTCGGCACGGCCGTGGGCACTTCGATAGCGGTCATGAGAGTCGCACCTTCGGGTTGAGGGCTGCCTGGGCGAGGTCGATGACGAGGTTCACGATGATCACGATCACGGCGAACGCGATCACGACGCCCATGACGACGGGGATGTCGCCCTGGGTCGTGGCGGCGACGGTGAGCTGGCCCATGCCGGGGAGCGCGAAGACCTGCTCGACGATGACGGCGCCGCCGAGGAGCCCGATGAACTGCACGGCGAGAACGGCGAGGGCAGGGCCTCCGGCGTTTCGGAGGACGTGCTTGTACACGACGCTGCCGCTGGAGAGGCCGCGGGAGCGGAGCGTGCGCACGTAGTCGCGCGACATCGCATCGGTGACGGACCCGCGCACCTGCTGCGCGACCGCGGCGATGGCGCCGACCGAGAGTGCGATGATCGGCAGGGTCACCGAGGACATCCAGCCTGTGAAGGACGTCGTGATCGGAATGTACCCCGTGGCCTTGAACCAGCCGAGGTTGATCGCGAAGAACAGGACGAGATACAGCGCGATCAGGAACCCGGGGATCGCGAAGCCCAGGACCGAGACCAGCTGCACCAGGGCGTCGACCCAGCCGCCGCGACGGGCCGCGAGGACGCCGAGCACCACGGCGATGATGGCGGAGATGACCGTGGCGCCGATCACGAGCGACAGGCTGACGCTGAGCCGACCGGAGAGGCTGACCGAGACGAGCTGACCGTTGAACCACGAGCGACCGAGGTCGCCGGTGAGAGCGGAGGTGAGCCAGTCCCAGTACTGCACGATGAGCGGGCGGTCGAGACCCAGCTCGGCCGACTTCTGGGCGACCAGCTCCTCGGTCGCGTTCTGGCCGAGGATGCGTCGCGCGATGTTCGCGCTGTCGAGGAAGAGGAGCCCGAACGTCACGATGGATATGACGAAGAGCAGGGCGATGCCGGCGAGGACCCGCCGGATGATGAACATGAGCATGCTGCGCTCCTGTGTCGTGGAGGGAGTCTGGACCGGCCCGCCCGCGGACGCGGGCGGGCCGGAATTCGGTGCTACGGCTTCGGGACGAAGTCGTAGATCGCTGGGTACGCGTTGGTCGGGAGCATCTCGACCGTCGTGTTCGCGTCGGTTGCGAAGCTGCCCTGTACCCGGTAGAACGGAGCGAACCAGGCCTGTTCGACGAGGTACGCGTTCAGTTCCTTCGCCACCGAGGCCTGCGTCGCCTCGTCGCCGAACTGGATCTGCTGGATGTACTCGTCCACCTGCGGGTCGGAGTAGCCGAACGGGTTGAAGATCGCGGTCGGGGCGATCATGAACTGGATCAGCTGCCAGTCGGGGTTCTGTTCGAGCGCCATGAACGACGCGGGGTACTTCGGCGCGAGGAGGTCCGCGATGAAGTTGTTGCCGGGGTCGGTGTACGAGGCGGTGACGCCGATGTCGGCCAGCTGCTGCTCGATGAGCGTGTAGGTCGCAGCACCCAGCAGCGTGGAGCTCGGCATCTCGAGCGTGAACCCGTCCGCGTAGCCCGCCTCGGCGAGAAGCTCCTTCGCCTTCTCGGGGTCATAGGTGTAGTAGTCGTCCAGCGACTCGTCGTACGCCTCGGATCCCTCGGGGAACACCTGCGTAGTCACGGTGCCGTTGCCCAGCTGCAGCGCCTGCAGCAGACCCTCGCGATCGAAGGCGTAGTTCAGCGCCTGGCGCACCTTCACGTCGGCGAGCGCGGGGTTCATCGTGCCGGCTCGATCCAGCAGCAGCAGGCCCTGGAAGTCGAGCTCGTTCGCGTTGATCGTCCAGCCGGCGGCTTCGACTTCGGTGAGATTGTCGTTGCTCGCGAGCTTGACGCCGTTCGCCTCGCCGGCCTTGATCGCGTTGACGGATGCCGTGGCGTCCGCCAGGACGTTGATGACGAGGCCGTCGTAGTGCTGGACATCCGGGTTCCAGTAGTCGGGGTTCTTCGTGTACGTGTAACTGGTGCCGGTGACCGTCGCGGCGGTGTCGAGGACGTACGGTCCGGAGCCGATCGGGTTGGTGGCGAGGTCGTCGTTCGCCAGCGACTCGCCGCTCGCGACGAGCCCGGGGTCACGGGTGAGGTAGTTCAGGAACGCGGGGTCGGGTGCCGCGAGAGTGATCACCACCGTCGTGTCATCAGGAGCGGCCAGGTTCGAGACGCCGGCGAAGTAGTTGGCGTCGGGAGACGTGCCGTCCTTGAACCGCTGCAGGTTGTCGACGACGACCTGAGCGGTGAGCTCGGAGTCGTCCGTGAAGGTGACGTCGTCGCGCAGTGTCAGCGTGAGTTCGGTGCTGTCGTCGTTGTACGACCACTCGGTCGCGAGCCACGGTTCGATCGTTCCCTCGGGAGTGGCGAGCAGGAGGGTGTCGAACACGGCTTGGTAGAACGGTGCGCGGTTGCCCCACTCGGCCCCTGCGGGGTCGAACGTCGTGGGTGGCGTGATCGCGCCGAGGGTGAGAGTGCCTCCACCCTGTGCGCCGTCGCCGGTGTCCTCGGTCCCCGCGGCGCAGCCGGTGAGAGCGAGAGCCGCGATGGCGATGGTGGCTGCTGTGGCCTTCCAACGGAACATCCTTGGTCCCTTCGATGCGGTGATACCCCTGTGGATCACCTCTTGCGGAGTGAAGCTAGCAGGAAAAGCGAGCAGGCACTAGGTTTTTGAATCAAAAAGCTAGCGATTGCTCGGAATTCGTTATAGAACTGTCTCGAGGGGTCCGACTGCCCGGCGCCGACGAAGGTGAATCCGGCTGAGATACGGTGACAACGATGACGAACACCAGACCGACCACGACGCCCGCGCGGGGGCGCCGTGGCGAGTACGCCAAATCGCGGGAGAAGCGCGAGGCGATCCTCGATGCCGCGCTCGAGGTGTTCGCCGAGGCGGGCTACCGATCCGGGTCGTTGAGGGAGATCGCAGCGCGCGTCGGGATGAGCGAGGCCGGGGTGCTTCACCACTTCCGCAGCAAGGTCGCCCTGCTCGAGGCGGTCCTCGAGCACCGTGACGACAATTCGCGGCTGCTCGTCCCGATCGAATCGAACGACGGTGCGGCCGTGCTTCGCGGTCTCGTGGAACTCGCCGCCCATAACGCGTCCATCCCCGGTGTCGTCGAGCTGTACTGCACGCTCTCGGCCGAGGGCACCTCACCGGACCATCCGGCACATGGCTATTTCGTGCGCCGCTACGAATACACCCGGGGCAACATCGAACGGGCTTTCACGGCGCTCGAATCCGAGGGTCGTCTCCGTGCCGGCATGACGCCGCACCGCGGCGCTGTCACGATGATCGCGATGATGGACGGACTGCAGGTGCAGTGGCTGCTCGACCGCAGCGTGGTGGACATGGCCCAGGAACTGCGAGACCTGTTCTCCGTATTCGTCGACATCGACTGGGATGCGCCTGTGCCCCTCGCCTCGGAAGAGGAGGAGTCAGAATGATCCGCATCCCCTTCGTCGACGGCTGGACGGTCGGCCCCAAGCTGGGCGCCTTCGAATCGCGGGATGCGGCGACGGCCGCCGTCGCCGTGACCATTCCCCATGACGCGCTCCGGGACCTGCCGCGCTCCGCCGACAGTGTGCAGGGCGTGCACGCCGGCTACATCCCCGACGGCGTCTTCGAGTACCGCACGACGTTCGACGTCCCCGACGAGTGGCGCGACCGGACCGTCCGCATCGAGTTCGAGGGCGTCTACCGCGATGCGACCGTCTACATCAACGGCGACTTCGCCGCGCACGAGGCGAACGGCTACGCCGCCTTCGTCGTGGATGCCGATCCGTTCCTGAGGCACGGCGAGCCGAATACGATCGTCGTCGAGGCGCGCGTGCACCGGGACAGCCGCTGGTACACCGGCGGCGGCATCTACCGGCCCGTCCACCTCATCGTCGGCGATCCGGTGCACATCGCGCTCGACGGCACGAGGGCTGCGGCATCCGACATCGATGTGGAACGGGCGATCGTCGAGATCTCGACACGCGTCGAGAACGGCACCCGGCACACGGCGACCCGGCGCCTGAGCTGGACGGTCGTCGACGACGGCGACATCGAGGTCGCATCGGGCACCTCTCCGGTGACGATCCTGCCGGGCACGGATGCCGTGGGCCGCGTCCGCGTTCCGGTCAGCGCCCCTCGGCTGTGGAGCCCTGATGCCCCGCACCTGTACCGGGTGCGCACGATCCTCGCGACGCTCGACGGACATCCCGTCGATCAGGACGAGACGGTGCTCGGCATCCGCCGCATGCAGCTCGACACGGCGCACGGCCTGCGGATCAACGGCGAGACCGTCGATCTCCGCGGCGCCTGCATCCACCACGACAACGGTCCGCTCGGAGCGGTCTCGGTCGCAGCGGCGGAGGACCGTCGCGTGCGGATCCTCAAGGAAGCAGGGTTCAACGCGATCCGCAGCGCCCACAACCCCGCCAGTCGCGCGCTGCTCGAGGCGTGCGACCGGCACGGCATGCTCGTGATGGACGAGCTGACTGACGTGTGGACGAAGTCGAAGACCGCGTTCGACTCGTCGCTCGGGTTCGAAGAGCGCTGGCGGAGAGATGTCGCGGCTCTGGTGGCGAAGGACATCGGCCACCCCAGCGTCATCCTGTACTCGATCGGCAACGAGATCCTCGAGCTCGCTACGCCGCACGGGGCGACCTGGAGCAGGCGCCTCGCCGAGGAGTTCCGCCGGCTCGACCCGAGTCGTTTCGTGACCAACGGCATCAACGGGATCATCGCGAACCTCGAGCAGCTGCAGGCCGCGATGGCGTCGGCCGAGGCATCCGATGCGAATACCATGATGGCCGACATGGGAGAGCAGATGGCGCGCATGAACGCGTCAGCGCTCGTGACCGACTCGATCGAGGAATCCGCCGCCGTGCTCGATGTCGTCGGGTTCAACTATGCGGATTCACGCTACGAGCTGGATGCCGAGCTCTTCCCGAACCGGGTGATCGTCGGGTCCGAGACGTTCCCCGACCGGATCGCCTCGCTCTGGGAAGCCGTGACACGGCTCCCGCACGTGATCGGCGACTTCACGTGGACGGGCTGGGACTACATCGGCGAGGCGGGGATCGGTCGCGTCGACTACACCGACGTCGACGGGTACGAGCCGACCGGAACCGCAGGCCCCTACCCGTATCTGCTCGCCCAGTGCGGCGACATCGACATCACCGGGTACAGGCTGCCGGCATCGTACTACCGCGAGATCGCGTTCGGAATGCGCACCGAACCGGTGATCGCCGTGCATCGGCCGCAGCACCACGGGCGACCGACGACGAAGACGCCCTGGTCCTGGGACGACGTGGTCTCGAGTTGGAGCTGGAGCGTCCCGGCCGGATCACCCGTCTCTGTCGACGTCTACGCGGATGCCGACGAGGTCGAACTGCGCCGCAACGGCGTGCCGGTCGCGCGCATCCCGGTGGGGGCGCCGCGTCCTCTCATCGCGCGATTCGAGACGTCGTACGAACCGGGAGAACTGTCCGCGGTCGCGTATCGGTCGGGGGCCGAGATCGGCCGGTCGGCGCTCGTCACGGCCGGCTCCGCCGCGCTCGTCGCACGCGTGGAGGACGGCGGCGACGCCGAGCTCGCCTACATCGCGATCACTCTCGAGGATGCCGCTGGCACCGTCGTCGCCGACCAGGACGCACGCGTGACCGTGTCGGTCTCGGACGGTGAACTGGCGGGGATCGGATCCGGCCGCGCCCGCACCGAGGAGTCGTTCGCCGGTCCGTCGGCGACGACGTATGACGGGCGTCTGCTGGCGATCGTGCGTCGCGATCCGGATGCCGAGGTGCGCGTCACGGCGTCGGCTGAGAGTTTCGCGCCGGCGGAGGTCGTCCTCTCTGCTCGCCCGGTGTCCCTCGCTCGTTGAGCGAGGACGGCGCCGTTCCCCTCGTTCGTTGAGCGAGGAGGCGGGGCTCGTTCAACGAACGAGAAGAGGAGTGCTCAGCGCGGGTCGTACCGGACCGGTTGATGTGTGCGCGCGACCAGCGTGCGCAGCTCTTCGAGGGTCGCCGGAGCAGCGCCGAGGGCGCGCGCCTGCACGAGCACGTTGCCGAGCGCGGTCGCCTCGACGGGGCCGGCGAGCACCGGCACGCCTGAACGATCGGCGGTCGCCTGACACAGCAGCCGGTTCAGCGATCCGCCGCCCACCAGGTGGATGGCGTCGATCTCACGGCCGGAGAGATCTCCGGCCGTCTGCACGGCATCCGCGAAGGCCTGCGCGATCGACTCGACGATCGTGCGCGCGAAGGCCGCGCGGTCGGCCGGCACTGCCGAACCACCGGACGTCAGCACGGCGGCGATGCGCGCCGGCATGTCGCCCGGTGCGCTCAGCGATGGGTCGTTCGCATCGAAAAGGGGGATGTCTCCGGAGACCGCCGCCGCGGCATCCAGCAGCTCTGACAGGTCGATCGAGGAGGCTTCCTCCGCCTCCCAGGCCCGCACCGTCTCGCTCAGCAGCCAGAGGCCGGTGACATTGTGCAGGAACCGGAACCGGCCGTCCACGCCGAGTTCGTGCGTGAAGTTCGCCTCGCGCGCGGCATCGGTCAGCACCGGCTCTGCGAGCTCGACGCCGACCAGGCCCCACGTGCCGCACGAGATGTACGCCGAGTCGGCGGTCGACAGCGGCACGGCCACGACAGCGGATGCCGTGTCGTGCGAGCCGACCGCGACCACGGGGAGATCCTTACCGATGCGCTCGGCGAGCTCCGGACGGAGCGTGCCGATCACCGTGCCGGGGTCGACGAGCGCAGGCAGGACGCGGGAAGGGATGCCGAGCCGCTCGGCCAGCTCCACGTCCCACTCCGACGACTCGACGCCCAGCAGCCCGGTCGTCGAGGCGTTCGTGCGTTCCGCGACCCGGGCCCCGGTGAGCAGGTACGCGACCAGGTCGGGGATGAGCAGCGCGGCATCCGCGGTCGCGACGGCGGCGTCCACGCGGTACTGGTACAGCGTGTTGAACGGCAGGAACTGCAGGCCGTTGCGCAGGTAGAGCTCGGCGAACGGGACGACCTCGTGGACTTCGGCCACGCCCCGGTCATTGCGCTCGTCGCGGTAGTGGAACGGCTCGACGACCAGTGCGCCGTCGCGCAGCAGGCCGTAGTCGACAGCCCAGGAGTCGATGCCGATGCTCTCGATCGCGGGTTCGCGACGCACGGCTTCGGCGAGCCCGTCGACGATGTGATCGTAGAGCGCGTCGAAGTCCCAGTGCAGCCCGTCCTCGCGCTCGATCGGTCCGTTGGGGAACCGGGTCACGAGTTCGAGTTCGAGCGCGTCAGGGCCGATCCGACCGATCACGACGCGCCCGGAGGTCGCGCCGAGATCGACGGCCGCGACCGCACGCACCGGTCCCTGAGCCCGTCGAAGGGTCATCGCAGGAACGCGGCGGCGACGCCGGAGTCGACCGGGATGTGCAGGCCGGTGGTGCGCGACAGCTCGGGCCCGGTCAGCACGAAGACGGCATCCGCGACGTTCTCGGGAACGACCTCGCGCTTGAGGATCGTGCGGTTCGCGTAGTACTGGCCGAGGTCCTCCTCCGCCACGCCGTAGGTCGCGGCGCGGTTGGCGCCCCAGCCCGAGGCGAAGATGCCCGAGCCGCGCACGACGCCGTCGGGGTTGATGCCGTTGACGCGGATGCCGAACTCGCCGAGCTCGACTGCGAGCAGACGCACCTGGTGCGCCTGGTCGGCCTTGGTCGCGGAGTAGGCGATGTTGTTCGGGCCGGCGAAGACGGAGTTCTTCGACGAGATGTAGATGATGTCGCCGCCGAGCTTCTGCTCGATGAGGATCTTCGCCGCGGCCTTCGAGACGAGGAACGAGCCCTTCGCCATGACGTCGTGCTGGAGGTCCCAGTCCTTCTCGGTGGTCTCGAGCAGGGGCTTCGACAGCGACAGGCCGGCGTTGTTCACGACGAGATCCACACCGCCGAACGCGAGCACTGCCTCGTTCAGCGCGGCCTGGATCGCGTCGGCATCCGCCACGTTGGCAGCGACGCCGATCGCGACATCCGTGCTGCCGAGTTCGGCGGCGGCGGCCTGAGCCTTCTCGAGGTCGAGGTCTGCGACGATGACGCACGCGCCCTCGGCGGCGAGACGGGTGGCGATGGCCTTGCCGATGCCGCTGGCGGCGCCCGTGACGAACGCGATGCGTCCCTGGTGCGTCTTGGGCTTGGGCATCCGCTGCAGCTTGGCCTCCTCGAGCGCCCAGTACTCGATGCGGAACTTCTCGGCATCCGAGATGGGGGAGTAGGTCGACAGCGACTCCGCGCCGCGCATGACGTTGATCGCGTTGATGTAGAACTCGCCGGCGACGCGGGCGGTCTGCTTGTTCGCGCCGTACGAGAACATGCCGATGCCGGGGATCAGCACGATGAGGGGGTCCGCGCCGCGGATCGCGGGGCTGTTCTCATCGGCGTGGGCGTCGTAGTAGGCCTGGTAGTCGGCGCGGTACTCGGCGTGCAGCTCGTGCAGACGGGCGATCTGCTCCTCGAGGGGAGCGGTCGCCGGCAGGTCGAGGATCAGCGGCTTGACCTTGGTGCGCAGGAAGTGGTCGGGGCAGCTCGTGCCGAGCGCCGCCAGCTCGGGCGCGCGCTCCGAGGCGAGGAAGTCGAGCACGACATCGGCGTCGGTGAAGTGACCGACCATGGGCTTGTCGTGCGAGGCGATGCCGCGGATCGTGGCCGCGAGGGATGCCGCGCGCTCGCGTCGCTCGGCATCAGCGAGTGCCTCGTATCCGGTGCGCAGGCCGCCGAAGGGCTCGGCCTTGCCGTTCTCGGCGATGTACGCGGCCGCGGTGTCGATGATCCAGAGGGAGTTCGTCTCGGACTCCTCGGATGTGTCGCCCCAGGCGGTGATGCCGTGGCCGCCGAGGATGCAGCCGATGGCCTGCGGGTTCGCCTTCTTGATCTCGGCGATGTCCAGGCCCAGCTGGAAGCCGGGGCGACGCCAGGGCACCCACACGACCTTGTCGCCGAAGATGGTCGAGGTCAATGCCTCGCCGTCCGCCGCGGTGGCGATCGCGATGCCGCTGTCGGGGTGCAGGTGATCGACGTGCGCCGCGTCGACGAGACCGTGCATCGCGGTGTCGATCGACGGAGCCGCACCGCCCTTTCCGTGCAGGCAGTAGTCGAACGCGGCGACCATCTCGTCCTCGCGGTCAAGACCGGGGTAGACATCGACGAGCGCACGCATGCGGTCCAGGCGGAGGACGGCGAGGCCGGACTCCTTCAGCGTGCCCAGGTCTCCGCCGGAGCCTTTCACCCAGAGCAGCTCGACCGGCTGTCCGGTCACGGGGTCGGTCTCCGTGCCCTTCGCCGAGGTGTTGCCACCGGCGTAGTTCGTGTTCTTCGGGTCGGCGCCGAGTCGGTTCGAGCGGGCGATGAGGGCTTCTGCAGCGGGATTGGTCATGACGTGATTCCTTCGTGGTGAGTGCGGGAAAGCTGGGAGAGCCGCGCGGCGAACCGCTCGATCGTGCGCGTCGCGGCCGGCTCCTCCGGCCGGTTGAGATGCCCGTGCTGAGTGCCGGGCTCGGTGAGGACCTCGACGTCGCGGCCTGCTGCCGCGAGCGTCGCGGCGAAGAACTCGCCAGAGACGCGCAGTTCATCGGCGTCGCCGTTGACGATGAACGTCGTCGGGTAGTGGGCGAGATCGGATGCCGTGGCGTTACCAGGCACAGCAGGCAGCGGTGCATCGTCGACCGGGCCGCCGAGGTAGTTCTCGTACATGCGGAGCACGGCGTCCGGCGCGAATCGATCGGCATCCGGCTCGGCATCCAGAGCGGCGCGCAGCTCGGCATCCGGAGCGGGCTGGACCGCGAGCAGCGTCGGGTACGCGAGCAGAGCGAGCACCGGCGCGTCGGCGGTGCCGGCGAGGCGGAGCGCAGCGCCCGCGGCGAGGTTGCCGCCGGCACTGGTCCCGCCGATCGCGAGAGCGTCGAGCGAGATGCCGAGCTCCGCGGCGTGCTCGCGCGTCCACTGGAGCGCCGCGACCATGTCGTCGGATCCGGCCGGGTAGATGTGCCCCGGCGCTTCCTCCACGCCGGCGTGGAACTCCGCAGGCTTCGGTGCGAGGCGGTAGTCGACCGAGACGACGGTCGTTCCCCGAGCGGCGAGCTGCCTGGCGACCCAGTCCGACTCCGGCATGTCGATGTCGCCGAACAGGAAGCCGCCGCCGTGCGCCCAGACGAGTCCGGTGCCGTTCGGCGCCTCGGCGGGGTACACGCGCACGAGTCCGTCTGCGGCGGCGTAGGGCGTGGTCATTCGGATCCTCTCGAGGAAGACGCCGGGATGCGGGGATCGGCTTCCCGCATCCCGGCGGGTCTATCGGGTCAGGCGCCCCAGCCGGCCTGAACGCCACCGACGCGGTCGGCGGCGATCTGCTGCTGGTAGCCCGATGCGGCGTAGGCGGCCATCGGGTCGGCGGCCAGGCCGCGGCTCTCGCGCCACTCGGCCAGAGCCGGACGCACGTCCGTGTAGAACGCGTCCATGAAGACGGCGTTCGCGGCGAGCACGTCGCCCGACTTCTGCGCGGCGGCCAGCGCGTCGCGGTCGACGATCAGCGCGCGGGCGGTCATCTCCTGGACGTTCAGCACCGAGCGGATCTGCCCAGGGATCTTGTCCTCGACGTTGTGGCACTGGTCGAGCATGAAGGCGACGTCCGGGTTGTTGAGCCCGCCGCCGCGGATGACCTCGAACAGGATGCGGAACAGCTGGAACGGGTCGGCGGCGCCGACAATGAGGTCGTCGTCCGCGTAGAAGCGCGAGTTGAAGTCGAACGAGCCGAGCTTGCCGAGACGCAGCAACTGCATGACGATGAACTCGATGTTCGTCCCCGGTGCGTGGTGGCCGGTGTCCAGGCACACCATCGCCTTGTCGCCGAGCGCTGCGACCTGCGCGTAGGACGTTCCCCAGTCGGGAACATCGGTGTGGTAGAACGCCGGCTCGAAGAACTTGTACTCGAGCACGAGGCGCTGGTCGTCACCCAGGCGCGCGTAGATCTTCTGCAGCGACTCCTGCAGGCGGTCCTGGCGGCCGCGCAGATCGGCCTGGCCGGGGTAGTTGGACCCCTCGGCGAGCCAGATCTTGAGGTCGCGGCTGCCGGTGGCGTCCATGACGTCGATGCAGGCGAGGTGGTGGTCGATCGCCTTCTGGCGCACCGCGGCATCCTCGTGCGTCAGCGCGCCGAACTTGTAGTCGTCGTCCTGGAAGGTGTTCGAGTTGATCGTGCCCAGCGTCACGCCGAGGTCCTCGGCGTGCTTGCGCAGGTCGTCGTAGGAGTCGACGAGATCCCACGGGATGTGCAGCGCGACAGACGGCGCGAGCGCCGTGTACTTGTTCACCTGCGCGGCGTCGGCGATCTTCTCGTAGGGGTCGCGCGGCGTCCCAGGGGTGCCGAACACCTTGAATCGGGTGCCGGAGTTGCCGAAGGCCCAGCTGGGGAGTTCGATCCCCTGCTGCTCCAGCGCGGCCAGGTTCTCGGGGGAGAGGACGGACATGTTCACTCGCTTTCTGCGGTTCAGGATGCTGTGGCGGACAGCTGATCCGCCAGGTTGAAGACTTCGGTGAGGGGCGCTGCCGCCTGGTCGGGGCGTCCGGACAGGCCGACGAAGAAGCGCGCCATCTCGGCTTCCCAGCGGCCGGCGACCTCGGAGGCGGCGAGATAGGCCTGTGCGGCCTCGTCGTCGTCGGTCTCGTAGTAGCCGATCAGGCGGCCGCCGTCGCCGAGGAACAGCGAGTAGTTGCGCCGACCCGATGCCGCGATCTCGGCGAGCATCTCGGGCCAGACCGGAGAGTGGCGCTCGAGGTACTCGTCCAGCAGTTCGGGGCGGACCTGCAACTGGAAGCAGACTCGGGTGGGGGAGGTCATCGTCGACGGGCTCCTGGTTCGGTTGATGAATCGTTTCAAGAATAGGGTCAGCGGCCGAGATCCGCAACATCCGCCCTTCCGCTACGGTGTCTCGTTATGGAGCATCAGCAACGGGCGCTGGACGCCTACCTCGCGCAGGTCGCCGAAGACCCCGAGACGGTCGGCGTCGTCGTGATCGGATCGGTGGCGCGGGGAACCGAGCGCGAGGATTCTGACGTCGACGTCTATCTCGTCGTCACGCCGGAGGCCTTCGCGCGGTCGACGGCGGGGGATCGCTGGGCGTGGATCGATCGCCATGGGCTCGACTACCCGGGGTCGTACATCGACGTGAAGCTCGCGTCCCTCGACTACCTGCGCACCGCCGTCAAGCGCGCCGACGATCCGACGCGCGCGTCGTTCGCCGGTGCCAGGGTGGCGTTCAGCCGATCCGATGACCTGGCCGCGCTGGTCGAGCGGATCAGCGCCCTCGACGACGAGGTGTGGGCCAGCCGGATCCGATCGCACATCGCGCAGGCGCATCTGCACGGCGGCTACTTCCTGCGTCAGGCCGAGGAGCACGGCGATCCGTTCCTGCTGCAGCACGCCGCGGTGCACCTCTCGCTCGCCGCGGCGCGCGCCGCGCTCGCGAGCGCGCACCGGCTGATGCCGGGGCCGAAGTACATCCACGGACTCGTGCGCGAGATCCCGAGTCCCGATGGCTTCGTCGTGGCGTGGGATGCCGTGGTCGCCGCTCCATCGATCGCCACGGCGAACGCGCTCATCGGCATCCTCGACGAGTGGCTCGGCCGGGACCAGACCCGCGACGAGTCGCTGTCGGTGTTCATCCGCGACAACGAGCTCGCCTGGTTGCGGGGCACGATCCCGGCCGAGTACTTCTAGCCCTTGACGGCGCCGCTGGTCATGCCGGCGACGATCTGGCGTTGGAAGAAGACGTACATCACGAGCGGAGGGATCGTGATCAGCAGGATGTTCATGAACAGCAGATTCCACTGACTGAGGCTCTGGCTCTGGAAGTTGTACAGCGTCAGCTGCACCGTGGCGTTCGCATCACCGGGGAGGAAGTACAACGGGCCGGTGAAGTCGTTGAAGACTGCGACCGACTGCACGACGATCACCGTCACGGCAACGGGCTTGAGCAGAGGCATGACCACCTGGAAGAACAGCCGAAGGGGTCCTGCCCCGTCGATCACCGCGGCCTCGTCCAGCTCGCGCGGGATGGTCGACACGAAGGCGCGGAACAGAAGGATGCAGAAGCTCAGCCCGAACGTCGCCTCGATGAGGATCATGCCCGGCATGGTCTTGAACAGGCCGATGCCCTGCAGCACCCAGATCGTCGGGACCACAGCCGGCGGGACGATGAGCCCGGCGAGGACGAAGATGTTGATGACGGCGTTCCACTTCGACTTCCGCCGCTGCAGGATGTAGCCGACCATCGCGGCGAACACGACCATGATCGCGACGCTCGCCACGGTGAGGACGGTGGAGTTGATGAACGCCGTCACCAGCATCCAATCGCGTGCCTGCAGCACCGTGACGATGTTCTCCCACAGGAACCAGCCCTGTGCCGGAAGCGAGAACTCGAACAGCGACGCCTCCTGCGGATTCTTCACGGCCGTCAGGAAGATGAACGCGAAGGGCACGATGAACACGACAATCGACGCGAGGATCGCGATGATGCCGATCACGTAGCGGGTGAAGAACAGCCGAGGGGTCATCGGGCGCCGGTCGGAGCGGGCGATCTTCGCCTTGGACGACCCGGCCGTCGTGATGGCGCGGGTGAGGGTCATGACTCCACCTGCCTCTTGTTGAGGATGTACTGGATGGGCACGATGATCGCGGTCACGACGATGAACAGCACGACGTTGCCCGCGGTCGACAAGCCGTAGAAGCCGGCCTGGTACTGCTTGTAGATGACGGACGCGATCACGTCACTGGTGAAGCCGGGGCCGCCGCGCGTCATCGCCCAGATGAGCTCGAACGATCGCAGCCCGCCGATGAGCGAGAGCAGGATGACGGTCGCCGTGGCCGGCTGCACGAGCGGCAGCGTGATGTTCCTGAACCGCTGCCAGGCGCTCGCCCCGTCGACCTTGGCGGCTTCGAAGTACTCCTGCGGGATAGCGACGAGACCGGCGATGAAGATGAGGGTCGCGATGCCGACGCCTTTCCAGACGTCCACGAGCGCGACCGAGATCAGCGCCCATGCGGGGTCGGTGAGCCATCCGGGCCCCTCGATGCCGATGAGCGCCAGCGTCTGGTTGATGAGCCCGTCGAACGGGTCCATCAGCACCTTGAAGGTGATGCCGATGCCCACGGTCGACACGAGCACGGGAAAGAAGATGGTCGACCGCAGGTAGCCGCGGCCGAGGATCGAACCGGTCAGCAGCAGGGCGAGCGCGAGCCCGAGCACGACCTTGAGCGCGCTGGTCACGAACCCGTAGACGAACGTGTTGATGAAGCCCTGCACGAGCATGGGCTCCGTGAAGAACTGCACGTAGTTGTCGAAGCCGATGAACTCGATGTCGAAGAGCGACCATCGGGTCAGGCTGAAGTAGAACGAGGCGAAAGTGGGGATCGCGAACAGGACGATGTAGAGCACCGCGGACGGGATGTAGAACCACGTCGGGTAGGAGCTCTTGATGCCCTTCCGCTTCCCGGGGGGTGCGGCAACAGCAGCGGTCATGGTGTCTCCGTCGAAGGGGTGGCGGTGCGGGCCCGCGCAGCGGGCCCGCACCGGGGTCAGGCGCTGATCACCAGCCGTCGAGTCCGAGCTGCTGAGCCTGCTTCTTCACGTCCTCGTCGTAGAGGGCTGCGCCGTCGGCGGCCGGGCGGATGCCGCTGCCAACCTCGACCGTGATGTTCTCGAGGTTCGGGCCCTTGATCGGAGACAGGAACTCGAGTGCCGGGTTGGTGTTGCCCTCGTCGAAGTAGGGCTGCATGTCCTTGAGGAGGCCAGGCACATCGTCCGGGAGTTCGCACGCGCTCGTGGCGAACGGCCCGCTCGGCACCATGACGGTGGTCTGGACCTCGCAGCCGCCGGGGGAGTTGATGAAGGCGATGAAGGTCTTCGCCGCCTCGAGCTTGTCTCCCTCGGTGGTCTTCGGGATGTAGACCGCGTTCGGCAGCCAGACCGTCAGCTTCGTGTCGTCGGCGTTCTGCGCGGGCAGCGGGAAGACGCCGATGTTCTCCAGCTCGTCGGGGAAGTTCTGCTGGAACGTCGACACGATGCCGGTGAGGATCGGGTAGTGCGCGCCCTCGCCGGTGGCGACCATGCGTGCGCCGTCGTCGTACAGTGCCGAGGCGTAGTCCTCGTTCCACCAGCCGGCCTCGAAGCCGGCCTGCTGGTTCGCGAAGCCCTGCAGCGCCGGTTCGTCGGCGTACTTCCGCTCACCGGCGGTGTACTCGTCGGCCCAGTCCGGATCCTGCGCGAGCACGTTGCCGAAGTCGCCGAGGATGAACAGCTGGCTCGTCCACGTGTCGCCGTAGGTCTGGATGACCGGGGCGATGCCGGCGGCCTTGATGGCCTCGTTGTTCGCGGCGAACTCGTCCCAGCTGGTCGGGACCTCGAGGCCGAGGTCCGCGTAGACCTTCTTGTTGTAGACGACGGCTCCGGCCTGCGTCGCGCCGAACGGCGCTCCGTAGATGCCGTTCTCGGTCGAGACGACCGCTGTCATGGTGTCGATGAGATCGCCGACCCAGGGCTGGTCGTCGAGCGGGACGAGGTTCTGATCCGGGTTGAGCGCCTGGAAGAGCGAGCCGGAGTTGTAGTAGAAGACGTCCTCCATCTCGCCGGTGGCGAGCTTCGTCTTCATCAGGTTGTCGCCCTCGGTGCCGGCCGGCTGGGACTCGAGCGTGACGGTGATGTCGGGGTTCTCGGCCTCGAACGCTTCGATGAGCGCCTCGGCGACCTCGATGTTCGTGCCGGTGTTCTGCGTGAGGAAGCTGATCTCGACCTTGCCGTCGGCACTGTCACCGCCTCCGCTGCTGCAGGCGGCGAGTGGAACTGCGAGGGCTGCGACGCCGGCTGCGGCGACGAGGACCCTTCGGGTACGGGTGCTGTCCATCCTTCTACCTCCATGTAAAAGCTGACTCGTGGTTGCGGTCTCGACGTCGAGACCGCCATGCTGTTGAATGGGACGCGTTGAAACCATTCAACTTCCCGTAAGGTACGACGATCCGCGACGAGAGTCAACGGTCGATTCTGAATTGAGACGTGCGCGAGGATGCGCACCGTGGAAGGAACGACGCCATGGCGGCCACCCCACCCCTCACCCGGTCCGATGCATCGACGCGCGTCGTCTCGCTGCGCACGCAGCACGGCGCCGCACTGCTCGGCATCCCCTCGCGCGGACTGCGACTGACGTGGCGCACCGAAAGCTCCGCACCCGGCGCCGAGCAGGTCGCCTATCAGCTCGCGACGGGCGCGGCCGGTGGCGAACTCACCCAGGGCGAGGTCGTCGCCTCGGCCGAATCGGTGGCGGTCCCGGTGGGCGATCTCGCATCGGGAGAGCGCCGCGGGTTCGCCGTGCGCATCGCGACAGCGGAGGGCTGGTCGAACTGGAGCGAGGAGCTCGTCGTCGAAGCGGGCGTCGACGCGGAGGAGCTCGCCGCCGCTGTCATCGGCATCCCGAGCGAGGTCGAAGGCCCGACCGCCCTGCTGCGCACGACGTTCACGGTCGAGGCGCTCCCCGAGCGCGCTCGCCTCCGGCTGAGCGCGCTCGGCCTCGTGGATGCCCGGATCAACGGCGTGCGAGCCGGCGACGCCCGGCTGACGCCGGGGTGGACGTCATACGGGGCCCGCGTGCTGATGGACACGATCGATGTGACCGATCTGCTGCGCGTGGGCGAGAACGTTATCGTGCTCGAGATCGGCGACGGCTGGTACCGCGGCCGGATGGGATTCGCGAATCGCACCGCGATCTACGGCGACCGGTCCGGCGCGATCGCGCAGATCGACACCGACGCCGGAGTGCTGGTCGCCACCGACGAGAACTGGCGCGGCGGGTTCGGCGCGGTGCGGTCGGCGAGCATCTACGACGGAACCGTCACCGACCTGCGCCTCGCGGTCGCCGGGGTGCACGACCCGGGGTTCGACGACGCGTCGTGGACGCCGGCATCCGTCATCGAGACGGACCGCGCGCGGTTCGAGCCGCGCTCGGCGCCGCCCATCCGCGTCGTCGCGGAGCGCGACATGACCCGGATCGATCGTGACGGCGCCGTCCAGTTCGACAGCGGACAGAACATCTCCGGCTGGGTGCGGCTGGTCGTCCGAGGGCGCGCCGGTGACGTCGTGACGGTGCGCCACGCCGAGATCCTCGAGCCGTCAGGAGACCTGCACACCGCGGCGCTGCGGACGGCGAAGGCGACGGATTCGTACACGCTCGACCGCGACGGCGAGCACGTGCTCGAGCCGCAGTTCACGTTCCACGGCTTCCAGCACGCCGAGGTCGCCGGTCCCGTCGAGGTCGTCTCGGCCACGGCCGTCGCGATCTCGAGCGACCTGCCGGCCCGCTCGAGCTTCCGCTCGGCATCCGCCGCCCTCGACCGATTCCACTCGAACGTGTTCTGGTCGCAGCGCGACAACTTCGTCTCGGTCCCCACCGACTGCCCGCAGCGCGACGAACGGCTCGGCTGGACGGGGGACGCGCAGGCGTTCGCCGCGACGGCCAGCACCCTGATGGATGCCGAGGCCTTCTGGCGCAACTGGCTGCGCGATCTCGAGGCCGACCAGACCGACGAGACCGGTGTCGCCTCGGTCGTGCCCGACATCATCCGCTTCGAGGACATGCGGATGGGGGCGGGGCCGGTGAACAACATGGGGCGCGCCGGCTGGGCGGATGCCGCGACCATCGTCCCCTGGGCCGTGTACGACGCCTCCGGCAGCGACGAGGTGCTGCGGCAGCAGCTGAGCAGCATGCGCCGCTGGGTCGAGCACCTGCGCCGCCGTGCCGGTGACGGCGTCGTGCTGCCGACCGAGCCTTTCCAGTACGGCGACTGGCTCGACCCGGATGCCCCGGGGGAGCGCCCGTGGGAGGCGAAGGTCTCCAGCGACTACGTCGCCAACGCGTTCTACGTGCACTCCGCCCGCCTGCTCGCCCGCGCCGAACGACTCGTCGGCGACGCGGAGCGCGGCGACGAGTACGCCGCGCTCGCCGCGCGCGTGGCGACGGCGACCTGGGAGCGCTGGGGTGCCGAGGCCGTCGCTACCCAGACCGGCGCGGCACTCGCTTTGGAGTTCGCGCTCGCTCCGGAGAGCGAGCGCGCCGCGATCGCCGACGGACTCGCCGCGAATGTCCGCGCCGAGGACGGCCGGATCTCGACGGGCTTCCTCGGCACGCCGCTCGTGCTGTTCGCCCTCTCGAACAGCGGCCACCTGGACGAGGCCTACCTCATGCTGCTGCGCCGCGAGGCCCCCAGTTGGCTCTACCAGGTCGACCGCGGAGCGACCACGGTGTGGGAGCGCTGGGATGCGATCCGCCCGGACGGCACGATCCACTCGGGAGACATGGATGCCGGATCTCATGACTCCGGCGGCAGCATGCTCTCGTTCAACCACTACGCGTACGGCGCCATGATCGACTGGGTCTACCGGACGGTCGCCGGCCTCGCCCCCGCCGAGCCTGGATACCGGCGCGCGCGGATAGCCCCGCGGCCCGCGGTCGGGCTCGACCACGCCGCGGCAGCCATCGACACCCCGTACGGTCGCCTCGCGATCGACTGGCGGCTGGAGGGCGACCGGCTCCTGGCGACGGTGGAGGTGCCGTTCGGCGTCACGGCAGAACTGGATCTTCCCGTGACCGCGTCCTCCACCGTCACGGTCGGTGGAGCACCGGCATCCGATGTGCTGTCCGGCGGAACCCACGAGATCACGGTGACGGCGCCTGCCGTCGCCAGGAACGAGGAGCGAGCATGAGCACGACCATCACGCGCGTCGAGGTCGACGCACCGTACGGCAGCGACGTCGTCGCGACGCCCGAACCGGCCATCGGGTGGATCACGGAGACGGATGCCGCGGGCTGGCGCCAGGCGACGGCGGAACTCGAGCTGAGCGCAGCGGACGGCACCCAGCACCACGTCGTCGATGGGCGGCAGTCGGTGCGGGTGGCGTGGCCGTTCCGCGCCCTCGAACCGCGCGAGCAGGTGTCGCTGCGCGTGCGGGTCACGGGCGCCGACGGCTCGGCATCCGAGTGGAGCGCGCCGCGTCGGATCGTCGCCGGCTTCCTCGCCGACGGCGAATGGCGGGCCGGTGCGATCGCGGTCGCCGCACCGGAAGGGCCGGCGGAACCCGCCGTGCTGCGGCGCGGGTTCGCCGTGTCCGGCGACGTGCGCAGGGCGACGCTCTACGCGACCGCTGTCGGGGTCTACCAGGCCGCGGTGAACGGCGACGATGTCGACGATCAGGTGCTGAAGCCGGGGTGGACGCCGTTCCAGGCCAGGACCGTGCACGAGAGCACCGACGTGACGGCGCTGCTGCGCGCAGGGGAGAATGAGCTCACCGTGCGCCTCGCCGGCGCGTGGGCGACCGAGCGGTACGGCTTCCGCGACAACGCCGCGCCCGTCTACACGGACCAGCCGCGGTTCGCCGCCCAGCTGCTCATCGAGTACGCCGACGGGCGAAGCGAGCTCATCGTCACCGACGACACGTGGGAGAGCGCTCCTGGTCCGATCACGACGAGCGGGCTGTACGCGGGGGAGGACCACGACGCCAGACGGACGCCGTCGTCCTGGGCGCCGGTCGCCGTCTCCCAGGACATCCCCGTCCCCGGCGTCCGCATCTCCCCGTTCGTGCGACGCATCGAGGAGCGCGCGGTCGCCGAGGTGATCACGACGCCCAGCGGCCGGACCGTGCTCGACTTCGGGCAGAACCTGGTCGGTCGGCTGCGCATCCGGGTGTCCGGCCCCGCCGGATCCGTGGTGACGCTGCGGCATGCCGAGGTGCTCGAGCACGGCGAGCTGGGCACGCGGCCGCTGCGCGCCGCCGCCGCGACGGACCACTACACGCTGCGCGGCATCGGGGTCGAGGAGTGGGAGCCGGAGTTCACATTCCACGGATTCCGGTACGCCGAGATCGACGGCTGGCCCGGCGACTTCGACTCCGCCGACGTCACGGCCGTCGTGATCCACAGCGACATGGAGCGGACCGGGTGGTTCGACACGTCCCACGCGCTCGTGCGGCAGCTGCATGAGAACGTCGTGTGGGGGCTGAAGGGTAACTTCCTCTCGGTGCCGACGGACTGCCCGCAGCGCGACGAGCGGCTCGGCTGGACCGGCGACATCCAGGTGTTCGCCCCGACGGCGAGCTTCCTCTACGACGTGCGCGGATTCCTGGATTCGTGGCTGCGGGATCTCGAGATCGAGCAGATCGACGGGGTCGTGCCGTTCGTCGTGCCGAACGTGCTGGGGCCGGCGCGTCCGGCCGCCGCCTGGGGCGATGCCGCGACGGTGGTGCCGTGGGTGCTGCACGAGCGGTTCGCCGATCGGGATGTCCTCGAGCGCCAGTACGACAGCATGCGCGCCTGGACCGACGCGATCGTCGCGCTCGCCGGGGAGCGGCGGCTGTGGGAGGGGATGTTCCAGTTCGGCGACTGGCTCGACCCTGATGCTCCGCCGAACGAGCCGGCCAGGGCCAAGACCGCGGCCGACGTCGTCGCGTCAGCCTACGTCTTCCGCTCCGCCGATCTGACCGCCCGCACGGCGGCACTGCTCGGGCGGACAGCGGATGCCGAGACATACGCCCGCATCGCCGAAGAGGTGCGGCAGGCGTTCCTCGCCGAGTACGTCACACCGGCCGGCCGCATGATGTCGGATGCGCAGACCGGGTACGCGCTCGCGATCGTGTTCGACATCATCGAACCGGAGCGCCGGCAGGAGCTCGGCGACAGACTGGCCGAGCTGACGCGAGTCGGCGGATATCGGATCGGCACCGGCTTCGTCGGAACGCCGATCATCCAGGACGCGCTCACGCGCACTGGGCATCGGGAGGTGGCCGCTCGTCTGCTGACGGCGACCGACAATCCGTCCTGGTTGTATCCGGTCACGATGGGGGCGACGACCGTCTGGGAGCGCTGGGATTCGATGCTGCCGGACGGCACCGTCAACCCGGGTGAGATGACCTCGTTCAATCACTACGCGCTCGGAGCGATCGCGGACTGGCTGCACCGCTCGCTCGCCGGTCTCGCGCCGGCCGAACCCGGCTACGCGCGCCTGCACATCGAACCGCATCCGCTGCCCGGGTTCGAGTTCGCCGAGGCCGTGCACCTCACGCCGTACGGGCGGGCGCGCGTGCGCTGGGATCGCGAGGGCGACGACATCGTGGTGCAGCTCACGGTCCCGGCCAACGCCGAGGCCGACGTCGTCCTGCCCGACGGGCAGCGGCACGCGGTCGGCTCCGGTGAGCACCGGTTCTCGAGCGCTGCACCGGTGCTGCGCGATGCGCCGTCCGCCGTAGGGCTGTCCTCGAGCCTCGCCGAGATCATCGACGACGCCGAGGCGTACTCCGAGATCGGCGATGCGCTGAACGCGTGGCGGCCGTCTGCCGCCTCGGCGTTCCGCGACGCGACGCAGTGGGGCGACCGCCTGATCCTGGAGGAGCGGCTCGCGCACCTGGCAGGGCCCGAGGTGCGTACGGAGATCGCGCAGCGCCTTGCCGCCCTCAGCGCGCGCCGGAGCACCGGCGCATAGGGGGCGGTTCGGATGCCGTACACTCGCGGACAGCGCGCGTCGGAGCCAGGAGTCGCGCCGGGAAGAGGCGGAAAGTGGCAGTGAGCGTGCGCGACGTGGCGGCGACCGCGGGGGTCTCGGTCGGCACCGTGTCGAACGTGCTGAACCGACCGGACAAGGTCGCTGCGGGCACCGTGGAACGGGTGCAGGCCGCGATCGCGGAGCTCGGCTTCGTGCGCAACGACGCCGCACGTCAGCTGCGCGCCGGTCGCAGTCGCAGCATCGGACTGGTTGTGCTCGACGCCGGCAACCCGTTCTTCGCCGACGTCGCCCGCGGCGCCGAGGCGCGTGCCGAGGAGGACCGGCTCGCCGTCCTGCTGGGCAACAGCGATGAGGATGCCGCCCGTGAGGACGGCTATCTCGACCTCTTCCAGGAGCAGCGCGTCAACGGGGTGCTGATCACTCCGGCATCCGACGATGCGGACAAGCTCCGCCGTCTGCAGGATGCCGGGACCCCCGTCGTCCTGGTCGACCACGAGATCCCGGGGAGCGGGTTCAGTTCGGTGTCGGTCGACGACGTGGAGGGCGGCTACCTGGCGGCGAAGCACCTGCTGGACGTCGGACGGCGTCGACTGGTGTTCGTCGGAGGGCCCGCAGCGATCGCGCAGGTCGCGCATCGCATGGCGGGGGCGCGTCGGGCGGTGGCCGAGGTGGCGGATGCTGCGCTCGAGGTCATCGAGATGCCGGCGCTGACGGTGCTGCACGGACGGGACGCGGGGGAGGATCTCGTCCGTCGCAGCGCCGCCGACCGTCCGGATGCGATCTTCGCCGCGAACGACCTGCTCGCCGTCGGCATTCTGCAGGCGCTGACGATGTTCAGCGATGTGCACGTGCCCGACGACATCGCGTTGATCGGCTACGACGACATCGACTTCGCCGCCGCGACCGTCGTCCCGCTGAGTTCGATCCGCCAGCCGGCGCAGCTGATCGGGCACACCGCCGTCGATCTGCTGCTGCGATCGATCGACGATCCGGATGGGGACTACGAGCGCAACGTCCGCTTCCGGCCCGAACTCGTGGTCCGCGCCTCCACCGCCGGCTGATTCCGAGAAGCAGGCGCGCCGTCGTCGGCGCTCGAGCCGGGGTCGGGCGCGCCGAGGGGCGCGCCGGTCGATGCCCGCTCGTTCGGGGCCGGATTGAGCAGGACGCGCTGCACCGGGCGCTCGGGGTCGGCGATCCTGGCGAGGACGAGCTGGAGCGCGATGCGGCCGATCATCGCGCGCGGCGGCGCGATGCCGGTGATCGGGGGCGTGAACATCTCGGCGAACTCGTCGTCGTATGCGATCACTGAGAGGTCCCCGGGGACGGAGAGTCCACGGGCCAGGGCGAGATCCACGATGGCCATGGCCTCACGGTCGGAGTGCACGAGCAGGCCGGTGACGCCGGCCTCGGCGATGCTCTCCAGGACCTCCTGGACCGTCCCCGAGAAATCCGGCGCGCCGCGGTCCGGCAGCATCCGCTCCAGATGCTCGGACGGCCCGAGTCCGAGCGATCGGCAGGCCGCGGCGAGATCCCGGATGCCCGCACGCGCGATGTTCTGCGGAGCAGCACTGTGCTCGCCGTGCGGCGGTGGCCGCTCACCCTCGCCTCGTTCGCGGTGATCGCGGTGCAGGCGGCGGCCGTCACCGTCGCTCCGGCGATCGCGATCGGTCTGACCGCCGCGCCGTGCCTCTACATCGTGTGGGCCGGCGGCCGGTACGCGCCGCCTCGCGGAGACGGGTGAGCTCATCGCGACCATCGACGGCTTCGCCGCGCGGGAGGAGCGCGCAGCGCTCGCGCAGGCCGAGGTGCTCGTGACCGGATGGCGCACGCCGAGGGTCGACGATGCCGTGCTCGCCTCCGCTCCGAATCTGCGGTGGATCCTGCAGGTGGCCGGCTCCGTGATGCATCAGCTGTCGCCGGCGATCTGGGAGCGCGGCATCCGTGTCGCCTCCGCGGTCGACGCGAACGCCGCTCCGGTGACGGAGCTCACTCTCGCTGCGATCCTCATGGCGAACAAGCGCGTCGCGGATCTCGCCCGCGCGTACCGCGAGCGCCGCGCGTACATCGAGCAGGCCGAGCTCGGGGTGATCGGAAACTACCGTCGGCGCATCGGCATCGTCGGTGCGTCCCGGATCGGACGCCGTGTGGCCGACCTGCTGCGTCCGTTCGACCTCGAGGTGGTGCTCTTGAACCGATTCTCACGGACGCGGAGGTGGGAGAGCTGGGGGGCGGTGCCGCTGCCGCTCGAGGATCTCTGCCGCACGAGCGATGTGGTCTCGCTGCACGCCCCCGTGGCTCCGCCTCAGACCGGACAGGCAAGAATGTGATGATGAACGAGACGCAGACACGACGCTGGGACTTCTCTCCCTGGCTGTTCCCCGGCGAGGCCGATGTCGACGCCCAGGCGCGCCAGGAGGAGGTGCGCGCGGCGATCGCGGCGCGCCCCGACCATGCGCTCGGCGATGGCGTCTTCATCGCGACCTCGGCGAACGTCGACACGGATTCGCTGGAGCTCGGCCGTGGCTCGACCGTCGCCGCCGGCGCCTACCTCTCCGGCGATCTGCGCACCGGCGAGCACTGCACGATCAACGCCTACACCGTGGTGCGGGGCGCGGTCCGGCTCGGCGACGCGGTGCGGGTCGGCGCGCATACGTCGATCCTCGGCTTCAACCACACGATGGACGATCCGGACAAATGGGTGTTCCATCAGCCGCTCACCTCCCAGGGGATCACGATCGGCGACGACGTGTGGGTCGGCTCGCACGTGGTGATCCTCGACGGCGTCACGGTCGGCGATCGAGCGGTGCTCGCCGCGGGTGCCGTCGTCACCAAGGACGTGCCTTCCGGCGCGATCGTCGGCGGCAACCCGGCCAAGCTGATCCGCTGGCGCATCCGTCCGGACTCCGAGACTCAGCGCGACGGGCTCCCCGCGCTCGTCGGCCGGTACGGGGAGCGAGCGCGCGCGCAGGCCGAGACCGTGCTCGATCGGTACTGGGATGCCCAGCGCGGGCTGTTCGCGGACAGGCCAGGAGCGGTGCCGACCGTGCGTGCGCAGTGCGATGCGGTCGAGATCGCCGATCTGCTGCTGGGCCGGGCGCCGGCGCAGACGCCACGGGATGCGGTCGTCGAGAGGCTCCGCGGCTGGCAGAGCCCCCGCAGCGGCATGATCGGACGGCTCGACGAGTCCGGCATCCTCATCGAACCGGAGGGCCTCACCGACCCGGATGCCGGGTATCACGTGCTCAGCGTCGGGTACGCGCTCGACGTGCTCGGCAGCGAATTCGCGCATCCTCTCCGGTTCATCACGGAGACCACGCCGGCCGAGCTCGTCCGGCGTCTGGATGCGCTCTCGTGGCGCACCGGGGCCTGGAATGCCGGGCACTGGACCGACATCCTCGGCACCGCCCTGTGGTGGTCGGTGCAGCGCGGAGACACGATTCCCGATGGCGTCGAGGAGGCGCTCTTCGGATGGCTGTTCACGCACGCATCTCCGTCCACCGGAATGTGGGGCGAGCCGGCAGACGCGGATGGTCTGCTGCAGATCGTCAACGGCTTCTACCGGGCTTCACGGGGCAGTTTCTCGCAGTTCCGTCGCCCGGTGCCGTACGCCGACCGCATCGTCGACACGGTGCTCCGGCACTCCGCTGACCAGCGGTTCTTCGCACCGGATCGGTTGAACGCCTGCAACGTGCTCGACGTCGCTCATCCGCTGTGGCTGGCCGGACGCAACGGCTATCGCACCGCGGAGACCGAGGAGGTCGCGACCACGCTGCTGCGGCACGCGCTGGACTCGTGGCGTGACGGCGAGGGCCACGGATTCCACGTCGGCGGTCCGGAGTCAGGGCGGGGCGATGCGGTCGCGGGGCTGCAGGGAACCGAGATGTGGCTGGCGATCGTCTGGTATCTCGCCGACCTCGTGGGATGCAGCGACCAGCTCGGCTATCGGCCGCGCGGCGTTCACCGTCCGCTGCGCGCGGTCGACGCGGGCTGACGAGCGGGCGTCGCCCGTCTCGTCAGCCCGGTGACCGAGGAATCCCTCAGGCCTGGCGTCGCCGGACGAACAGCACGAGGCCGGCAGCCACGAGCAGCAGGGCCGTGAGCGGCACGAGCGGCGAGACGCCTGAGCCGCCGGTCTTCGGCAGCTCACCCGTGTCCGTGCCGTCGCTGTCCGCGGTCGCGCTGCTGCCACTGTCCGCACCCGTGTCGCTGTCGTCGTCCGGTGCGCTCGCGTGGTTCACGACCGAGAAGGCGAGCGACTCGCCGCCGACGAGGTCGATGCTCGCCCAGCCATCGGCATCCGTCGTCAGGTCCTGTCCGTCGACCGTCCAGGTCGCCGTCCCCCAAGTCACATCGTCGACGGCCGGCGGTGCGACCTCGCGGATCCGCAGCGATGCTCCGGCCGGGAGGTCGGTGACCGAGACGCTCTCTCCGGCGGTGAGATCCGCCGTCTCGACCGCTCCACCGTCGATCGAGTACTCGATCGTGTAGACCGTGTCGTCCGGCACATCGGAGGCGGCGTCACCGGTGACGGTCTTGGTGACCGAGAACGCCGAGGTCGGCGTGCTGTTCGCGGTGTTCGTCATGGAGAGGGTGATCGGGTCGGCCTCTGCTCCTCCGTCCAGCTGCAGCGCGACGATGCCGGCAGGTCCCGCGACGAGATCCTCGCCGCCCGCGCTCCAGCTGACCGGACCCCAGGTGACGCCGTCGATCTCGGGGCGCGTCCCTTCATGCAGCTCGACGATCGTCCCCACCGGGAGGTAGGGCGAGGTCGCCGGGGTGTCGATGCCGGCGCTGAGCGTCTCCTGCGGGTCGAGGCCCACCGCCCAGAGCACCGGGAACACGGTGTCGGACGGCACGAGGTCAGCGGCATCCCCGACGACCTCCTTCTGCACCGAGAAGCGCGTCTGCTCGATGGCCGTGTTCGTCACCTCGACCTCAGCGGTCCCGCCGCTCACGACGAAGGAATCGGACGGGCTCCAGGTCGTCTCGCCCCAGACATAGGACGGCGGGAGAGTGTCGGTCTGCGGCTCGGCCTCGTTCAGGTGGATGACGGTGCCGATCGGGAATGTCACCAGGTCGCCGGCCGCGTCGACCGGACCGGCCGGGGTGCCGTCGGCGGGGATCTCGAACGCGCCCGTCTCGATGTCGCCGAGCGGCAGGCGGGCCGAGTAGTCGACCGTGAACGAGTCGACGAGCAGATCGTCCGGATCGATTCCGACCAGATCCTTGCTGACGGTGAAGGTGCCGATGCGCACGGCGTGATAGTTCGTGATCGTCCCGGAGACGGTGCCCTGATCGTCCGTGCCGATCACGAGCTCTCCGTTCGTGCTGCCGACCGGCGTCTCCCAGCGGATCCACTCCGGCGTAGGTGCGCCCAGCTCGCCGTAAGTGATCACGGTCCCGTAGGGGAACTGGAGCGGGTCGCCCGCGGCATCCACAGGTCCGACCGGCGTCCCGTCGCCCGGCAGGCGCAGGACACCGTCGGTCGTGACGCCGCCCGGGGTCGTCGCCGTCCAGGACACGCTGAATTCCAGTGCCTCGGGAAGGTGGATGCCGGATGCGAACTGCTTGTCCAGGACGAAGGTGCCCTGCTTGAGCTCGTTGACGGCTTCGATCACGATGTCGCCGGTGTCCGGCAGCGGAATAGAGGCGATCTCGTCGAAGCCACCGGGGCGGTACTCCTGCGTCTCGCCATCGACGGTCACCACGAAGACCGGTTCCTCCCAGTCCGCGGCGTCCGCCGGCGCGCCGTCCAGCGTCGGAACGTGCTCCGCGAGCTCCAGCGTCTCTGCGCCCGTCTCGACGTCGTCGAGCAGTTCGGGGTCGCCGAGCGGCAGCACCCGATCCGTGCGTGCAGGCGCTGGGTCGGTGTTGTAACCGACGCTGTACTCGTAGTCGGCGTCGGTGCCGATGGCGGACTTCACGATCGAGATCGTGCGCCCGGCATCATCCGGTGCCAGCGTGTTCGTGAGAGTGACGGCGACGGTCGTGTCGTCCTCGATCAAGAAGGTGCGACCGGGATCCCAGCCGGCGCCCACCCACCGGTAGCCATCAGGGGGGACGACGCCGGAGCGGTCCTCAGTGAGCACGATGCGCGTGCCGACGGGGAACTGCTCGTCGATCGTGACGGTCGTCCCGTCCAGTGGGACATCCGCCGTGCCTGAGTCGATCTGCTCGCCCGCGTAGAACGCCGTCCAATCCACCGGCACCGTGCCTTCGGGGTCGATGACAGTGTCGTCGCCCAGGACCTCGATCTCCTTCGCGATGCTGAAGGTTCCGGTCAGGGCAGCTGCCGTGTTGGAGACGATCACGTCGGCTGTGCCGGTGCCGACGGTGATCTCCGCCGGAGTGATCGTCGCATCCGTCCACTCATAGCCCGGTACGGACTCGGGGTCGAGCTCTTCGAAGGTGATGACCGTCCCGGTGGGGTACGAGCCGGCAGGCGCCACCCAGGAGCCGTCGGCCGGCACCTCGAGGGTTCCCGTCGTCTCGGTCCCGTCCGGCTCGGTGGCAGTGAAGTTCACGGTGAAGGTCGTGCCGGCGGGGAGCTGGTCGGCGTCGATTCCCTCGAGGTCCTTGCGGATGCGGAACGTGCCTTCCGAGGCGTTGCACGCGATCTGGCCGGCGAAGAGGAAGGAGTGCACCTCACCGCCTTCGAGCGTGACGTTGTTGCCGATGATCTGGCCGTCCAGCGGGGATGCGTTGACGGTCACGTTCGCATCGGGCGCGTAGATCGAGCCGTCCATGCGGGCGCCGGCTGCGTCGATCGAGACATCGCCGGTGACGGCGGAGAGGTCCCAGAGCGTGTACGGCGAGTAGGCGCCCTGCGGGTCGATGCGCGCGCCGGCGACCGACGTCGTGCCGGCCGGCACCCGGATGACGAGCGGGTTCTGCACGCCGGGCGTCGGGCCGGCGGAGAACTGGATGAGCGAGGCACCGGCGATGTCGGCGTAGTCGACCACGTTCACCTGGTCGGGGCTGAGGGGCGCGAGCACGGCGCGGTCGCCCGTGTTCTCCGACACGGCCACGGGGTACGCGGACGCGGGCAGACCGGCGAGGCAGGCGGCTGCGTCGTCGTAGGCCGCCTCGGCGTTCGTCTCGACGTAGTCGGCGACCGCGGTCGCCGAGGTGTCAGCCGTGTAGATGCTGCCGTCGCCCTCGGCGGATGCCGGAGGGGCCGCGTCATCGGGATACATCTGCGCCGTCGCGTCGATGATCGGCGTCTGGTCCGGGTTTGCGGGTGAGAGGTTGAGGCGCAGCCAGTCCGCGCGGGCCGATGCCTTCCACGGCCCGTCGCGTTCGACCATCTTCAGATCGCCCTGCAGTGCCGGGTCCGACGTGCCGGCACTCGTGATGGCCGTGATCCCACCGCTGGAGGGCGAGTACGAGCCGACGAGGAGCCGGGTGGGGTCGCCGTCGACCGACGGGATCGTGTAGTCGCCGGTGCCTGCCGCGACATGGATGATCGCATACTGGCTGTCGCCGGGCTTGGTTGCGACGCCTCCGGCTGCGATGCTGCCCTCGGTCTCCTGATTGCCGAGCGTGATGTCCTCGCGCGCGTAGACCGTGAAGCCGCCGTTCATCGCCAGCGGGTTGAAGGTGTCCGGGTACGCGGCCTGCGCCGGCGCTGGCACGGCGAGCGGGGCGACGACGACCGAGGCGAGCGCGAGAGCGCTGACAGTGAGGGTCGAGACGAGGCGGCGGGCGCGCCGAGCAGGGGTGTGCGGCATTCGACAGGTTCTCTCGTGGCATCGGGTGCGGCGGCTCGGGCGTGCCGACGTTGTTCCGAGGGTACCCGACCGCCAGGATTGGGACCGATTCCACGGAGGTGCAGACCGCCACCGCGAGACGTTCTGGACACTCGCGCCCGTCCTGGGTAGATTTGATTCAGAACCGAATGGATATGCAAATGACGCTGAATGCACCCGGGTCATCGACCGTTGGCCCGTCGCTCGTCCCCAGCTACTGGGAGAGCACGCGACCAGGGGAAGGGCGCCGCGCACCGCGGGCCGATGCGCTGACGGACGCCCCGGTGATCGACTTGAACGGCACCTGGCGTTTCCTCCTCAGTCCGACGGCCGAGGGCAGCGGCTCGGAGTTCGTGCGCGAGGACTTCGACGATTCCGCTTGGGACCCGATGCGTGTGCCGGCGCACTGGGTGCTCGAGGAGTTCACTCCGCTCGCCGGCGGGCCGCGACGACGCATGCTCGGCACGGAAGAGGGGCCGCTGTACACGAACACCGCATACCCGATCCCGTTGGACCCGCCGCGCGTGTCGACGGAGAACCCCACCGGCGACTACCGTCTCGAGTTCCACGTCCCGGAGGGGTTCGGCTCGGCCGTGCTCCGCTTCCAGGGCGTCGACTCCTGTGCGAAGGTCTGGCTGAACGGTGAGGAACTCGGCTGGTCGATGGGCTCGCGGCTCCCGTTCGAGTTCGATGCTCCGGTGCGCGTCGGCCGGAACGTGCTCGCCGTGCGCGTGCACCGCTGGTCGGCGGGCACCTACCTCGAGGATCAGGACATGTGGTGGTTGCCCGGCATCTTCCGCGACGTCGAGCTGATTGCCCGCCCGCAGGGCGCGATCGACGACCATTTCGTGCACGCCGACTACGACCACACCACCGGCCTCGGCATCCTGCGGGTGGATGCGTCTGTGGATGCCGAGGTGGAGATCCCCGAGCTCGGCATCCGGATGCCGGCGGGCGAGACCATCAGCCTGCCGGTCGAGCCGTGGAGCGCCGAGAGCCCGCGGCTATACCGCGGCACGCTGCGCTCGTCGGGCGAGAGCGTCGAACTCGCCGTCGGCTTCCGTCATGTCGAGATCGTGGACGGCGTCTTCACGGTCAACGGTCGCCCGGTCACGTTCCGCGGTGTCAACAGGCATGAGCATCATCCGGACACCGGCCGAACGCTGGACCGGGAGACCATGATCCGTGACATCGTGCTGATGAAGCAGGCGAACGTGGATGCCGTGCGCACGAGTCACTATCCGCCGCACCCGGAGTTCATCCGGCTGTGCGACGAGTACGGGCTCTGGGTGGTCGTCGAAGTGGACCTCGAGACGCATGGGTTCATCTACGAGGGCTGGGAGCACAACCCGCCAGCGCTGCCGCAGTGGCGCGATGCGCTCATGGACCGTCTGGCGCGCACGGTCGAGCGCGACAAGAACCGTCCGAGCGTCGTGGTCTGGTCGCTCGCGAACGAGAGCATGACCGGAGACGGTTTCGCCGAGATGCGCCGTTGGCTCGATGAGCGCGATCCGTCGCGCGCCGTTCTGTACGAGCGCGACCCGCGCTATCGCGACTCGGATTTCTATTCGCTCATGTACCCGTCCCTCGAGCTGCTCGAACAGATCGGACGGCGGGAGGAACCGCGCGGCGGTCGGCTGAGCATGCACGGCATGGTGTTCGATGCCGAGGACGATGCCCCCGACGGGATCTCGGACGCGGACGACGAGCGCCGCCGTGGCCTGCCGTTCCTGCTGGTCGAGTACGCCCACGCGATGGGAAACGGCCCCGGCGGACTGCAGGACTACTGGAACATCATCCGCCGCTACGACCGGTTGTGCGGAGCGTTCGTCTGGGAGTGGATCGACCACGGCTTCACCGCGCACGCCGAAGACGGCACGGCCTGGACGATGCACGGCGACGATGTGGATTACGAGCCGCGCGGCGGGAGGTTCGGCCTGCACGGGCTCGTCTTCAGCGATCGCACGCCGACCCCGGGACTCGTCGAACTGACCAAGGCCCACGAGACGGTGCCGATCGAGGTCGATGCGGACGCCGTGACGATCGCGAATCAGCGGCACAGCACGACGACCGAAGACCTCGTGTTCCGCTGGTCTGCGGAGATCGACGGCGTGGTCGTTGCGGCCGGCATCCTGGGCGTGCCCGTTCTGGAACCGGACCACCGGGTCGCGGTGGCGGTTCCGGATGCCGCGATCGCCGCCCTGGCGTCGAGCGATCAGCGGGGAGACGCCGTGCTGACCGTCGAGGCGGGGCTCGCCGCCGAGACGTCGTGGGCCCCCACCGGACACGTCGTGTCCTGGGGACAGCACGTCGTCCGCCGCGGAGTGCTTCCCGTGAAGACGCTGCCAACGCGGCGCGCATCGTCCTCGGGCGAGCACGTCGTGGGACCAGCGGTCCTCGATGCGACGACGGGGCGCCTGCGGCGCCTCGGCGGCCTGGAACTGGACGGACCCGTGCTCGATCTGCACAGGGCGCCAACGGAGAACGATCGCGGACAGGGCGACACCAACAACCTCGCCGCCGTCTGGCGCAAGACCATGCTCGATCGGTTGCTGCACCGGGTGGACTCCGTGTCCGCCGAGGAGGACCGCCTTACAGTGCGGGGCCGGACCGCGCCGCGAACGCATCCGCACGGAGTCGACTGGACCATGACGTGGACGCCCGAGGGTGAAGGTGTCCAGCTGGCGGTGGAGGTCGATTTCGTCGGGCCGTGGACACATACGCCCTACATGGACCGCGACATCCCCGTGCCCCGCCTCGGGCTGCTGTTCGGGCTTCCCGCGGCCGCCGCCCAGGCGACCTGGTTCGGGCGAGGCCCCGGTGAGACGTACGCCGATTCGTACGAGGGGTCGCGCATCGGGCGCTTCACCTCATCGATCGATGGGCTGCAGGTGCCTTACCCCGTGCCGCAGGAGAACGGCAATCACACCCGGACACGCTGGCTCGAGGTCGTCGGCGACGATCTGCCGACGCTCAGGGTGGAGGGGGCCCCCGAGTTCGACTTCACCGCTCGTCGCTGGACGTCGCACGATCTCGAGCGCGCGGACAAGCCGCAGGAGTTGGTCGATTCGGGCCGCGTGTGGCTGAACATCGATCACGCCCAGCAAGGGCTCGGTTCCGCGTCGGTGGGCCCGGCCCTGCCCGACCGCTATCGGATTCCGCGCGAGCGGGCGAGCTGGAGCGTGCTCCTCGGCGTGCGTTGAGTCGGGGGCGAAGCCCGCTCAACGAGCGACGGGGAGGGAGGCGACGTCCACGAACAGGCTGTCGGCGCCGACCTGCCCGCCCTTGAGCAGCAGGTCGATCCCGTCGATCAGGGCATCGCCGCTGTGACCGCGCAGGATCACGACGTTCCCCCACGGATTCGCCGCGATCGACAGGGCATCGATACCCAGCAGTCGCGTCACACGGCTCGAGGTGTCGCCGCCGCATACGATCACCCGACGGGTCGCTCCGGCGCGCACAGCCGCATCGATGACGGATGCCGCGGTATCCGCGATCGTCTCCAGGACGGGACGATCGGCGACGGCATCGGTGTCGGCGTCGTCGGAGGTGAGGACCACACCGCGCCCACCGCGAAGCGCCTCGATCACGATGGGCGATGCGTTCGCTCCGTCAAGAGGGAGCGGTGCGACGAGCCAGCCCGCCGCGGCCGCGGCATCCGCCTGCCGTCTGGTCTGCGCGGACCGACTGCCGGAGACGACGAGCACCGGTCCGCCTGTCGCCGTCTCCTGCGGGATCGTCTGGTCCGTGCGCGGCGATGCCGCCGCGACGCCGTGCGACAGGCCGCCGGAACCGATCGCGAACACCGGCCGCGGCAGCTGCTGCAGAGCGCGGCCGACTTTCTCCAGATCGAGATCCGTGAGCGCATCAAGGACGACTCCGGCTGCGGTGGCGGCTCGCAGGCGCGCCGGCAGGTCGCCGTACTCGGGCAGGGGCACGGATTCGATCACGGCATCCGTCTGGCGGCCGATGTGCACGGCCAGATCGGCCTCCGTCATCGGGGTGGTCGGGTGGTGCGACATCGTCGGCTGACGGTCCAGACGATGAACGGTGCCGCGCTCCGCCGCGAAATGCTGCCCGAAGACGGTGTAGCGGCCGAAGTCGGGCTGGGCGAACAGCATCGGCACGGTGCGTGCGCCGAAGACCTCCCTGCCCAGTTCGATGACGCGACCAAGGCTGCCGACGTCGGGCGCTGAATCGGCCGTCGAGCATGCCTTGTACTGCACGAGATCCGGCGCCAGAGCAGCGAACGCCTCCAGGACCGGTCGCAGTTCGGCCTCCATCTCGGCCGGCCGCAGCGAGCGCGAGATGCCGGCGACGCCGATGACGTCCACATCCGATGCCGCGCGCTGAAGCGCCGCGGCATCCGGCAGTGTGGTGAACAGGCGACCGGTCCAGCCGCGCCTCGCGAACTGCAGAAGCGCATCGACGCTGCCGGTGAAGTCGTCACCGTAGAACGCGACGACGCCGCGCGACGAGCTAGACACGGACGGGGCCGAACCGTTCGGCTGCGCGACGGATGGCCTCGGACGCGGCGAAGGCGTCGTCGACGCTCTCACCGCGCGCGGCCGATGCCCACGCCTCGCGCATGCTGGCGACGCCGCCGGTCGCGCCGTCGGGGTGGCCGTGGATTCCACCGCCGGCGAGCACGAGCAGATCGGTGGTCCGCACGGCGTCGTAGGTGGCGTGCGCGAGGCCGGCCCACTGCCCCGAGGACAGCACCGGAACCGTCGGCGTGAGGCCGAGGAGGGGCTCGCGCACCGCGGCGATGGAGTCGAGCACCTGGTCATCCGTCTCGTAGAACTTGTTGCTGATGCCGTTGGTGTGCAGGTGGTCGGCGCCGGCGAGGCGGGCCAGCTTCTGCCACGCCCGGAATCCTATCCCCACCTGATCCGAGCGCCCGAACGACCCGAACATCGCGCGGTGTCCGTGGATCGGGACCTCGCTGTGCCCACGCAGGAACTCGAGCCCCGGGATGCCGATGAGATTGATGCACGCCATGACGGCTGTGCCGCCGGCCGCGACGACGAGATCGTGGTTGGCCTCGAGGCGGCCGATGTCGTCAGTGATGTTGAAGGCGTACATCGGCTTGCGACCGGTGCGGTCCGCGTACCGTTCGAGCACGGGCATCACGGCTTTGACGCGCTCGGCGAGCGGAGCGGACGGTCCGTTGCCCTGGAGCTCGTCGTCCTTGATGAAGTCGATCCCCGCCTCGGCGAGCTGTCCGACCACCTCGGCGAGGTCGCCGGGGGAGAGCCCGATGCTCGGTTTCACGATCGTGCCGATCATGGTCCCGTTCGGCCTCCCCAGGAGGCGACGCGTCCCCTCCACGCCGAAGGCGGGGCCGGGGTAGCGCTGGGCGAACGCGACAGGCAGGTCCAGATCGATGAGACGGATCGCCGAGAGCTCCTTGATCTCGAAGAGGTTGCCCGCGACGGCGGCGAGGAGGTTGGGCAGCGAGGGACCGAAGTTGGCGAGCGGGAAGCGCAGGCGGAGGATCGCCCTCCGTCTCAGCGCCGGGTCGCCCACCGCCCCTGGCAGGGGTGTCGAGCCGGTGAGAGGCACTTCCTGGATCGACTCCACTTGAGCGGCGAATCGTGCGCGCAGATCGTCGGACTCGCGCTCCACCCGGACGAACGTGCCCGTCGATTGCTCGCCGGCGAGGACTTCGGCGGCATGCTGCAGCGGAAGGGAGGTCTCGATGATGTACGTCGCGACGACGTGCTGAGGTTCCATGCGCGTCACCAGACCAGGGGGAGCCATACGGACATCTCGCCGGCGCCGCGGTTGCCCCACGCGAAGTACGGTACGAGGCGGACGGCAGCGGACGAGGGCTCGACATCGACGAGGTCGGCGTAGAGCGAGTCCTCGTCTGTACGCGGGAGAATCGCGATCTCGGTCTCGAGGGCGATGACGGTGTGTCCGGTGACTTCGGCCTCCACGGGCACGAAGGCGGTGCCGCGGCGGAACGCTGCCTGCTCCAGAGCCACACCGTCCGGCAGGTCTGCGCTCTCCAAGCAGTACACGACGGGGCCACGGCGCACCGCGATCTGGTTCGTCGTCTCCTCGGCGAGGCGATGACCGCGCAGCACGCGCACCGGCATCGGGAGCGTCAGCTCGATCACATCGCCAGGGGCCCATTCGCGCTCGATGCGCGTGTAGGACGCCGGCGCGCCGATCGCGACGGGGTCGCCGTTCACGGTGAGCGCGGCATCCGATGACCAACCGGGGATGCGCAGGTGCAGGGGAACGCGTCCGTCCGCGGCCGTGACGGTGAAGCGGACGGTCTCGCCCCAGGGGTAGGCCCCCTCTTCGCGAAGCCCCAGCCGGCCATGCGCCGTCGTGACATCGATCGAACTGCCGCCGTAGAGGTGCACGAACAGGCCGTCGTCGCTCACCGATGCCGCTCGCTCGTGGAAGCGCGCGAGCGTGCGAGCGATGTTCGGGGGGCAGCAGAAGCAGCTGAGGTAGGACTCCCTCAGCCGTTCGTCCGAGGGGGGCGGCGGCGGCGTCGGGTGCAGCGCAGTATCGCCCGGCCGCCGCAGCGGGTACGGCAGATCGCGTACCTGGCGAAGCGGGTTCGTGTAGAAGTACTCCGACCCCGCGAGGCTGATGCTGGAGAGCAGGCTGTTGAACGCGACCTGCTCGATCACGTCCGCGTACTGCGCGTCACCGGTGAGCGCCAGCATCCGCTCCGCCCAGAAGATGAGTCCGATGTTGGCGCAGGACTCGTTGTGGGCGGTGGTGTGCGGCAGCTGATATGCGCGTCCGTACGACTGATGCACGCGACTGATCTGGCTCTGCCATGGCGAGCCGTCGGGTGAGGCGCCATCGTAGAGCGCTCCTGCGCCGCCGGTGATGTACAGCTTGGTGTCGACGACGTCGCGCCACAGTCGAGCGAGGACGGCCTGCAGCTCGTCGTCCCCTGTCTCGGCGACGAGATCGGCAAGACCCGCGTACAGGTAGTTGGCGCGCACGGCGTGCCCGGCGACCGCGGTCTGCTCGCGCACCGGGAGGCGGTCCTGGTTGTCGTCGCCGCCCTCGAAGTCGTCGCGCACGCGCACGAACGCCTCGGACAGGCGCAGGTACCGTTCATCTCCGGTCGCCCGGTAGAGGTCGATCACGGCCATGTAGTGCGACGGGCAGATCGCGCTGCGTGCGAGTTCGAGCGGCTTGTTCGTCGCGAGATCCTCGAGGAACGACGCCGCCTTGCGGGCGGCATCCAGCAAGGTCGTCGATCCGGTGACCTCGTAGTGCCGGACGCCGGCGGTGATGAGGTGGCCGAGATTGTAGGTCTCGAAGTTGAATCGATCGGCGAGCTCGATGGCCTCCTGCCGATTGCGGCTCGAGATCACCGTCGGCGTGTGCAGGTAGCCGTCGTCGCGCTGCACCGAGGCAATGAGCGACGCGATCTCCTCGATGCGTGCGGCGAGCTCGGGATCGGGATCCGTCTCGAGGCGCGCGATCGCGGCCTCCAGCCACTTGTAGAAGTCGCCGTCCATGAAGGGCGGGCCCGAGTGCTCGCCCTCCTCCTGTCCGGCCGCGATGCGGAAGTTGGTCAGGCCGGGGCTGACGCTCGGGTCGCTCAGCGAGGACCAGATCTGCGGGATGGTGACGTCACGGGTGCGCTCGTGCACGCCTCCCCAGAATCCGCTCGTCCATCGTGCGCCTGCGGCATCCAGTGGACGCAGGCGAGCATGCGCTCGCGGCGAAGTCGTCGCGGTCATTTGGGCCCCTTCCCGGTGGCGTTCACGTCACTGCAATCATGATTTGACCATGAAGTGAATAGAATTTCAACCCTGACTGTTGACACACTACGGATTTTTTCCTACTGTCGTCGTTGTACCTTTCGCACCCGTCAAGGAGGACGCCCCATGGACTCACGCAGCAATCGTCGCCGAATCGTGGCGCTCGGCATCGCACTGGCAGCGGTCGTCCCGCTCGCCGCGTGCGCCGGCGACAACGGCGGCACCGGATCCGAGGGCGGATCCGGCGCCGACCCCGACACCTTCACCGTCATGACGGCGAACGAGAACCCGGTCCTCGAGGAGCAGCTCACCGCACTCGCGGAAGGCGCATGCACCGCCGAGAACGAGGCGCTTCCGCTCGAGCATCAGAAGGTCGCCCAGGCGGACACCGTTCAGAAGATCACGCTGCTCGCGAGCCAGGACGCCCTTCCGACGCACACCATCGCGGGCACGGCCCTGATCCGTCCGGACGGCGACCTCGGCAAGGCCGGTCTCGTCGGGGACCTCAAAGCCGCTCTCGAAGAGGCCGGCGCCTGGGACAACGTCCTCCCCGCGGCCGAATCCACGGTCGAGCAGGTGTACGGCGGCTTCGTCTCGATGCCGTACCAGTACAACATCGAGGGCATCTTCTACAACAAGCAGATCTTCGCCGACAACGGCGTCGAGGAGCCGCAGACCTGGGATGACCTCATCGATGCATCGGCCACGCTGCAGGACGCCGGTGTCGTTCCGATGACCGAGGCCGGCGCGAACGGCTGGCCGCTGACGCGCATCATGGGCCTTTACATCTATCGCAATGTCGGCCCCGAAGCCATGACGGCGATCCAGGACGGCTCGGCGAAGCTGACCGACCCGGAGTACGTCGCCGGTGCGCAGGCGCTGGCGGACTACGCGGATGCGGGATACTTCGGCGAGGGCTTCACCACCCGTGACGGCGACACCTCGTCGAACATGTTCCTCACCGGCAAGGCGGCGATGACGTACGACGGCACCTGGCTCCTCAGTGCCATCAACGATCCGGAGCGGAACCAGATCGGCGGCGAGAACGTCGGCTTCATGCCTTTCCCTGCCGTCGAGGGCGGCGAGGGCTCGATCGAACAGTACCCGGCCAACGCCGGCGCTCCCATGATCGTCAATGCGAAGCAGTTCGGCCCGAAGGTCCAGGACTGGATCAGCTGCATCGCGGAGAACTACGGCCAGCAGGCGCTGCAGGATGCCGGCGTCATCTCCGGATTCAAGGTCAACGGCGAGGTCACCGACCTCTCGGAGAACACCGCCGAGATCCAGGAGCGCATCGCGGGCATCGACGAGACCGTCCTGTGGTTCGAAGCGCTGTTCGACCCGAAGAGCAACTCGCTGGCCTCGACGAACGCGACCCTGCTGACCACGGGCCAGATGACCGCCGAGGACTACATGAAAGAGCTCCAGGCGAGCATCGACGCCAACAGCTGACCCGACGCCGGCCTCCTGGAGACTCTCTCGCCTCCGGGAGGCCGGCTCCTTCCCTGAGAGAAAGCAGTTCGAGGATGAACTCGATCTTCGGAGATCGCAAGACGATCTTCATCCTGCTCGCCCCGGCACTCCTGCTGTACACGCTGCTCAAGATCGTGCCCGTGCTGTGGTCGTTCGGCCTGTCCTTCTTCGAGGGGAACACGCTGCGCGGCTTCGAGTGGGTCGGCTTCGCGAACTTCGCGACCTTCTTCACCGACGGTGCGGCTCTGCAGTCGATGTGGGTGAGCGTCTTCTTCGCGATCGTCGCGACGGTCGGGCAGGTCGCGCTGGGGTACGGTCTCGCCCTGCTCTACGTCTTCGTGCTGCGCAAGGGATCGTCGTTCGTGCGCACGATCGTGTTCTTCCCGACGGTGCTGCCGACCGTCGCCGTCGCCCTGCTCTTCAAGAGCTTCGTGGCCGTCGGCGAGAATCAGGGGCCGGTCAACGACATCATCAATTTCTTCGGCGGCGACAGCGTCGAGGTGCTCGCGTCGACTGTCGGGACGATGTCGACCGCGATCGTCATGACGCTGTGGGGGTCGATGGGCTTCTACGCCGTTCTGCTGTACGCGGGTCTTCTCGATATCCCGGAGGAGGTCATCGAGTCCGCGCGTCTGGACGGCGCGAACGGCTTGAAGCTCGTCCGGCACATCATCGTCCCGCTGTCGCTTCCGATCCTGATGTCCTCGATCATCTTCAGTCTGAACTCCACGCTCAAGGTCTTCGACAGCCTGCTCGCCCTGAACGGCGGCGGCCCCGGCACATCCACCGCGCCGCTCACGCTCTACATGTACCGCACGGCGTTCGAGTACGCGGAGTACGGATACGGGTCGACGATCGCGATGGTGCTGACTCTGCTCTGCCTGGTGTTCACCCTGGCGATCTTCCGATCTTCTCGACGCAAGGCGGAGGCCTGATATGACGATCACCCACACGGATGCGGCGGCCACCGTCGCGGTCCCCACCCATCGCCGGCCCACCCAGACGCGCCGTACAGCCGTGCGCCTGATCCGGCGCGTGCCGGTCTGGCTCATCGTGGCCCTGCTCATGGTGGTGGTGCTCTATCCGCAGGTGTGGATGGTGCTCGGCTCGTTCAAGACCCAGGCTGAGTTCCTCTCCAACCCTGCGCTGTCCCTGCCCGAGACCTGGCGGTTCGACAACTACATCCAGGCGCTCACCAACGGGAACGTCGGCCAGAACTACCTCAACAGCATCATCGTCACGATTCCCTCCGTTCTGCTCATCGTGTTCATCGGCGTCGCGGCGGGATATGCGCTCGAGGTCATGATCTGGAAGGGCAGGGGCGGCGTCCTGCTGTACGTGCTGGCGGGGATCATGGTCCCGGGGCAGATGATCCTCGTGCCACTGTTCATCGTGTACTTCCGCATGGGCATCACGGACACGCTGCTTCCGCTGATCATCACCTACACGGTGATGGGTCTTCCGCTGACGACGTTCCTGATGGCGACGTACTTCCGCTCGGTTCCGCGGGAGATCTTCGAAGCGGCGACGGTGGATGGCTCCGGCCCGCTGCGGTCGTTCTTCGTGATCGGCATCCCGATGATGAAGAACGCCATCCTCACCGTCGGTCTGGTGCAGTTCTTCAGCGTCTGGAACGATCTGCTCATCGCGCTGACCTTCACGACGCGCCCCGACCTGGCGACGATCCAGGTGGGTCTGCTGAGCCTGAGCGACGAGTACGGATCGACGCAGTACGGCCCGCTTTTCGCGGCCGTGAGCATCAACATCGTCGTCCTTCTGATCGTGTTCCTCGCGCTCAACAAGAAGATCATGGCCGGCATGGCCGGCGGTGCCATCAAGGGCTGAGACTTGGGAGACTGGAAGACATGACCGAACCCCGCATTGCTTTTCTGCACACCGGAGCGGTGAACATCGCGCCGTTCGGCGCCCTGGCGGCCGAGTTCCTGCCTGGTGCCACGGTCGTGAACTATCTCGACGATCGCATCGTGGCCGACCTCGGCGATGAAGGGCTCGCGGATTCGGTGCCGGAGCGCATCGAGGATCTCGTCCGCGCAGCTGCCGCAGGCGGAGCGGATGCCGTGATGTTCACGTGCTCGTCGATCTCCGAACTCGCCGCTCCCGCGGCAGTCGCAGCGGGCATCCGGGTGCTGCGGGTCGACGAGGCCATGGCGGATGCTGCGGTCGCCGCCGGACGCAGGATCCGCGTGCTCGCGACCCTGCCGACCACCTGCCGACCGACGCTCGGTCTGCTCCAGGAGCGCGCGGGCCTCTCCGGAGCCGATCCGGAGCTGAGCAGCGAGGTGATCGACGGCGCCTTCGAAGCGATCGTGAGCGGTGACCGCACGACGCATGACCGACTTGTCGGGGCGGCGATCGAGCGCGGTGCGGCCGAGGCCGACGTGATCGTACTGGCGCAGGCGTCCATGGCGACCGCGGCCGAGGCCGTGTCCGTCGACGTTCCGGTCCTCACGAGCCCTCGGCTCGGTGTGGAGCGGCTGGCCGCGGCGCTGAAGTCCGAGCGCTAGACCGGCAGTCGCTGGAGTTCGGCCGTCAGGCGTTCGCCCATCAGTCGGTACCCTGCGGCGTCGGGATGGACCCCGTCTGACAGCAGGTGGCTTTCGTCGACGCCCAGGATGCCCGGCCCGGCGATGAGGTGGAGCATCTCATCCTCCGTGCCGGCGACGACCTCGGCGATGGCCTCGCGCAGCAGCTCCAACGTGGCGCCGACCGCGTTGGGTGTGCACTCGAGGCCCGGTGCCGCGATCGGGGTGATCACCGCGATCGGCGCGGACGGATGCGCCGCACGCACCTGGTCGATCAGGCCGGCGACCTGCGGGGCGAACGTGCGCGGTGACATCGACGCGTTGCCCATCACGTTGATCCCGAGGCAGAGGCTGATGATGTCGGCAGGTACGGCTGCGATCGTGCGAGTCGATATCGGGTCGAGATGGCACTGGCCGCCGAAACCGAGGCATGTCAGGTCCCAGTCGAGTGCGCGCGCGACGAGCGCCGGCCATGTCTCGCTCGGCCCGTCGGCGGCGTTGCACTGCGAGATGGAGGATCCGTAAGTCGTCCACCGGGTGCGTGATGGCGCGGAGGGAGCGGCCTCCGCGCTCAGCTGGACCGAACGGATCCATGTCTCGCCGACCTGCGGAAGCCAGACCTGGACCCGATGTCTTCCTGCCGGCAGTGCGACGCCGACCGCGAAGGGTCCGGAGGTGAGGTCGATCCGCCGATGCAGCTCTCCGTCGACCACGACATCGATGCGCGCGTCGCGCGGGATGTCGAGCAGGAGATCGCCGTGCAGGGCGAGGCTGTCGCTGTCCGTGTCGATGTCCAACCGGACTCCGACGGACTGACGCGCGTTCGTGATCAGCTCGGGAGCGAACGCACGGTTCACGAGCTCCGGCAGCAATCGCCAGGCGCGCATCGCGCCGTCGCGTTCCTCCCAGCCCACCGCCCCGCGCCAGGCATCGGGGCGGGTGTCGGGTCGGAGATCATGCGCCACGACCGTCGATCGTAGTCCAACCGCGAAGGATTGAGCAATCGTTATTCGCGACATTCCTCCGATCGTATTCAGGACCCCATTCGTCAGGATGCCGGGGTCGGTGAATCGTTTGTGCGCGTGACCGTCCGACCGATAGGATTCCAGAATGGTCACACTGCGGGATGTCGCCGGCCATGCCGGCGTCTCGGTCTCGGTGGTTTCGCGCGTGCTCAACTCCGATCCGTCGGTCAGAATCCGGCCCGAGACGCGGCAGCGCATCCTCGATTCGGCGCAACTGCTCAGATACTCCCCCAACTCCGCCGGACGTTCTCTGCGGCGATCGCGCACGCATATGCTCGCGTTCGTCGTGCCCGACGTGACCAACGCCACGTTCACGGATCTCGTGAACGGGGTGGAGTCGCGCGCGCTGGATCACGACTATTCCGTCGTGCTGGCATCGAGTCCGCGCATGCAGCCGGGCAGTGCCGGCTTCGCCCGGTTGCTGAACGAACGGCTCGTGGACGGGGTGCTGCTGCAGAAGGGCGACGAAGCGCCACTCGACCTCGTGGCGCGAGCGCTCTCGCATCCCGAGCGCACCGTGCTGATCAACTCGGGCCCCGTCGACGGCGTGACCACCCTCGCGATCGACGACGTCGCCGCCGGGGCACTCGCCGCGCAGCACCTGATCGAACTCGGACACACGCGGATCGGATACGTCGGCGGCGTTGCGACCTCCGATACCAGCGATCGACGACGCGCGGGGGTCGAGCAGGCACTGGGGGCGGCAGGCCTGGTGCTGCCGCCTGAGCACACGACCGCCTTGGGCTACACATATCGATCGGCTCGCGATGCCGCGCGGCTCCTGCTCGGCCGCCAGCCCGCTCCGACCGCCGTCGTCGTCGCCAACGTGAATGCCGGTATCGGAGTGCTCACGGAGGCGGCTCAGATGGGGATCCGAGTGCCAGAGGATCTTTCCGTCGTCGCGATCCACGACATCTGGCCGGCGATCACATCCGCGCCCGCACTGACCACCGTGAGGTTGCCGATGGCGAACCTCGGGGCCGCTGCGGTGGACCTCCTGCTGGCCGGGCTCGAAACGGCCGGAGCCGCCGGAGGGCCCCCGCGCGCCACCAGCGGAATCGTCGACGATCCCGCCCCTGAACTGGTGCTGCGCGCATCGACCGCCCCTCCAGGACGGGCCTGAGCGCTTGTGGAGCGCAGGTCAGAAGTCAGGAATCGGATGCCCGCCGGCGAGATCCGCCTGGTGCGCCGCCTCCAGCACGGCCATCGTGCGCATCACGTCATCCACTGAGGTCGGCAGCGAGTTCGATTCACGGGTGACGTACCGCTGAAGGGCGCCCATCGTCCCGATGAAAGCATCGGGGAACCACGTTCCGTCCACGGCGATATCGCGCCACGCGTCGCCTGTGCTGAGCTGCAGCCGGTCCGCGCCGCCGCGCGGGTACTCGAGGAGCAGCCCGAGCTGGGCGCGGATCGCGCCCTCTGTGCCGTGCCAGAGGACGGCTGACTCCTGGTGCTCCGGCCCGAAGGTGTGATCGTGATTGGTGCTGATCGTGACGCGCAGCGGTCGGTCGGCGTAGTGGAGCAGATACGCGCTCCGCGTGCTGGCCAGCGACTTGCCGGGGTGCGCGACGGTGACGGCGCTGACGCCGCTCGGATCCCCGACGAAGGAGCGGACCAGATCCACGTGGTGAACCGAGTGCATCGGCATCTCCATGCGGTCGAGTTCGAACACGCGCGGGAACAGCTCCCAGCGCGTCTCGACCCTCACGAGGATCTCGATGTCGATGAGTTCTCCGATGGCGCCCTCGGCGATCAGGGCTCGCGCCGCCGCGACGTGCGGGGCGAACCGCAGCTGCGTGTTCACGGCCGCGGTGAGCCGCTTGCGCCGGATGATCTCGATCAGGTCGCGCGCCTGGCCGAGGCTGTACCCCAGGGGCTTCTGCAACTGTACGGCGGCGCCGTCCGGCAGCGCGTCGAGGATGGCAGCGAAGGCGTCGGGCATCACAGCCACGTCGTAGACGGCCGTCGTTCCGTGATCCGCGACAGCCGTCGCGAGATCCGCAGGCGCGGACGGCACCTCGAAGGCCTTCGCGAGATCGCGAGCGCGGTTGTGATCGAGGTCGACGATCGCTGCGACGGGCAGACCCGCCTTGCGGTAGGCGGGGAGGTGCGCGTCGCGGGCGATTCCGCCTGCGCCGATCAGAACGATCGGCAGCGGATGGCGCGGCGGCCCTGCCGCGTAGGCCTCGTCGGGCGAATGCTCGGCACGCGTCATGCGGGCATACCGTATACGCGGCTCGCGGTCCGCTGCCGCAGCGCGTCCGCCTGATCCGGGTCGAGGGAATCGATCGCGGCCACGAGAACACTCAGCACGGCATCCGTTCCCCCGGCGACGGTGCCCATGGGCCAATCGCTGCCGAGCATCAGTCGATCGGCTCCGAACGCCGTGAGCGCGGTCGTCAGAATCGCCTCCAACTGCTCTGTCGTGACGGATGCCCCCGTGTCTGCGGAGCCGGCTGGATAGATCCCGGAGACCTTCGCGACGACATTCGGCAGTGCGGCGACCTCGGCCAGTTGATCGGCCCAGCGGGCATAGCCGGTTGCGCGTCCGATCGGCGGCGTACCCAGGTGGTCGAGTACGAAGGTGAGGCCGGGATGCCGGCGAGCGAGCGAGCACAGATTCCGGAGGTGCTCCGGTGAAACGGCGATGTAGTCGAGAGGGACACCGGCGGCCTCGAGGCGATCGAGGCTGCGGCTCTGCTGCCCCCCGAGGATCCAATCCGGATCGGGACGATCGTGGGTGAGATTGCGCACTCCGACGAACCAGGGGTCAGCCAAAAGTCGGGGTAACTGCTCAGCGACGATCGCCGGTGCCTCCAGCGGCAGATAGCAGACGGCGCCCGATACGCGGGGGTCGGAAGCCGCCAGCTCCAGCAGATAGTTCGTCTCCTCGAGTGTCTCGTCGGCCTGCACGAGCACCGCGCGATCGAACCCGTACGCGCCCACGGCGGCGAGACCCTGTTCCAACGAATGGTCGGCGCGCAGCGGCTCAGGCGCGTCGTCGAGCCAGCGGTACCGCGAACGCCCGCGTGCCCAGACATGCAGATGCGTGTCGATCACACCTGATCACCTCCGCTTGTTGACGACGTACAGATGCACGAGCGACAGGACGACGTCGCCGTGCTGGTTTCTGACCGTCACCTGTTCGTCCACTCGACCGAGCTCGGGGCGGCGAGGGTGATCGGCGGCCGCGACGATCTCTGCCTCCACGGTAATGGTGTCGCCCAGGAACACCGGTTTGACGAACCGGATCCGGTCATAGCCGTAGCTCATCGCCTGCGGGTTGACGTCGCCCGCGGTCATCCCGACCGCTATCGCGATGATCAGAGTGCCGTGCGCGATGCGTCCGCCCAGCCCTGCCTCGCCGGCGCACCAGTTCTCATCCATGTGATGCGGGAAGAAGTCGCCGGTCTGCCCGGCATGCAGAACGACATCGGTCTCGGTGATGGTCCGCCCGAGCGTGCGTCGCACCTCGCCGAGATCGTAATCCTCGAGATATCGGTCAGCGATGAGCATGCGCGGCTCCCAACGAGGCGAATATCTGATCCAGATCGGCGAGCACTGCGGATGCGCGTTCGCGGTCGAGCAGCCCTCGGTGCACGCGCTCGCACGAGGCGTCCTGTGCCGCCATGTAATCCGGATGCTGCGGGCGAAGGCTGGCCAGGTCGAGCGTGCGGCGCGTGCCGGTGAAGAATCCTGCGGTCAGATCGTCCAGCGAGGCATCCGTCCACGCGGACACGTGGCCCGGCTGACCCCCGGCCTGGGCATACACGCCGCGCTGCACCTCGTCAGTGGCCACCCAGGTCGCGAAGGCGATCGCCTCATCGCGGTGCGCGGTGCGGGATGAGACGGCGAGGCCGGCGCCGCCGAGCATCGACCCCTGCGGTCGCCCGTCGATCTCGGGGATGTCCGTCCAGCGCAGGATGCGCTCGCGGAAGCCCGCTCTCGCATAGTTGCTGTAGCCGTACAGCAGAGGCGCATATGACCAGCGGTCCGATGCGGCCAGGCGGTCCGCGGTCTGGATCGGGTTCTCGTGAAGGCACTCGGCGGGGACGAGGTCGCGCAGCCGACCGAGGAGGTCCCATGCCTGTGAGAACGCCTCCGGCTCGGCGAACCCGTCCCGACCGGCATCCGCGCCCTGCAGGGCGGACGACAACGTGAAGATCGATGCGAACGCGTCGATCGGCTTGGCGGGCCAGAGTACGCGACCATCGCCGGCGAGCTCCAGCACGTCCGGCCAGGTGCGCGGGGGTTCCGGGAGGAGGTCGGGGCGGTACGCCGCGACCTGTGCTGCGGCATCGATCGCAAGTCCGTACCGCACGCCCTGCCATCGGTAGCTCGCATCCGACCGACCGACGAAGGCATCGGCGTCCTCTCCCGCCGGGAGCGCGGCGAGCAGTCCCGCGTGCGCGGCCTGAGGGATGTGCGGGTGGTCGATGACGAGCAGATCGTACGATTGCGTCAGCGCGTCCAGATCCTGATCGGCGAACGCCTGCAGCGAGCGCGCCTCCCACTCGACCTCGACGTCGTGACCGGCGTCCGCATAGGCACGGGATGCCGCGACGATGCTGTCGCGGCCGCGTTCGTGGTCCCACGTGATGCCGCGCAGATAGACGGTCACGAGACGCCCCCGGCGATCGCTTCCCTCGCCGGGGCGAGTTCCTCGCGGACCCGAGCGGTGTCCGCGCCGAGGACGGGGGCGGCGCTGGTGCCCCATAGTCGTTGACCGTCCAGGCGGAAGGGGAGCCGGGTCGTGGTCACGGTGGTGCGCGTGCCGTCGTCCTCCTCGCGGTCGAGGTTCTGCACCATGTCGATCGCGCGGAAGCCGTCGTGCTCGACCAGTTCGTCGACCGTGTGCAGGGGCGCGCACCAGATGTCGGCGCCATCGAGAACCCTGAGCCAGCTCGCCGTGCCTCCTGTCCGGAGACGAGCGGCGATGAGGGATTCGATGCGACTGCGCTGGTCCCACCACGATGCGGGATCGGTGAGCTCCACCAGTTGGGGGATATCCAGGAGTTCGCCCAACCGCGGCACGGGGTTCATGGCGATCGAAAGGTACCCGTCCGCTGTCGGGTACACGCCGTATGGCGCGGGGAGGTGGGCGTGTGCGCTGTGCGGGCCGCGGGGGCGCTGCGTGCCGACGGCGTCCGGTTCTGTCAGACGTACCGAGAGCATCTCGAACTGGAGGTCGAGCATCGCCTCGAGGAGCGAGGTCTGCACCTGGCCGCCGACGCCCGTGCGCATCCGGCGCAGGAGCAGGGCTGTGATGCCGTGGGCGAGATGGCAGGAGGCGAGGTGGTCGGCGATGGCGATGCCGACCGGACGCGGCTCCGGATCCGCCTGCAGCCATGGCAGGCCGGCGATCGACTGGGCGAGCAGATCCTGTCCCGGGCGGTCGCGCCACGGCCCGTCATCGCCGTAGCCGGTGATCGAACCGTAGACCACCCCTGGGTTCTCTGCTCGGATGCTGTCGTAGTCCAGACCGAGCCGCTTCATGACGCCGGGGCGGAAGTTCTCGACGACGACGTCCGCCTGCCCGGCCAGCCGACGGACGAAAGCGAGATCGTCGGGGTTCTTGAGGTCGGCCGCGACGCTCTGCTTGCCGCGGTTCATGGCATGGAACGAGACCGTGTCCGCACCCGCTCTCGCCCCGGCGAACGCCAGTCCGCGGCCGATGTCTCCGATCACGGGGCGCTCGATCTTGATCACGCGTGCACCGAGGTCGGCGAGACGCAGGGCAGCGACGGGTCCGGCGAGGAACTGGCTGAAATCGAGGACCAGGAATCCGTCCAATGGACGGACGGGTCCGTGCGGTACAGCGGTCATGATGCGTGCTCCTGAGAGATGTCGGCGAGTGTGAGGTGCACGGGATGCCCCGGCTCGAGGTGGAGAAGACGCTCTCGAGGGCCGTGCACGACGCGCACGCTCTCGGTGCTGCCGGCCAGCGGCGTGATCGTCGCCTCCGTCAGAGCCCCCGCGTCCCATCGGAGGTCCACCACGAGGCCGCCGCGCGCGCGCAGGCCCCGCACCTCGCCACTCGGAAGTCCCGCCGGCAGCGCAGGCAGCAGTTCGACGCAGCCAGCGTGAGATTGGACGAGGCATTCGACGAGCGACGCCACGATACCGAGGTTGCCGTCGATCTGGAACGGGGGGTGGGCGGAGAACAGGTTGCGGTAGAGGCCCCCTCGCCAGCGCCCGCCTCCAGGGCCGGGCTCGATCTCGATGTTGCGGCGGACGAACAGGTCGAGCAGGCGGCTGACAGCCTCCGGGTCGTGCAGACGTGCGCGCATCGCCATCTTCCAGGCGAGCGACCAGCCGGTTCCCTCATCGCCACGCGCATCCAGGCTGCGACGTGCGGCCTCCGCGATGCGGGGAGACGGCGATGCATCGGTCGGGTGCACGCCGACCAGATGGGCGATGTGGCGATGATGCGGATCATGCATCCGGTCGAGGTCGGCCCACTCGCGCAGCAGCCCATCGTCATCGACGCCGATCTCGGCGATCAGGGGCAGCGCGGCGGCAGCTTCCGTGCACAGGTCGACGGATTCTGAACGAAGTCCGTACTCGTCGGCGATCCGGAGCAGGGAACGCAGCAGATGGCGTGAGAGTTCCAGGTCCATCGTGGAGTCGGCGGCGACGGACGAGACCGACCCGTCGCCCGACACGAACCTGTTCTCCGGAGAGGTGGACGGCGATGTGCCGAGCGAACCGTCTGGTCGGGGCTCGAGCCAGTCCAGGACGAAGCGTGCCGCGCCGGTCAGCACGGGCCAGAAGCGGCGCGCCGCGGTCTCGTCTCGGGCGAACGTGACCCGATCGATCAGATGAGCGCTCAGCCAGACACCGGCGAAGGGCCAGAAGGCCCATGCCGGATCATGGGTGCCGTCGCCCATCGGATCCGCGAAGGCCCAGATGTCGCTCGCGTGGTGCGCCACCCAGCCGGATGACCCGTAGATGCGATCGGCTGGCTCGCGCCCGCGTTCGGACAGCGCGGTGATGAGATCGAACAGCGGTTCCGCGCATTCGGCCAGTCCGGTGGTCTCCGCCAACCAGTAGTTCATCTCGAGATTGATGTTCATCGTGAAGTCCGAGCTCCACGGAGGCTGCATCTCCTGGTTCCACAGACCCTGCAGGTTCGCGGGCGTCCCGCCTGGCCGTGAACTCGAGATCAGCAGGTAGCGCCCGTAGTTGAACAGGAGTGCGACCAACTCGGGCGCATCCGCGAAGCCCGTCGCAGCGGCGTCGACAAGCGCGTCCGCATCCGGTCCGATGGCTCCGCGCTCCGAGGGCGCACCGAGCCGAAGCTCGGCCCGGCCGTAGAGCTCGGCGTGCGCGGCGGCGTGCTCGCGGTGCAGGCGGTCGACACTGACCCCTGCGGCGTCACTGCAGAGCTTCCTGGCGCGAGCGACGGCGTCCGCGGCGTCCGGTTCGGGGTCGTTCCCCAGTTGCGCGAAGGTCGTCTGCACGGCGACGATCAGCGTCGTATCGCCGTCCACCTCGACGACGAGTCCCGCCGGTGTCGAGCGCGTGCGCACGGATCCGCCGACGGCACGCAGTACGACGGCGGCCTGCACGCCATGCGGGTCTGCAGACCACCTGACGGGATCGGCCACGCGCTGGTAGGCGGGCACGACGTCATCGGGTGCGCGGAGCACGACCCACGCTTCTGAACCGGCCGTTTTGGCCCGTTCGAGTCGCAGCGGCGAATCCAGGACGAACGACACCGGGCGCTGTCCTGCGGCGACTTCGACGACGAGGACCTGGTGCGGATCGCTGACGAACGCCCGCTGGTGGACCGCGGAGCCGTGCATCCAGGCGACGGCGTCGCGCAGATCCAGACGGCGCGCATAGGCGGAGGAGGAGCCGTCGCCGGGGAGCCCGTGATCGTTCTCCGGGACGACATCGGCCTGGGGTGCGGGCTCAGGGGGCGGCGTTCCGACCGTCCGGCGCAACCGGGCCAGCGGCTGGAACGACTGGGGGTACGAGTGCTGCAGCAGGCGCAGCGCTTCCTCAGCCCCCACGTAGTCGCCGTCGACGACCGCGGAGCGCGACGCTGCGATCGCTGCCCGCGCCGTCGCGGGGTCGACAGGATGCGGATCTGGTCGGCGCCCTGGCCCCGACCAGACGGAGCCCTCGCTCAGCCAGATCAGCTCGTTCTCTTCGCGCCCGTAGACCATGGCACCCAGGCGCCCGTTGCCGAGGGGAAGCGCCTCGACCCACTCGGCGGCCGGGCTCGCGAACACGATCTCGTGCATCGGGGATGACAACTCTGACAACATCCTCACCTCAGGTAATCGTTTTACTGATCAAGGACACCTTAGACGCTCTCCTGGGGGATTCCGCAACATCCACTTCCGCTCAGATCTGCCGCGAGTAGGATCGAGATTCGGCCGTTTGAATATTTAGACGGGGTTGCATCCGCGCCGATTCGGTGGCTAGGATCCAGACAATCGATTTTTCGGACGACGAGGTCACAGCGCACCGCCGCACTTGGGGCGGCATCGATATGCGTCAGCGGCCGAGCTCATCGACAAGGAGTGTTCAGCGGTGGTGCAGATCGACGTCGAAGCGCCGGCGGCGCGCGTGCGGAAGGCGGAGAGGCCGGAGACCGCGTCCTCGTCCGCCGGACGCGCCGGAGGGAGATCGCCACGGCGTCGCCCCGGGCGGTTGCGCAGATCCATCTGGAGGCACTGGCAGCTCTATCTGCTCGTGATTCCGCCGCTGCTGTATTTCGCTCTGTTCAAGTACGTGCCGATGGCGAACGCGGTCATCGCGTTCAAGGACTACAACGTCATCGAGGGCATCTGGGGCAGTGCCTGGGCAGGCTTCGAACACTTCGAGCGCCTGTTCTCGAATCCGGCATTCGGAACCATCGTCAGCAACACGTTCCTGCTGAGCCTGTACGCGCTGATCGCGAGTCTTCCCATCCCGATCATCCTCGCGCTCGCACTGAATGAGATCCGCGGTCGCTTCTTCAAGCGCACAGTCCAGATGGTGACCTACGCGCCGTACTTCATCTCCACCGTGATCATCGTCTCGATGGCGATCCTGATCCTCTCGCCCCGGATCGGCATGCTCAGCACGGTCACCGGCTTCTTCGGTCTGCCCGCTGTCGACTACCTCGCCCAGCCGGACTTCTTCCGGCATGTGTACGTGTGGAGCGAGGTCTGGCAGACGGCCGGCTACTCGGCGGTGATCTACATGGCGGCGCTCGCAGGCGTCGACCCGGCTCTGTATGAGGCGGCCAAGATGGATGGGGCCAACCGGCTCCAGAAGATCTGGCATGTCGATCTGCCGAGCATCACGCCGACGATCGTGGTGGTCCTGATCCTCTCGGTGGGCAGCATCATGGTCGTGGGATTCGAGAAGGCCTTCCTGCTGCAGAATCCCCTGAATCTCTCGCAGTCGGAGATCATCGCCACCTACACCTACAAGATCGGCATCCAGAATGCCGACTTCAGCCTCGGCACGGCCGTCGGGCTGTTCAATTCGGTGATCAATCTTGCGCTGCTGCTCGGCGTGAACGCCGTGTCCAAGCGCGTGACGGGGAACGGACTGTGGTGAACGACACGAAGACGGCTCAACGCACCCTCGGTCGGGCGACCAGGGTTCGCGAATCCACAGTCGACAAGTTCTTCCTGGTGGGGGTCTACATCCTCCTCACGACCTTCCTTCTCGTGGTGCTGCTGCCGCTGTGGTTCATCGTCGTGAGCTCGTTCAGCAGCCCAGCTGCGGTATCGGCCGGTGAGGTGTTCCTCTGGCCGGTCGACTTCACGCTGCGCGGGTATGAAGTCGCGCTGAGCAGCCCGCAGATCCTGAAGGGCTTCGGGAATTCGATCTACTACACGGTCGTCGGCACTGCCATCAGCGTCGCCCTCACCGTCATGATCGCCTATCCGCTGTCGCGGGTCGATTTCGTGGGACGGAAGGTGCTCACCGGCGCCGTCGTCTTCACGATGCTCTTCGCAGGCGGACTGATCCCGACCTATCTCGTGGTGCAGTCGATGGGGATGCTCGACACCCGCTGGGCGATGCTGATCCCCAACGCGGTCGCGGTGTGGCCGACGATCCTCGCGATCACGTACTTCCGCACCGCGATCCCTGACGAGCTGCGTGAAGCGGCCGAGATCGACGGCGCGAGCGATCTCCGCATCCTGTGGAAAGTGGTCCTTCCGCTGTCGGGTCCGATGATCGCGGTCATCGCACTGATGTACGCGATCGTGCAGTGGAACTCCTACTTCGATGCGCTGATCTACCTCCGCGACGACAGCCTGTACCCCCTTCAGCTGGTCCTGCGGAACATTCTGATCCTCAACAACGATGCGGGTGGAGATGCGACATCGGCTTTGGAGAGGCAGCAGCTGTCGAACCTGCTGAAGTACTCGCTCATCGTGGTCTCGACGGTCCCGATGATGCTCATCTATCCGTTCGTGGCGCGCTACTTCACCAAGGGCCTGCTCCTGGGCGCTGTGAAGGGCTGACACCTCGCACGTCGCCAGGACGCCCGGTCCGGCGGCTCCCACCTCACGATGAAGAGAGGCAACACATGAAACGCTTCACCCGATCCGTGGCGGCGATCGCCGCCGGCGGGCTCGCTCTGACGCTGGGTGCGTGTGCACCCCAGGCGGAGAAGCCGGCCGATGACGGAGTCATCAAGATCTTCAGTCCGCAGGGGGCGGATTCGGATCTCAATACGAACGAGTTCACGCTCTTCCTCGAGGAGGAGTTCGACGTGGACCTGCAGTTCGAGACGACGACCTGGGATGCCGGTTCCGCATCAGAGGCTCGTCAGATCGCGCTCGCCAGCGGGAACTACCCTGACGCGTTCCTGATGATCCCGTGGGTGGATCAGTTCACCCAGGCCGAGCTGGTCAAGTTCGGAAAGCAGGGGGTGATCCGGCCGCTGAACGACCTGCTCGCGGATAACGCGCCCAACCTGACCAAGGCGTGGGAGGAGACGCCCGAATGGGAGCAGCTGGCCACCTCTCCGGACGGAAACGTCTGGGGGCTGCCGCAATGGAACGACTGCTTCCACTGCAGCTACCCGTCGAAGCTCTGGATGAACTCGGCCTGGCTGGATGCCGTCGGCATGGAGCAGCCGACCACGCCAGACGAGCTCCGGGCGGTACTGACAGCGTTCCGCGATCAGGACCCCAACGGCAATGGCCAGGCTGACGAGGTGCCGCTGTCCGGAACGCCGGGAGCCAACTCGGTGCTGCCCTACCTGATGAACCCCTTCGTCTACGTGCCGGCAGCGACGACGGACGCGTCGATCCCGGCCTCACTGGCGCTTGCGGGCGACACGGTGACCTTGCAGCCGACCTCGGACGGCTGGCGAGACGGTCTGGAGTTCGTCAACTCGCTCTACGAGGAGGGACTCGTCGACGAGTCCGCATTCACGCAGAACCAGGATGCGCTCCTCGCGCTGGGTGACGTCGCCGGCGCCCCGATCCTCGGCGCGGCGACGGTCGGGCACCCCGGAGTCTTCGTCACGATCGGACAGGAGGACGGCCGTGACAAGCAGTACGACCCGGTCGCGCCGCTGACCGGACCGAACGGCTCGCCCGCCTCCGAGCTGCTGTCGTCGGTCCCTGGCGCTTCGCTGGTCATCACGAACAACGCCAGCGATGCGGATGCCGCGAATCTCGTGAAGATCGTCGACTGGATGATCGATTACGACAACCACCTCCGCGCCGAATGGGGCGAGGAGGGCGTGGCCTGGGATCGACCTGCTGCCGGCGACGTCGCGCTGGACGAGTCGCTCGAGCCGCTGTATCTGCGTCACCGCCTGAGCGGTGCCGAGGCCACGCAGAACGCCAACGTCGCCTGGGGCCCGCTTGCGCAGTACTACGGGAGCACGGAATTCCGCGGCGCGCAGGTGGTGTCGGAGGATGTGTACGACCTCGCCGGGTACGAGCGGCGCCTGTTCGAAGCGACCGAACCCTACGCGGCGAACAGCCCTGAGGAGGCCTTCCCGTATTGGAACCTCTGGATCTCGGAGGACGACTCCTCTGAACTGTCGACCGTGCAGACCAACATCGAGACCCTGGTGCAGCAGGCCAGTGCCGAGTTCGTCACCGGTGTGCGCGACATCGACAGCGACGCCGATTGGCAGGCGTTCCAGGATGCCCTCGTCTCGAACGGCAGCGAGCGCTACGTCGAGATCTATCAGTCCGCCTGGGACGACGCGAAGTAGCAGTCGGGCGGACGAGGCCTCCCGCCGAGAAGCGAGAACGCTTCCCGGCGGGAGGTCTCGTTGTGCGGGTGCGGATGGCGGACCGATGCAGACCTTCTCAGCGCTGCGCGAGTGCCTCGGCGGTGCGCAGATCGGTCACGAGCGTGGTCACCCAGTCGCCGGCCAGCGCGCCGTGGATCGCCTCGAGTTTCCGGTCACCGCCGGCGATGCCGACGCGGCGGGGGATGCGCTGCAGGTTCTCCACCGTGATCGCGATGATGCGGTCGTCGAGGGCGCCGAGGACCCTCGAGCCATCGGCGCGGAAGATGCGGTGGCAGATGTCGCCGACGGCACCCTGCTCGAGCAGTCCCTCGCGCTCTTCCGCGGCGAAGGCGTTCCCACTGGTCGCCAGCACATCGGATGGCTCGATGCTGCCGATGCCCATGATCGCCATCGTCAGCTCGTTCCAGTGCCGAGTGACCTCCTGCATCGACGGGTCGGACAGCAGGCTGTCGCGGATCGCCGGGTCGGCCACGACGCCGGGGGCCTGTACGTAGACCGGTTCGGCGCCGAGCGTGCGAGCCAGTTCTCCGAGGATGCGATTCGAATGGCTCTGCGCCTCGGGGGCGCCCACGCCGCCGAGCAGCTGAACGACCTCGGTCGCGCCGCGGACGGTGAAGGGCCGCATCCGGTCGACCATCGCGAGGATCGTCTGGCTCCACGACGAGACGCCGATGCGATCGGCGCCGGACAGCGTCGCTTCGAGGTACGCCGCGGATCCGGCGCCGAGCGAGGCGAGCAGTTCTCTCTCGTCCGCGTCGGGGGCGACGTCCACGACGACGGCCTCGGACAGACCGTACCGCTCTTCGAGGCGCTCTTCGAGCTCGGCGTGGACGCCGGGGGCGACCGTCACGATGGTCCGCACGATGCCGACGGCTTCGGCTCGTTTCAGCAGGCGGGAGACCTTGGCCTGTGAGATATTGAGCGCGGTGGCTATGTCGGCCTGACGGATGCCGCGCTCGTGGTACATTCGCGCGACCTTGGTGAGCAGGCGAACCTGCCCGTCGGCGGGGCGAGTGTAGCGGGGTAGGGACACGAGGACTCCGATCGTGACGATCCGATTGAGGATTCGCTTACGAAAGGATATTCAGTCCGCGGCTTCGGCGCCAGTGCCGACCTTCCGGCCGCCGCTGGAGGGCGAATCAGGTCAGCACGATCGTCCGGGTGTGAGAACCTGCTCCGACGACCTCCTCCTCCGTGCCCGGCAGAGCGATCACGGCATCCGCACCGATCGGAATCCGCAGGTCGACATGCAGGCGCCCGCCTTCGCAGCGCCACACGATCGACGCCTCGCCGTACGCCGTGAGCTGGCGTGCGGATGCTGACGTGAGTCCGCCGCCCGGCCGCGGTGCGAAGCGGATGCGCCGGTAACCGGGGGACTCGGGGGCGAGGCCTGCGATCACCCGGTGCATCCAGTCCGCGACGGCGCCCAGCGCGTAGTGATTGAAGGAGGTCATCTGGCCCGGGTTCACGGTGCCGTCCGGCAGCAGTGAGTCCCAGCGTTCCCAGATCGTCGTGGCCCCTTGTTCGACCTGATAGAGCCAGGATGGACATTCGCGCTCGAGCAGCAGGTCGTACGCGGCATCCAGCTGTCCGCCGCCGCTCAGGGCATCGGACACCAGCGGTGTGCCGACGAAGCCGGTGGCGACGCGATTACCTGCATCGTGCACGAGCTGCGCGAGCCGGGAAGCCGCGGCGGCTCGACGCTCCGAGTCCGTGATGAGGTCGAACCGCAGGCCGAGCGCGTACGCCGTCTGCGCGTCGCTGGTCATGGTTCCGTCCGCGTGGACATAAGCGTTCGAGAACGCCTCGACGACCTCATCGGCGAGCGTGTCGTAGTGCACGCGCTCGGCTTCCAGGCCCAGCACCTCGGCCATCCGCGCCACCGTGCGCGCAGATTTCGCGAAGTACGCGGTCGCGACGAGATAGCGGTCGGTGAGCGCATCGGCCGGGTCCTCCGGCGGAGCCGCCGGATCGAGCCAGTCGCCCAGTTGGAACCCCGTGTCCCACAGCCGGGACGGGCCGGACAGGCGCTCGAGCAGGTCGACCCAGCGATGAGCGCTGTCGAACTGCGCACGCAGCACTCCGGTGTCTCCGAAGCGCTCGTACAGGGTCCAGGGCAGCAGCGTGGCTACGTCGCCCCATGCGGCGCCGGGGCGGATCGGCGTCCATTTGTCGACCGCGGGGATCACGGGGACGTACCAGGGCACCGTGCCATCCGGCAGCTGCTCGATCGCGACATCCTTGAGCCATCCGGACAGCATCCCGGAGACGTCGAAGAGCGTGGCTGCGGTGGGCCCGAACACCTGGATGTCACCGGTCCACCCGATGCGCTCATCGCGCTGAGGGCAATCGGTCGGAATGTCGACGAAGTTGCCGCGCATGCCCCACACCACGTTCTCGTGCAGGCGGTTGAGGGCGGGATCGGACGATTCGAACCAGCCGGTGCGCTCGAGGTCGGTGTGGTGGACGCGGGCGACGAGGGCGCCGGCGGCGACGTCTGAATCGAGGTCGCCCGGCCAACCGGTCACCTCGACGTAGCGGAATCCGTGGAACGTGAATCGAGGCTCCCATTCCTCCACGTCCCGTCCGGCGGCGGTGTAGTTGTCCGTCGAGCGCGCCGCGCGGAGCGGTCGTGTGTAGATCTCGCCGTCCTGCATGACCTCGGCCGTGCGCAGCGTGATGGTCGTGCCTGCCTCCGCGTGCACGCGCAGGCGCACGCGACCGACGAGGTTCTGCCCGAAGTCGAGGATGCGCGACCCGCTCGGGCCGGTCAGCACCGCGATGGGCCGCAGCTCCTGCGTCGCCCGCACCGGGGGCGCGGTGGGAGCCACGAGCGTCGCGGGATCGCGATGCCGCTCCTGGGTGACGTCCCAGCCGGAGTCATCGAAGCCGGGTGATGACCAGCCCGCGTGCTCTTCGCGGGCGTCGTAATCCTCGCCGTCGTACAGGCCGCTCATGAGGATCGGGCTGGCTGCCGACTTCCATGTGCCGTCGGTCGCGACGACCTGGCGCGTGCCGTCCGCGTAGGTCAGCTCGAGCTGGCCGAGGAATGACTGGTCCGTGCCGTAGACATTGCGGAAACCTCCGCGCCAGCCGAGCCGGCCGCGGTACCAGCCGTCGCCGAGCCAGGCGCCGATCGCGTTGGTGCCGGCGTTCACGAGGTGCGTCACGTCGTAGGTGTAGTACCGCAGTCGCGCACCGTAGACGGTCCAGCCGGGGGAGAGCGCGTCATCGCCGACGCGCATTCCGTTGATCTCCGCCTCGTACACGCCGTGTGCTGTGGCATAGAGGCGAGCACGAACGATGTCCTCTCGCGCGTCGAACCCGGTGCGGACGAGAGACGGTCGGCGCTCGTCCGAATGCGGGTTCTCGTTGCGGATCGCGCCGATGGGTCGGGCGATCCAGTCTCCGGGTTCCAGGAGTCCGGTTTCGAGGATGGTGGCCTCGGAGGGCCGGGACCATTCGCCGTCCTCGCCGCGCACGGCTATGGCGACCGAGACGACGTCGCGGGAGTTCAGGGGGTCACCGGGCCAGTCCACCAGCACCTGCTCCGCGCTCTCCACCTGCGACGAGTGACGGATGCCGTCTCGCTCGATGTCGACGCGGTACGCGCGCTGCGCCCAGCCGTCGGGAGCTGCGGAGATCCGCCACGTCAGCCGGGGCATCCGCTCGCCTATGCCGATCGGCTCCCGGTGGTGTTCGATTCGCGGTGCGTCGACGGTGACGGACATCGGGGCCTCCTGGAGAACGAAACGTTTCAATCGGGCAGTCTGGCACGAGTTTCGCAACGTTTCAAGTAAAGTCGTCAAGAGCAGCGGGATCGACGGGAGAGGCGCATGAGAATCGGAGTCACCGGCAGCGGAGGCAAACTCGGCAGCGCCACCGTCGCGCGGCTGCGCGCCGACGGACACGACGTGATCGGCTTCGATCTCGCCGGCTCAGCAGGCCAGGGTTTCACGCGGGTCGACCTGACCGACTTCGGTCAGACGCTCGATGCCTTCGGGGCGGTGACGGCCCGGCATGACGGACTCGACGCGCTCGTGCACCTCGCTGCGATCCCGGTCAACGGCCTGATCCCCGACGCCGCGACCTTCCAGAACAACATCGCGGTGTCCTTCAACGCGCTGTATGCGGCGCATCGCGTCGGCATCCGCACGATCGTGCTCGCTTCCAGCATCACCGCGATGGGGTTCCCGTTCGTCGAGGCGCCGCCGTCGTTGCCTGTGGACGAGACGTATACGAGTGCGAACAACACGTACGGCCTGGGGAAGGTCGCCGAGGAGGCGATCGCCGCGCAACTGGTCCGCTGGCACGAGGATGCCTCGATCACCGCGCTGCGCTTCACGAACGTCGTCGCGCCCGACGAGTATGCGACGTTCGAGCGGGCTGGCGAGCCGGGCTACCGCCGTGACCTGCTCGGCTCCTGGATCGATGCGCGTGACGGAGCGCTCGCTGTCGCGCTGGCGCTGGAAGCCGCCCGCCCCGGGTACGAGGTGTACAACGTCGCCGCGCCCGAATCCGGCTGCGCGGCGCCTTCCCGCGCACTCGCTGCTCGCTGGTTCCCCGGTGTCCCTGTGGCGGATGATCTCGGTGAGTTCGAATCGCTCATGTCCACGCGCCGGATCCGGGAGCGCCTCGGATTCCGCGCCGTCTATGATTGGCGCTGATGGCACCGGCGGGGATCAGAGAAGTCGCGGCGCACGCCGGTGTGTCCATCGGGACCGTCTCGAACTTCCTCAATCATCCTGATCGCCTGTCCGAGGCGATGGCGCGGCGCGTCACCGACGCGATCGAGGCGGTCGGCTTCGTGCCGAGCAACGCGGCGCGCCAGCTGCGAATGGGGGTGAGCTCGGTCATCGGCTATCTCGCTTCCGATATGGGCAACCCGCATTTCGGAGAGACGGCCGCGAGCGTCCAGGCCAGGGCATCCGAGCTCGGACTCTCGGTCTTTCTCGCGGACGCGAATGAGGATGCACGACGCGAGGACGCCTATCTGGACGCCTTCGCTCAGCATCATGTCCGGGGTTTGCTCGTGGCCTCGCATCACCCCGTCGAGGAGCGGCTCGCCCTGCTCCGGCGACGGGGCACGCCGTCCGTGCTGCTCGGCCAGCGGGCGCTCTCGGCCGACCAGCCATCGGTGTCGGTCGACGAGTTCTCGGGCGGCCGCCAGGCCATCGAGCATCTCGCCGATCAGGGATGCCGGCGCGTCGCGTTCATCGGCGGGCCGTCGCAGGTTGTTCAGGTGGCTGCGCGCCGAGCGGGAGCGGATGCGGCGGCACGCGACCTGGGCATCGAACTCCGCGAGATCCCGGTGGCCGAGCGATCCGTGTCCGCCGGGCGCGGCGCTGGTGCGATCATCGCAGCTCTGCCGGAAGGTCAGCGCCCCGACGGCGTCTTCGCCGTCAACGACCTGCTCGCCCTCGGCATCCTGCAGGAACTGGTGGAGCGGGGCATCCGCGTCCCCGAGGATCTCGCGTTGATCGGCTACGACGACAACGAGTTCGCCGAGGCATCCCTCATCCCGCTCTCCAGCGTGAGTCGGCGGCATCGGGATGTCGGCGAGCTGGTCGTCGATGCGCTGTTCGAGATCATTCAGGGGAGGTCGCCAGACGAGCTGCACCACGAGCTCCAACCGCGCCTGGTGGCGCGCCGCAGCACCCTGGGGTTCCGCCGTCGGTGACGGGGATCAGCCGCTGATCGGCGACCAGGCCAGTGCGATCCCTCTCGTCTCGGGGTGATGCTGCTCGCCGATGCGCACAGGGGCGCGCTGCACGGCGCAGTAGTAGTGATCGAGGCGGTCGCGGGACCGGATGACCCCCGGCTTGTGCGCGTGCCAGTCATCGATCGCGCCCGGTGGGCCCGGTTCGACAAGAGGCTCCGGATGCTTGGTCCAGGTCCGCAGGTCCGGCGACGTCGCGACCAGGTCCACCGCACTCCCACCGGAGCGCAGCCCGAAGTAGAACATCACCCAGGAGCCGTCTTCGGCACGCAGCACGCAGGGGTCCGATGCGAACCGGTCATCAGAGGCGCCGGACGGCCCGATGGGCAGCAACGGGGCATCCGAGATCCTGGTCCAGGTGATCAGATCATCCGAGACGGCGGCGCCGGTCTGCTCCACCCACGCACCTGTCGCGCGGTCCTTCGCGTTGTAGAACAGCAGGAACCGTCCGTCGTTCCGCATGAGCCATGACTTGTAGAGGCCACCGCGCTCCCAGGCGCCGCCGTCCTCAGGGCGCAGCAGGCCGCCCGTCTCCTCCCAGTCGACCAGGTCCCGGCTGCGGGCGAACCCGATCACGGCCGAGCCCTCTTCGTAGCCCGCCTCCGGATAGGCGTGGAAGGTCCCGTAGTACCAGCCGTCGATTCGAAGGAGCTCGCCGGAGCCGAAGACATCGTCGTCGCGGATGATCGATGTGAGCGCCGCATTGTGCCGACGGTGCGGGGACGACGGGTCGCGACGGAACACGAGCTCGGGCTCCGACCATCTCTCCCCGTCGTGCCAGGACAGTCCGGTCTGGTAGCCGCGACCGTCCCATCCGACCATCGTCATGCCGAGTCTGCCGTCCACGCGGAACGGGAACGGGCAGTCGACGCCGTGGCTGCGCCAATCCCCGGGGCGCAGCGAAGGGCCGAAGACGAGTTCCGACTCCTTGGCGGTCGGTCGGATCAGTTCCCGCAGATCGGATGCCGCGGTCATGCGCGCCCCTCGGTCACGGTGCCGCCCTGGCGCGATGGGAAACCCTCGGCGCGGATCCGCCACGCGGATGGCAGATCGTCGCGCTCGCGACCGTCGTCGTCGGCCGCGAGCATCGCTACGGCCGCGAGCAGACCGCCGTTGCCGGGGAGGTAGAGGGGGAGCCGATTGGGCACCTGGAAGTTGTGCCCGTTGCTGAGGTATCGGTTGCGGGGGAGGGGGCGCAGCAGGCTGTCGATCGCAGTGTCGAACCGCCCGAGCCGTGTGGCGCACATCGCGATGAGCGGGTAGTCCCATCCCCAGGTCGCGTTCCATTCCCACTCGTCGAGCACCATGTCCAGGGTGCGCGACATGATCTTCGGGTCGACGAGCGGCGACGGGGGCACGAAGCCGTACGCTCCGAGGAGGGAGGGATGATCGATCAGCGCCGTCTCGCCGCGGACGGCCTCGTACCGTCCTTCGGTCGAGACGGGCAGCGGAGCGATGGCGTCCAGGGCTCGCTGCCACGAAGCGGGCACATCGAGTCCACGCCGACCGCGCCACTCGGCGGCCGTCGCCAGCCCCCACCGGACATAGGCGAGCTCGAAGGACGGATCCCATGTCGACGCCGCCTCGTAGCGCTCCTGCGCTGGCATGAGCGGTGGCGCGAGGTGGGCGACGCCGTCCTCCCACCACAGCAGCTCCGCCAGGAACTCGGCGGTCTCATCGACGAGCTCGGCGTACTCGGCGAGCACCCGCGCGTCTTCACCGCGGGCGCGGTAGACGAGTTCTGCGTACGAGATCGGATGCGGCTGCTGCCAGATGAGCAGCGGTCCGATCTCGTTCGGGCTCTCGATCCCCTCCGGCCCCACGTGCTTGGGCCAGCGGGCTCCCTGGTATCCGAGTCGCGCGGCGTTCGCCTGCGCTGCGGGCAGGATGCCGCGGTACCAGGCGAGGCTTCGTTCCAGCAGCTCAGGGCGCCCCCACAGCGCGAAGTGCGCCGCGTGCCACCAGTGCATCTCCAGGTGGAAGGTGCCGCCCCAGGAGTTGCAGACCAGTCCGCTCTCCTGCGGGGGCAGTGACCCCGCGCACTGGATCGCGGTGAGGTACTGGGACAGGATGATGCGACGTTCGAGTTCCGCTGCACGCGGGTCGGTCGAGCCGGACAGATCGACGAACGCCCCCTCGGTCCAGTGCGCTTCCCAGCGCGCGGCGGCTGCTTCGAAGACCTCCGGCGCGGTGGGGAGCGGATCGGTGGCGGGTGCGGCGCTGAACTCCACGACCAGGTCGATCCGGTCGGCGACGGGCACGAGCTCCACGACGTGCGGTTCCGGTGTCGTCACGCGGCATCCGGTGGCCCGCAGCCGGGCGGTGTACTCGGCGTCGTCCACGCGGCGCGAGATCTCGACGCTTCCGTCCGCGAGGGTCGTGACGACGGTCTCGTGCGCATCCGGTCTTGTCCAGTCCTCGTCGGCCTCCCAGGTGTCCTGGATCGTCGCGAACGACAGGCGAACGGTCGCCGCCTGGGCCGTGAAGAGCTCGGACGTGGATGAGACGGCGATCAGGTCACGTGCGGGGTGCACGGCGGTGCGAGTGGTCGTGCTCAGCCCGCCGACCGTGAACGTGCTGTCGATCAGCCCGGCCCACAGATCGAGCGTCTGCTCGGTCTGTGCGAGGCCGGCAGGATCTTCCACCGTGTGTCCGGTTGCCGGGTCCGTGATCCGGAACGCGAGCCGGCCGAGGTGCAGCCGCTGCGGATTCACCCAGAAGTAGTAGCCCGCCGGCTGCTGCGCGCGCGCCTCCGCCTCGGTGAGACGCCAGTCGTACGCGGTCGGGTAGGGGACCGGCGTGCCGTCGGGGAGGGCATACGGCTCCATCGTGTCGTCGAGAGTGACGCCGTCCGGATTCGGCGCCCAGTGGAACGCCCACTGCGCCTGCGTGCCCAACGGGGTCGCACTGCGCCCGTCGGCGCGAGCCGACGCTCGACTGTGCCAGTCGCCGAAGGTCTGCAGGCCGGTGGCGTCGACCGTGAAGGCGAGTTCGCCATTGCCGACGCTGAGCGGCGCTTCGGAGTCGATCTCCGTGCGTCGGATGCGGTGGCGTGCGACGACCGCCCTGCGGTCGATGATGTCGGTGTTCATGGTCGTCATCCCTTCACGGCGCCGGCGGTCGCGCTGCTCATGACCTGCCGGCGGAAGAACAGGAACACGATGATGAGAGGCAGGGTGGCCAGGAGCGTCCCCACCATCACGACGGGATAGTCACTCGTCCCGTAGTTTCCGTTCAGCTGCTGCAGCGCCACCGGCAGCGTGTACAGATCGGAGTCGTTCAGCACGAGCAGCGGCCACATGTACTCGTTCCAGTTCCACATGAACTGGAATACGGTGAAGCCGGCGATCGCCGGTCGGAGCGCGGGCGCGCCGACATGCCAGAACACACGCAGGAAGCTCGCGCCGTCGACGCGGGCCGCCTCGATCACTTCGTACTGCACGGCCTCCCTGGCGGCCTGACGCATCCAGAAGATGCCGAATGCGCTGGCCGCGCCCGGCACGATCAACGGCAGGTAGGTGTTGAGCCAGCCGAGATCGACGTAGATCTGGAACATCGGCACGAGCATCACACCCGTCGGCAGCGTCATGGTCGCCAGCAGGATGCCGAACAGCCAATCCCTACCGGGGAAGCGGTACATCGCGAACACGAATCCGGACAAGGCCGCGATCGTGACCGTCACGACCGTCGCAGTCACCGATACCAGCACGGAGTTCAGGAAGGCCTGCAGGAAATCGACGCTGCCGAAGAGCCGCTCGATGTTCGCGAACAGCTCAGGCCCGGGGATGAGCCGCGGCGGGCTGGAGAAGATGTCCGAGGTCGTGCTCGTCGACATGACGATGAGCCAGTAGAACGGAAAGGCGAACAGAGCGGCTGCGGGGATCAGGACCGCATGCTGCAGCCACGCGCGGCGCGTCTTCATGACATCTCCTTGCGGCGGCGTGAGATCACCCGCGAATTGAGGGCGGCCAGAAGGAGGAGGACCACGAAGATACCCCAGCCGATGGTCGTCGCGAACCCGAGATCAGCGCTCACGGTCGGCAGCGTCGCGCCCATGTATCCCACCTGGAGGAACATCAGCGTGACGACGGAGTTCTCCGGTCCGCCGAGGCCGTTGGTGAGAACCTGCGGCTCGGTGAAGATCTGGAAGCCGCTGATCGTCCCCGTGACGGCGACGAACAGGATCGTCGGCCAGATCATCGGGATCGTGATCGAACGCAGGATGCGGAAGGGCCCAGCGCCGTCGAGCCGTGCCGCCTCGTACAGCGAGGGCGGGATCGAGGAGATGCCGGACAGGAAGATCACGACGAAGTACCCGAAGCTGCGCCAGAAGATCATCAGCGCGACGACGAGGCGCACGCCCCATTCGGTCGTCATCCAGGGAACCGATGACAGCCCGATCCCCTCGAGGATCGCGTTGATGATGCCGTACTCGTTCGAGAACAGGGACTGGAACACGATCGCGACGGCGACGATCGAGGTGACCTGCGGCAGGAAGAACAACGTCTGGTACAGCCCCTTGGCGCGCAGGCGCGGCGAGCTGAGCAGAGCGGCGGCGCCGAGCGACGCGAGGATGACCGGGATCTGCGCGATCAGGAAGATGATGACCGTGTTGCCCAACGCGCCCACGAACTCGCCGGAGGTCAGCAGGCGCCTGAACTGCTCGAAGCCGACCCATTCCGGAGCGCCGAGGCCGTCCCAGGACACCATCGACAGGTAGACCGCGAAGACGAGCGGGAAGAGTCCGAACACCGCGAACAGGAGGTAGAACGGCGAGATCGCAAGATACTCGCGCCAGTAGTGCAGCAGCCAGCGGCGCCGCCGGAGCGGCGCCGCGGACATCGTGATGGAGGAGCTGGTCACTCGGCTGCGTTCTTCTCGACGAGCGATGCGTACGCGTCCTCAGGATCTCCGCCGCTGGCGGCGAGATCGTTGAGTGCGACGAAGAACTGCGCGGAAACGGTTCCGCTGTCCGGGGCCTGGTAGACCATCGGGGCATCCTCGGCCGTCTGGGCGAGAGCGCCGAGCGTGTCCTGTCCGCCGTAGTAGTCCTGCGGCGTCGCCGCCTCCGGATCCGCGGCCACTCCGGTGGATGCCGGGAAGAGGCCCTTTTCGAGATAGCCGATCTTCTGGAATTCAGATCCGCCGATGAACCCGGCGACCTCTGCCGCGGCATCCGGGTGGTCGCCAGCCGTCAGAGCGGAGATGAAGGTGCCGCCGGTCGCCGCAGGCCCTCCGGGGAGGGTGGTCACGCGCCACACCCCCGACTGCTTCTCGCCCGCCGACTTGAGAAGGCCGTCCTCCCACGCAGGGCCCACGAACGCGGCGATGTCCTCCTGCGTCAGCGCCGCGTTGAACTCCGGGGTGTAGGGCTCGGTGTTCGAACACAACCCATCCTGCGCGAGTGCGGCGGATTCGACGAACGCCTCATGCGAGATCGGCGAATCGACGATGTTCACGTCCTCGCCGTCCTCGTTCTCGAAGTACGCGTAGCCGTTCTGCGCCAGGCGGGCCTGGTAGACCTGACCGGCGTGATCGCAGGCGAAGGCGCCGCTCTCGGACATCGCAGTCGCGAGCTCTCGATAGGCGTCCCAGGAGTCGACCGCGGCTGCGACCTCTTCCGGCTCCGTGGGATATCCGAGCGACTCGAGGACGTCGGCGCGGTAGAAGAACCCCCACGGGCCGATATCGGTCGGCAGTGCCACCTGCCGGCCGTCCGGCGACTGGCCGAGTTCGAGCCCCCATTCCACGGCATCGCTGTCCGCGGCCTGGTCGGAGAGATCGACGAACTCGTCCGCGACGCTGAAGAACGACGGCAGGCTGCCTCCCATCATGACGAGGTCCGGCAGGCCGCTGCCTGAACGCAGCGCGGCGCGGAGCTTGTCCTCGATGTCGGGGATGTTCTCGAAGGTGATGTCGTACTCGGGGAACTGCTCGGCGAGGACCGTCTCGACGTCGTCGGGAACGGAGTTGCCTCGTGCCCACAGGGTCAACGTGATGTCTCCCTCGGCGTCCGGGGTGCCAGCGCCGCTGCACCCGGCGAGGCCGCCGACGGCGACGAGCGCCGCCGCGCCGGCCATGATCGTGCGAGAAACCTTCATCGTCTACTCCGCTCTCTGTGAACATCGTCGTCATGATGCGTGACTGCATAGTCATTCAACTGAAGTAGATTATGCACAAGTTTGATAACGTTTCAAGTGAGTCGCCAGGTTCAACACGAGAGTCGGAGGATGACGAGGATGTCCCACACGCTGTATCGCCCGGTCGAGCTGGTCTTCATCGGGAGCGAACGCATCGAGGTCGGCGAGCAGGCGCCGCTGGTCGTGCGATTCCGTCACGATGACGCCGGTGACGTCACGGTCCCGGGGTTCTGGGACGGTGGGACGACCTACCGTGCGCGCTTCTCGCCTCCGGCGGAGGGCGAGTGGTCCTGGGAGGTCGTCGATGCGATGACGCCGGTGGACGTCCGATCCGGATCGATCGCCGTCAGCCGCGGCGCCTCGCACGGTCCGGTGCGCGTCGCGCACCGCTTCCACTTCGCGCACGCCGACGGCACGCCGTTCCGTCCGGTCGGGACGACGGCGTACAACTGGCTGCACCAGGACGAGCCGCTGTTCTCGCAGACGGTGGATGCGATCGCAGAAGCCGGATTCAACAAGTTCCGCTTCATGGTCTTCCCGCAGGGCGGCGGATACGTCGAGCACGACCCGGAACTGATGCCCTTCGAGAAGACCGATGGCCGATACGACGTGACGCGTCCCGTCCCGGAGTTCTTCCAGCGTCTCGACCGGGCCGTCGAAACGCTCGGTGACCGGGGCATCCAGGCGGATGTCCTCATCTACAACGCCTATGACCGTGGACACTTCGGGCTGAATGAGTTCACCGAGGCCGACGATGCCGTCTACCTCCGCTACCTCGTGGCGCGCCTCGCTGCTCAGCCGCACGTGTGGTGGTCGCTGTGCAACGAGTTCGACCAGCTCGAACGACCGGCCGAGCGCTGGAACCGCACGGGCGAGCTGCTCGCCGAGATTGACCCGTACGACCACCTGCGCTCGATCCACAACTGGATCGAGCTGTACGACAACAACCAGCCGTGGGTCACGCACGCCTCGATCCAGAACGGATCGGTCACGACCGACTTCGGCCGTGCGAGCTTGTACCGCGACGTGTGGGGCAAGCCAGTGGTGCTCGACGAGATCAAGTACGAGGGCGACATTCCGGAGCGGTGGGGCAATCTGGATGCTCGCGAGCTGGTGGATCAGTTCTGGATCACCACGGTCGCCGGCTGCTACGCGTCGCACGGCGAGAGCTTCCTCACGGCATCCGGAAGCCTGCACATGGTCGAGGGCGGACCCCTCGTCGGGGAGTCGCCGGCTCGCCTGGCCTTTCTCCGCGACATTCTCGAGTCCGTCGACGGGCCTGGACTCGACCCGATCGACAAGTGGGACGACCCGGCGTATGTCGCCGGTGTCCCTCGCCGGCTGTACGTGCAGTACCTGGGGCGTTCGGCTCCCGCCACCTGGGCGTTCCGCCTGCCGGTGGGCTTCCCCGGTGAGCGGCCGGAAGTCGGCGACGCGTTCGAGGTCGATGTCATCGACACCTGGAACATGACCGTCGCGCCGGTCGAAAGCGTCTTCACGCTCGACGACGTCCAGCGCAACGACGCGTTCGCCACGGCATCCGCACCGATCGCCCTGCCCGTCGGCGAAGCGATCGCCCTGCGCATCCGAAAGGTGGAAGCCTGACATGACCGCGCGGACCGATCGCCTGCGCTCTTGGCGCGGCGGACCCCGACTGGGTGTCGCGTACTACAACGAGTACCTTCCCGACCCGGCGCGCCTGGAGACGGACCTTCGTCTGATGGCGGATGCCGGCATCACCTGCATCCGCGTCGGAGAGTCCGTGTGGTCGACGTGGGAGCCGCAGGACGGCGTATTCGACCTCGACTGGATGACGCCGATCCTGGATGCCGCGGCCGCGCGCGGCATCGATGTGATCCTCGGGACGCCGACGTACGCGGTGCCGCCGTGGCTGGCGCGCAAGCATCCCGAGCTGGCTGTGGTCCGCAAGGACGGAGTGTCGGTGCCGTGGGGCGGTCGGCAGGAGGTCGATTACACCTCCGACGTGTTCCGCGGGTACGCCGAGCGCGTGATCCGAGCCGTCCTCGGACGGCACGGCCGACATCCCGCCGTCATCGGCGTTCAACTCGACAACGAAGCGGGCCTGCATCTCATCCACAACGACCACGTCGTGGCGCGATTCCGCGACTGGGTTGCGGAGCGCTACCGCGATGTCGAGACGCTCAACCGTGAGTGGGGGCTCGCGTACTGGTCCCATCGCATCGCGGACTGGGACGAGCTGTGGGCGCCGGGCGGCAACACGACGCCGGCGTACGATCTCGCGTGGCGTCGGTTCCAGGCCGAGCTCACGGCCGACTTCATCGGATGGCAGGCGGGGCTCGCGCGCGAGCTCATCGATGAGGATGCGTTCCTCACGACGTGCATCGCCTACCAGCGCCCCGCGATGGATGACGTGGCGGTCGGTGCGCACCTGGACATCGCGAGCGGCAATGCGTACTACCTCGCGCAGGACGCGCTCGATCTGTCCGTCGAGGGTGCGGGTGGGCAGTGGTACGCCGACGATGTGCCGCAGCTCATCCTCATGGCCGATCGGATGCGTGCCACGGGCTTCGAGAGCCCGGAGACGCGTGGCGGGTTCCTGGTCACAGAGACGGGCGCAGCCTCGATCGGCAACGCCTGGCTCACACGTCCGCCGTACGACGGCCAGCTCGCGCAGGCCGCGTGGCTTCTCGCCGCACGCGGTGCACGGCTCGTCTCGTACTGGCACTGGCACACCCTGCACTCGGGCCACGAGGTGCACTGGGGAGGCGTGCTCGGCCACGATCTCGAGCCGGGACGCATCTATGACGAGATCGCCGGTATCGGGCGGCAGTTCGAGGCGGCGGCCGAGTGGCTGGCCGACGCCGAGCCGGATGCCGACGTCGGCATCGTCTACGCGCACGACAGCGAATGGATGATGACGTTCGAGCCGCCGCTGGCCGTCCCAGGCACCGACGCGCCCGATCGGAAGGCCTACGCTCGGATCGTCGGCGACTTCGGACGGGCCGCGATCGACGCAGGATTCCAGGTCGGGTACGTGAACGAGCGGCAGCTGCCCACGGCATCCGCGCTGCTCGCGCGGTTCCCGGTTCTGATCGCTGCGGGGCTCATCGCCGCATCCGATCGGACGCTGGAGACGCTCGTCGAGTACGCCCGCCTGGGCGGACGGCTGATCGTCGGACCGCGTACCGGATACGGGGACGATCAGGGGCGCATGCGCGCCGGATCCGCGCCGGCGGTGCTCGGCGAGGCGGCCGGCGTGCGCTATCAGGAGTTCGCCGCCCTCGCGGCACCGGTCGCGATCGAAGCGGAAGCCGCGCAACTCGGCGCCGTCTCGGGACAGGCGCACGGTTGGATGGACGCACTCGAGGCCTCGACGACAGAGGGCGAGGTGCTGCTGCGCTACGGGCATCCGCACTTCGGCCGCTGGGCCGCTGCTGTCCGGCGGGCTATCGGAGACGGAACGATCACCGTGATCGGCACACTGCTCGATCGGGGCACGCTGAAGGCCGTCATCCAGGATGTCGCCGCGTCGGCATCGCGGGTCGCGTCGCCGCTCGTCCATCGGCCGGACACGGTGACCGCGCACTCGCTCATGGGTGAGCGAGCGCGCGTGTGGGTCGTGCACAACTGGTCTTCGGAGGACAGGACGGTGCGCATCGCCCGGGATCTGTCCTCTGTGCTCGACGACGGAGCCCATCGGATCGGAGAGGACGTCGTGCTGCGTGGATGGGACGTGCGGGTTTGGCGCGAGGAGGTTTCCGCACCGCGGTAACGATCGGATCAAGGGGTTCCGTCCCTCGATGTTCCCTGCTACCTTTTGGTCAACCGGTTGATGTATTGCGACGCCCGAGTCGCGGCATCCGACCGCTGAACTGCGAAGGAGCAGCCTATGAACGCGACGGCGCGTCGACCCAGGATCAAAGCCTGGATCCCGATCACCGTTGCCCTTCTGGTGGTGGTCGGCGTCGGCCTCGCCACCACGACATACGTCTCGATCGAGGATGCCGAGGCCAGCGCCAGCGCGGGGAGCTTCGACCCCGTCTCCTACGCCGACGAGCGCTTCGACAGCGAGATCGTTCCGCAGATCGAGGACGACGCCGTCGACCTGACAACCCTGCTCGCCGACCTCGACGGCGGCGCCGATGAAGCCGACTTCGGCTCCGCGCCCGGTGCGGGCAGTTCGTACAGCTTCCCCGTCACGTTCACCGCGACGGCCGGGGTGCAGAACGGTTCGATCCTGCCCGTGACGGTCGAGGGCGTTCCCGCCGAGACGACCGTGCAGATCCAGGTCGGCCCCGCGCTCAACGGCACGGCGTTGCGCGACGTCACCGGAACCGTCTCGTTCAACGACTTCACGAATCAGCTCGAGTTCCAGGAGGTCGCGACGGAATTCAACAATCGTGTCCGCGACGGGATGCTCGCCGAGGTCGGTCCGATCACGGAGGGGCAGACGATCACGGTGACCGGAGCGTTCACGCGCGTCAACCCAGCGCTCGTCTCGGTCGTCCCCGTCGCGATCGAGGTCGGATGATGGCCGCACTCGTCGACGTCGTCGCGGACGACACGATCGTCATGAGCGCTCGCGGCATCTCCAAGGTCTACGGTGCGACGCACGCGCTGAAGGGCGTGGACTTCGACATCCGCGCAGGCGCGGTCACCGTGCTCTTCGGCGAGAACGGCGCCGGCAAGTCGACACTGATGAAGATCCTGTCCGGAGTCGAGACGCCCACTGCCGGCATCCTCGAGCTGCGCGGCGAGGAAATCGCGCTCGAGAACACGGTGGATGCCGCGCATCGCGGCATCGCGATCATCCATCAGGAACTGAGCCTGGCCCCCAACCTCAGCATCAAGGACAACATCTTCATGGGTCGCGAGTACACCCGCGGCGGCATCCTCGTCGATGACCGAGCCGAGACGACGAAGACGCGCGAGCTGATGCGGCGCCTCGCCGAGGACCTCGACCCCAAGACGCTCGTCGGCGACCTGCGTCTCGGGCAGCAGCAGGTCGTCGAGATCGCGCGCGCCCTCGCCGGCGACGCGCGCGTCCTCATCATGGACGAGCCGACATCGGCCTTGAGCGGCAGCGAGGTCGAAGTGCTGTTCTCGCTGATCCGCGAGCTCACCGACGAGGGTGTCGCGATCGTCTACATCTCCCACCATCTGGAAGAGGCGCTGGAGATCGCCGACCATGCCGTCGTCTTCCGCGACGGTGCACTCGTCGCAACGGGGGACCGCGCCGAGATCGACCTGAACTGGGTCATCTCGAACATGGTCGGTCGCGCAGCGGACGGTCTCGCGCCCGACCTGCTCGAGGAGTTCGGCGAGGTGGCGCTTTCGCTCACCGGCGTCACGGTCGCCGACCCGGCGAACCCGAGTCGGCTGGCCGTCGACGGTCTCGATCTCCAGGTGCGGGAAGGCGAGATCGTCTGCCTGTACGGGCTCATGGGGGCCGGTCGCACCGAGCTGCTCGAGGCGCTGGCCGGACGCTCGCCGATTCAGCGCGGCGAGGTCCTGATCCACGGGGAGCCGCTCGGTTCGCAGACGATCGGCGATCGCATCGCATCCGGCCTCGCCCTCGTGCCGGAGGACCGCCAGCGCGACGGTCTGGTGCAGACGATGTCGGTCGGCGAGAACACCGCGCTGTCGAGCCTGCTGTCGTTCGCGCCGATGGGCTGGATCCGTGCGCGACGCGAACGCGAGGCCGTCGCCCGCAGCATGGCCGACGTGCGGGTGAAGGCCGCAGGCCCGACTGCGTCGATCACCTCGCTGTCCGGAGGCAACCAGCAGAAGGTCGTGATCGGCAAGACACTCATGACCGAGCCGCGCGTGATCCTGCTGGACGAACCGTCCAGAGGGATCGACGTCGGCGCCAAGGCCGAGATCTTCGCGCTCATGGCGCGAGAGGCCCGACGCGGGCTCGCCGTGCTCTTCGCAACCAGTGAAGTGGGCGAGGCGCTCGGCGTCTCCAACCGGGTCATCGTGATGTCGAAAGGCCGCATCGTCGGCGAGTTCGACCCGCGTGACTCCACCCGCGAGGACCTCATGGTCGCCTCAGGGGAATCGCACACCGACGACGCCGCAGGGAGCGCGCAATGACCAACGAGAACTCCGCCGTTCGCCGGAACCGCCTGCAGAACGTCGACATCGGCTCGCTGCTGCTCGAGGGCAGGGCGTTCATCGCGCTGATCGTCCTGATCATCATCTTCGCGCTCCTGTCGGATTCGTTCCTCACGTTCAGCAATCTCGTGACGATGACCAAGCACGTCGCGTACAACGGCATCCTGGCGCTCGGGATGCTGTTCGTGATCCTCAAGGGCGGGATCGACCTGTCCGTCGGGTCGACGGTCGGGCTGTCCGGCGTGGTCGCCGGCACGCTGCTGCAGGGCTGGCAACTGACGGTGTTCGACATCGTCGCGTACCCGCAGGTCTGGTTCGTCGTGGTGGTCGCACTCGCGGTCGGCACGTTCGTCGGATTCATCAACGGCATCCTCGTGACGAAGTTCAACGTCGCTCCGTTCATCGCGACGCTCGGCATGCTCTACGTCGCACGGGGCGCGGCGCTGCTCATCTCGAACGGGACGACGTATCCGAAGCTCGCCGGTACCGAGGAGCTCGGCAACCAGGGGTTCCTCCTGATCGGCGGAGGCCGGATCCTCGGCATCCCGACCGCGATCTGGATCATGGTCGTGTTCGCTCTGATCGCCTCGCTCGTGCTGCGCAAGACGCCGTTCGGGCGCTGGGTGTACGCGACCGGTGGCAACGAACGGGCGGCGGAGCTGTCCGGTGTGCCGGTGAAGAAGGTGAAGCTGCGCGTCTACATGATCAGCGGATTCTGCGCCGCGACCACAGGCCTCATCATCTCGTCCGAGCTCACCAGTGCCGCGCCGCAGCTCGGTGAGACCTTCGAGCTCAACGCGATCGCTGCGGTCGTGATCGGTGGGGCGGCGCTCACCGGAGGGCGGGGCAACGTCCGCGGCGTCCTCATCGGAGCGTTCGTCATCGGCTTCCTCAGCGACGGGCTCGTGCTGGTCGGTGTCTCGACCTTCTGGCAGATCGCGATCAAGGGCGCGGTCATCATCCTCGCCGTCATGCTCGACCAGGCGCAGCAGCGCATCACGAGGTCGAAGAACGCCGCGCTCGCCGCGGCGAACAAGCAGTCCTCACCCCCTCAGTCGACGCCGGCCACGGCGTGAATCCCGCTGCGACGTCAGCAGCACCACAGCACGATCGAAGGAGAATCATGCGACGCAGTATCTTCGCCGCGGCAGCGGCACTCACCCTCGTCCTCGGGCTCGCCGCGTGCAGCTCGGGCGGCGGGGACGACGCCGACGCCGGCTCGGGTTCCGGCGACGGCGGATCGGGCGATGCCGGCGGCGTCATCGCGATCATCACCCCCTCGCACGACAACCCGTTCTTCAAGGCCGAAGCGGACGCCGCGGCGGCCGAGGCCGAGAAGCTCGGCTACGAGACGTCGGTCGCCTCGCACGACGACGACCCGAACAAGCAGAGCGAGCTGATCGACGCGGCCATCAGCAAGGATGCCGTCGCGATCGTCCTCGACAACGCCGGCGCCGATGCGTCGATCGGCCCGGTGCAGAAAGCCAAGGATGCCGGCATCCCGGTGTTCCTCATCGATCGCGAGATCAACGAGACCGGAGTCGCCGCCGCGCAGATCGTCGCGAACAACGCCCAGGGTGCCGCGGCGGTCGCCGAGGAGTGGGTCGCCGCTCTTCCGGACGGTGGCAAGTACATCGAGCTCACCGGCAAGGAGTCCGACACCAACGCCGGCGTCCGGTCGGAGGCGTTCGCGAGCGTCATCTCGCAGTACCCGAACCTGGTGTCCGTCGCCAAGGAGACGGCGAACTGGAGCCAGGACGAGGCGTTCACGAAGATCGAGACGCTGCTGCAGCGCGACCCGGACATCCAGGGCATCATCGCGGGCAACGACACCATGGCGCTCGGTGCTGTGGCTGCGGTCGAGGCCGCCGGGCTCACCGGCAAGGTCGTCATCGCCGGCTTCGACGGCAGCCCCGACGCCGTGGAGGCGATCAAGGCCGGCACGCTGCTGGCCACGGGACTGCAGCCGGCGGTGCTGATCTCGCAGCTCGCGGTCCAGCAGGCCGACAGCTTCGTGCAGACGGGGGAGACGGGCGAGGACGAGAAGCAGTCGATCGACTGCATCGTCATCAACGCCGAGAACGCCGAGAGCTACACGCTCTTCGCGTTGGAGTGATCGGTCGGGGGACCAGAGGGAAGCGAGGGGCCGTCCTGCGGGGCGGCCCCTCGTCGTGTCGGCGGTGATTCGTGTTCGCGCGCCGTGGCCTGCGACTTCTGCCTATTGAGCGCGATCGTGCCGGCTTCCGCCCCGGCCGCTCGTGTTGGCTTGTTGAGCGCGAGCGTCGGCGAGCAGTCGAAACGCGGTCACTATTGCGACCCGTGATCTCGGAAATGGTCGGGTGACCCCTTGCTCGCGTCGAACATATCTACTAAACTGGGGGTGATGGATGCAGCGGCGCAGGGTTCGTCTCTCCCGGTCCTCGGACCGGTGGAGGAGATCGGTGCGCTGCTCGCGGATGCGGAATGCTCGCAGGTGGACGCGAACCGTCAGGCCGCGTTGCAGGCGGTGCGGATGCTGCGGGTGATCCAGCACGCCCGCCGACACCCGGAGCTGTATCTGAACGGGATCGAGGATGCCGGGGCGGTCGAGTTCGCGGAACGCGCCGCGGTCATGGATCTCGCGTTGCGGATGGCCCTGTCCGAGGAGCATGTCCGCGGGCAGGTGTTCCTCGTCGAACGGGCCCTCACACATCTCCCCGCCCTCTGGGAGCGCGCGGTCACCGGTTTCGCGTCTCTGTCCCTGGTCGGCCGGGCGGTGCACGCCCTCGGACTGGTCGCCGCTCCCGTGGACGCGACCGCCGCGGAACGCGCGGCCGAGAAAGCCGCGTTCGCTGCGATCGACGCCGCCTGCGCGGGTTGGTCCGAGACCTGCACGCCCGCATCGTTCACCCGGCGGCTGAAGCGCCTCACCGACCGGCTGCACCCCATCGGTCCCGAAGCGGCCCACTCCCGCGCCATGCGGGACCGGCGCGTCTGGGTCGAAGACGTCGACGGGGACATGGCATGGCATCACGCGCTGATGCCCGCCCACGAAGCACACGCCGCGTTCCGCCGTGAGACCTCCACCGCGAAACACCTCTCCAAGAACGCCCGTGACGGCCGCACCCGCGACCAGATCCGCGCCGACCTGGCCAGCGCCTGGCTGCGCGGGGTCGGCACCGACACCGCCGTCAAGACGAAAGTGTTCGTCACCATCCCCGTGCAACTTCTCGCCCGCACCACCGCGGCCGCGGCCACCGCCACTGCCGCAGCCACCGACGCCACCGAAGCCAGCACAGACTCCGGCAGCAGCACGGACTCCAGCACCCGCACAGTCGCCGACACCAGCGTCAGCACAGGCTCCGGCAGCACGATCGACCCGGCCGTGCAGGCCGTGCTCGACACCGAACAGGCGCACATCGTCGGCGGCGACCCCCTCGACCCCGTTACCGCCGCGCAGATCTTCACCGAAGCCACCGCGTTCCACCGCGTCATCACCGACCCCGTCCAAGGCATCATCCTGAACATGGACCGCCGCACCTATCGGCCCACCACCGCCCAACGCGACTGGCTCATCCTGAAACACGGCACCTGCTCCGCCGACGGCTGCGAACGACTCGCCGCCGACGCCGACATCGACCACCGCCGCCCCTGGGCCACCGGCGGCAGAACCAACACCGACTCCCTCGCACCCCTCTGCCCCCACCACCACACCCACCGACACCGCACCCGAACCCGCTACCGATCCCGCCCCAACCGCACCATCCAACTCACCACACCCACGGGATTCACCACCCGCGAAGACCCACCACCCTTCTGACCGGCAAGGTACTACGCCATGCAGTGCGCGAGAATCGCCTGCTGCACCGGAACCAGGGCGCGCTTGAACTCGTACCCGACGAACGCCCGCCCGGCAATCGCATCCGCCGTGACCTCCCGTCCGCGCAGGAACGGCGGGCACGGTGCGAGCCGCACGCCCGCCGGCGCCTTCGCCAGGACCTCGGCGGTGATCCGATAGCCGGCCAGAGCCTCGGCATCCCGCCCCGGCGCGTCGGTGAGGATGACATCCGCAGGTGCTCCAGGGCGGAGATGTCCGGATGCCGGACGACGACGGCATCCACGAATTGCGCCAGGTAGCCCGCGACGTCCGCGAGCGCCTCCGGCTTGTCGAGGGACTCCGGCGGGAAGACGATCGGCTGCAGTCCCATCCGAGCGGCTCCGCGTTCGAACGACACGCGCGTCCGGATGCTGGAGGGCGGGAAGAACATCGCCACCGCGCCGTCGAAGCGTGGACCATCATCCGCACGAAAGCGGTGCGCCAGCGCGAAGACGTCGTCGACGTCGGCCGAGGTCCAGTCGGTCAGGCGGATGAGATGGCGCATCCGCTGAACCTACGGGGTCACTCTCGCCCACGCGCCGGCCCCGACGGCGACGTCCCCCGCACCGGCGATCGTCACGCGCCGCTCGGCGCGGCCGACGTTGGCGACGAGCACGGTGTCGCCGGCATCCGTCCGCGAGCCGAGCGCCCAGACCAGCCCGTCAGGGCTCGCGCCCGCGAGCAGCGTCCCGCCGACCATCGACACGAGGGCGTCGACGGCATCGGCTGCGGAGGTGCGCCCCGCCGCAGAGTCCAGCCCGCGCGGACCCCAGGTCTCGAACCACGAAACCGACGCGACACCGGACACCGCGAGAGCGGCTGCGCTCGCGATCACCCAGGCGCCCAGCTCGGGAGCACCCTGCCGGGCATCGACCGCACCCGTGAACTCCGCACCGTATCCCTCGGCCAGGTCCATCCGCGTCGGCGCAGGCTCGGGCGTGGTCGCCACGTTGTTGAACCGCGGCCGCAACGACACCGGACCGATGTGCACCGGCAGGCCGTCCGCGATCGCCACGGACTGCTCGGCGATCAGCCGCTGCATCGCGAGCGCCTCGACGAGCTGTTCGGTGTCGAGCGTGTGGAACAGAGGAGTCGTGTTCACGACGATCCCGTCCACGTCGCGGGCGATCCGTGCCTGCTCGCGGTTCAGCTCGGTGAAGTGCGATCGCGCGCCGGCGAGTACGGGCACGGACAGTCCGGATGTCGTCATCGCCGCACGCAGGGCAGACACCACTCGCGTGTCACTGACGTGCTCTGTCGCATCGAAAGCCGTCACGCTCCGGACCCCGGGGGCGTCGACGTACCGGCCGACCGCGCGAGCGGCCTCGGCCAGGGGCGTCGCACTGCCGTCGGTCACGATGCGCACATCCAACGGCACCTCGTCCGCCGCGGCTCGCTCGAGCGTCGCCCGCCAGTTCGAGGACTGCAGATTCACCTCGACGACACGGAAGCTCCCGACGTCCGACACGGGAACAGGATCCGGCGCCGTCGACGCCTCGACCCCCACGTCCGGAAATGCGCCTGCCTCGACGACGGTGAGCTTGAGTGCATCGCCCATCGGCGGCGTCTCCGTCGCGGCTCCGAGAACTCGGATCGTGACCGACTGCTCGACGCGCTCACCGGCATCCAGAGCGTAGGGATATGGCAAGTCCAACGGGCGGCTGTACGTTTTGAACGACGCATCCGTCCAGTTCCGCTGATCCTCCATCTCGAAGACGTCGCCGGAGAACTCCAGCGAGAACTCATCCTCGACACGCAGGGATCGGATGTCGACGATCGGCTGATGCGGACTGATCTGCCGCGGGAACGCCGCCGACTCCGAAGACCCGTCGGGGTGCTCGACGACCGCCGCCCGGCCTGCGTCTTCTGCGGGGTGCAGCACGACGAGTCCGGTCCGACAGGTGTCGAACGGCTCCTCGTTGACGGCATCCCACGCGATCCGCAGCTCGTTCTCCTGAGCAGTCACCCGCAGCATCGAGTCGAGCCGCGCACCGAGGCCCTCGTGCCGCAGGCCCAACGTCAGCGACGACGTATTCGAGTCCAGCGACAGCACCTGCACCGGAACCGTCTGCCAGCCCCGATCGCGGACCGCGGAGCGCACCGCGCGCAGCAGCATCCGTCCGTCGTACCGGATCTCGGCGAGCTCATCGCCGCGCACCTCGATGCTCCAGTCGTGCGCGCTCCACACCACGGCATCCGTCCGCCACCAGGTACTCATCGTCGACACCACGTCACAACAATAACCGGTTGACCAATTGCCCGATAGTCTCGGCGAGGGAGCACTGAGGCACCCCGGAGGAAAGGGCCGTGATGGCAGGCAATTGGGCGGGGACGTACGAGTATCGAGCACCGCGGCACATCGTCGTGTCCGACGAGGACGAACTGCGCGCGGCTCTCGACGGGACCGGCCCCGTGCACGCGCTCGGAACGCGGCACTCGTTCACCGACCTCCCCGACACCACTGGCACGCTCATCGAGATGGCGACCTTCGATCGTCCCATCACGATCGACGAGGCATCCCGCACGGTCCGTGTGACGGCCGGGACCCGCTATGGCGTGCTCGCCGCGCAGCTCCATGCGGCGGGCTGGGCACTGCACAACACCGGGTCCCTCCCGCACATCAGCGTCGGTGGCGCCACCTCGACCGGAACGCACGGCTCCGGCGACGGCAATGGCGTGCTCTCCAGTGCGGTCGCCGGCATCCGGTTCCTGGATGCGGCTGGTGACGCGCACGAGGTCCGCCGCGGCGATGCCGACTTCGAGGCCCTCGCCGTCGGCGTCGGCGCCTTCGGCATCCTCACCGAGCTGACCCTCGACATCCAGCCCACGTACCTCGTCCGTCAGGACCTCTACGCCGGCGTCACGTGGGAGACCCTGCTCGGCGATATCGACGCCGTCACCTCGGTCGGCGACAGCGTCTCGGTCTTCACCCGCTGGGGCGAGGACCTCGGCTGGGTGTGGGTCAAGCGGCGGGCGACGGATGCCGCGGCGACCGCACCGGCCGAGCTCCTGGGCGGCCGTCTCTCCGAAACCCTCGAACCCCTGGGCCTCGGCGACAACGTGACACTGATCGGGGCCGCAGGCCCCTGGTACGAGCGGCTTCCGCATTTCCGCGCCGACGCCGAGCCGTCCCGAGGCGACGAGATCCAGTCCGAGTACTTCATCGACCGCGCCGATGCGGCAGAGGCCGTGCGCGCCGTCCGCGCCGTCATGGCCCCGTTCACGGAGCACCTCATCTGGACCGAGCTGCGCACAGCGGCATCCGACGACCTGTGGCTCAGTGGCGCCTACCAGCGCGACGCCTTCATCATCCACTTCACCTGGGAGAACCACCCAGAAGAGGTCACCGAGGCACTGAGCGTGATCGAGCCGGTGCTCGCGCGCTTCGATGCCCGACCGCACTGGGGGAAGCGCCACCTGATGGAGCGCGATCAGATCGAGCGTGTCGTGCCGCGGCTCGCCGACGCCCGTGCGGTGTTCGAGCGCCTGGACCCTGATGGCCGCTTCGTCAACGAGCATCTCGTGCGCGTGGGGCTGCGCGAAGCGCGCTGAGCGCCGTCGCCGCTCTCACGCGCCGAGCGTGCTCTGCCGGAGCGTGAGCGGCACCGGCACCACGACGCGCTCGTGCACGTGCCCCGGCTCGGCCTCGGCGTTCAGCAGGCGGATCGCCTCGGCTCCCATCACCTGACCGGGCAGCTCGATCGAGGTCAGGGTGATCCAGTCGAGCCCGTTGTCGTGATGGTCACCGTCCATGCCCACCACGGCGACATCCGCGGGGACGCGCAGATCCGAGCGTCGCCGCAGGTGCGCGAGAGCGCCGGCGGCGAGATCGTCGGACAGCGCGAGGATCGCGACCCGCTCGCCGCCTGCATGAAGGGGGAGATCTGCGGCGGCGGCCTCGCCGGCCGCGGAATCCAGGCCGCCCGAGGTGACCTCGATCAGATCGACGCCGCGTGCCGCCGCGCCGGCGCGCGCGCCGCGGCGACGCTCGACGACGGGCTGGACGAGATCCGGAATCGAGACGAAGTACGCGCGGCGGATGCCGAGATCCGCGATGTGTTCGACCGCCGACCGCCCCACCTGGTCATTGTCCATGAGGACCGTGCACCAGTCGGCATCCGGAACGTCGTAGTTGATCACGACGATCGGCCGCACGTGGCTGCGGATGCGTGCGATCCCCGCGGTGGGGTCGCGCATCGAGGCGACCAGGACGCCGTCGGTCCGCGCCTCGGCGAAGTACTCCAGATAGGAATCCTGCAGATCGTGCTGCGCATAACCCGAGGCGAGATCGTGCGCGTTGAAGAGACTGTTCGCCATGACGAGCCGCTGGCCGCGGGCCGACGCGGTGGCCTGCGCGCCGCGCGCGATCCGCACGAACAGCTCGTTGACCAGGTCGGGCGTGATGAGCCCCAGGCTGTCCGAGCGATTGCGGATCAGGGTGCGTCCGGCAGAGCTGCGGATGTAGCCGATCCGCTCTATCGCGTCCTGCACGCGCTGCAGGGTTTCCTCGGCCAGGCGCTCCGGATTGTTCAGCGCGTTAGAGACCGTCCCCACAGAGACGCCGGCCTCGCGCGCGACGGCGTTGATGTTCGGGTTGGTCCGTTTCGTCGCCATCGACTCCTGCACCTGCACTCCCGCGGCATACGTTTTCACGCCATCGTACGGGAGTGCAGGTGCCTCAGATCACAGCGACGTCATGCCTCCGTCGACCTGGAAGAGCGCGCCCGTCGCGAAGGCGCCGTCGTCGCTCGCGAGGTACACCATGATGCCGGCGACGTCATCGGGTGTGCCGGCGCGTCCGAGCGGGATGCGCCCGACGATCGCGGCCCGTGAGGCGGGGTCCTCGCTGATGGCGGCGACCAGGGGCGTCTCGGTGTAGGCGGGCTGGACCGTGTTGACGCGGATGCCGCGGTCGGCGTACGCCGCGGCGACGGTGCGCCCGAGGCCGTGGATGCCGGCCTTCGTGGTGCTGTACGCGGTGAAGTCCTTGCCCTCGCCGTTCACCCCGGTGGGGCTCCCGGTGAGGATGATCGACCCGCCGCCGCGCGGCAGCATCGAGCGCACCGCGTGCTTGACCGTCAGGAACGTTCCGGTGAGGTTGATGTCGACCGTCTTCCGCCACACCTCCAGATCGAGGTCGGCGGCCTGAGCATCCTGTCCGAACAGCTGCACCCCGGCGTTCGCGACCACGACGTCAGGAGCCCAGCCGTCTGCCTCGACCTCGGCGAAGCCGGCGGCGACGGCATCCTCATCCGAGATGTCCATCGTCACGGCGCGTGCGCGCTCGCCCAGCGCAGCGGCGGCCGCAGCCGCCCCTTCGCCGTTGCGATCCGCGAGGATCACCCGAGCACCCTCACGGACGAAGCGCGTGGCGACCGCGAGGCCGATGCCCAGCGCCGCGCCGGTGACGAGCGCGGTCCTGCCCTCGAGCTGACCCATCTCAGCGCTCGATGTGGTCGAGGTGCAGCATGCGAGCGAGGTTCTTGTCGAGCTCGTCATCGCGGAAGATCTTCTTCCAATCGTCCTTGATGATGCTCTCGCGGCCGTAGTCCATCGCGATCAGGCACGCGTCGGAGAACGGGTTGTCGCCGCGCAGACCGTTCGCGAGGGCCACCTGGGTGTGCCCGTACAGGATGCTGCGGGCAGCGGCCTCGGGGACGCCCATCGTGTTCACGGTCTCCTGCAGCGCCTCGTTGAGCAGGTCGCCGATCATGCAGGCGACCGTCTCGACCAGGGTCGGCTCGAGCTGGGCGAGCTGCTTGATCGTGACCCAGTGCACGTCGATGACCGGTGCGTAGATCGCGCGCACGGTCTCCTCGACGATCGCCTTCTTCTCCGGGTCGTCGCTCTCGACAGCGGCGATGGCGTCCTGCGGTGCGGCGATGCCGCCGAACGTGTCCGCCCACTGCTCCGGGGTCTCGCGCTGCAGGAAGATCGACGGGTGGCACGGGTGCGCGACTGCCTGGATGACGTCATCGCGGGTGGTGAGCAGTCCGGCGTAGGCGGCGGCCGGGTCGAGCGTCAGCACGATCGCGCCGGGGCGCAGCTGCGGAACCAGGTCGGCGGTGACGGGTCCCAGCGCGAGGTCGGGCACCGCGAGCACGATGATGTCGGCATCCGCGACCGCGACGGACGCCTCGGTCAGCTCGCGCCCTGCGTCGATCGTGCGCTGCTGTCCGGCCGGCGAGTTCTCGACGTACCAGACGGTGTGATCGGTCTTCACGAGGTTGTTGGACACGCGCATGCCCATCTTCCCGCCCGCTCCGATGACAGCGATCTTGTGAGTCATGATGTGCTCCTCAGGTGTTCCAGGGTGAGGCGGGTCCATTCCCGCTCGGTTCGGATGGTGGTCTCTGCGTCGTCCTGCCAGGGCAGCCAGTGCTCGACGATCTCGTTGATGCCGCGCTCGCGCGGCCGAACGGTCGCCAGCAGGTGGGCGTAGTCGTGCAGCCCCGCGCCCATGGCGGCGCCCGAGTAGGTGAACCCGACCCAGCCGGGCTGGCGGGCGAATGCGAAGTCCTTGACGTGCACATTCTTGGTGAGGGCCGCTGTCCGCTCGACGCACGTCTTCGGGTTCTCCAGCTGCGCGACGACGTTCGCCGGATCGAGGCAGATGCCCAGATGCGCACTGCCGACGCGTTCGATCACGCCGATGAGGTCGGCCGTCGGCACCTGCTCGTACGTCTCGAGGGCGAGGGTTACGCCGGCGGCTTCGAAGTCCCGGATGCTGCTGCGCAACCACACCTGAGCCTCGGTGAGGCTCGGCCGGGAGTCGGGTCCGTAGATCATGCTGCGGATCAGCTGCGCGTCGAAGATCGACGCGATACGGAGGAAGCGCGACAGATGCTCGGGGACGATCCCCTTGGTGCCGAGTTCGATGCGGATGCCGAGTTCGCGTGCAGCGAGTGCGGCGTCCTTCAGCTCGGCGTCCGACATCTGCTCCAGCGGTGCGTAATCGCAGATCTGGAACAGGTCGACGTCCTGCGCGCGGGTGTCCTCGAGCGCACCGATGAGGCTGAGCGGCTGGTCGACGCGGTCGGAGTGCTGCCAGAAGTAGGCGTAGGTTCCGAGACCGATCATGGTGCGCTCACCGCCTCGTCGAGCACGCTCAGCAGGGCATCCGGGTCATGCGCGAAGCGGCCGAGGAAGACGCCGTCGACGGCATCGCCCAGCGCGCTCAGGAGGCCGGGACCGGCCGCTCCGCCGTAGATCACGGAGGATCCGGCACGTGCAGGGTCCGCGGCAAGAGCCGCGCGCAGCGCTGCCGCGACGATGCGGATGTGGTCGTGGCCCGCCGGCTCGGGCGCGCCGATTGCCCAGACCGGCTCGTACGCGACGATCACGGCGCCCGCCGGGGCGTCCGCGAGGGACGCGGCGAGCTGTTGAGCCGCGACCGCCGCGGCATCCTGCGGGTCCTGCTGCTCCGTCTCGCCGATGCAGAGCAGGGGAGTGAGCCGGGCATCCAGAGCCTGTCGCGTCTTGGCCGCGACGATCTCGTCCGTCTCGCCGTACAGGCGACGGCGTTCGGCATGGCCGATCTCGGCGATGCTCGCGCCGATCTCGGCGAGCTCGGACGCCGAGATCTCGCCGGTGAAGGCGCCGGATGCCTCGGCAGCGACGTCCTGTCCGCCGATGCGCACCGGGGTGCCGGAGAAGGCATCGATCGCGGGACCGATCTGCAGGAACGTCGGAGTGATGAAGAGCTCGACAGCGCCGGAGGTGACGCCCTCGTGCGCGCTGACGCGCTCGGCGACCTGCGCGAACCAGGTGCGCGCGCGCTCGTGCCCGAAGTACATTTTCAGGCTCACCCCGACGACCTTCTTCGACATCAGCAGCTTCCGGTGCTCTCGTACTCGTCGATGACGGCGACCTTCTCGGCGGACGCGCTGGTTTCGTCGAAACGATAGGTGAGCCACTCGCGGACGTTGCGGCGTGCGAGCTCGATCCCGACGACGCGCTGGCCCATGCAGAGCACCTGTGCGTTGTTCGACAGCACGGCCCGCTCGACCGAGAACGAATCGTGCGCCGTGACGGCGCGGATGCCGGCGACCTTGTTCGCCGCGATCGCGACGCCCAGGCCAGTGCCGCAGATCAGCAGGGCGCGATCGGCCTCACCGCGGGCGACGCGCTCGGCCGCCTCGATCGCGATGCGCGGGTAGGCGGTGTGGCCGGCGGCGTCCACGCCGACGTCGACGACGGATGCGACGCCGGGGTTGTTCTCGAGATCCTTCTTCAGGATCTCCTTGTAGTCGAAGCCGGCGTCGTCGCAGCCGATGACGATGCGGAGCGGTTCAGTCATTCCGAGTGCCTTTCAGAGTCCCGCCGATGGCGGTGGCGATGAGCGCGAGCGAGATCGCGCCGGGGTCAGGGGTGCCGATGGCGTGCTCGCCGTGGCTGCGGGCGCGGCCCATGCGGGGGAGGAGGTCAGCGGTGGCCGCGGCCGCTCTGGTCGCGGCATCCGCAGCCGTCGCCCACGCGTCCGCGAGGGAGGCGCCGCCGTCTGCGGCGGTGGTCAGCTCGCTCGAGAACGGCACGAGCGCGTCGACCAGGGTCTTGTCGCCGACCTCGGCCTTGCCGTAGTCCTGCACTCCGCGTGCGCCGTCGGCGATGCCGGAGGCCACGGCCTGCGCGTCTGGGCGTCCGGCGTCGCCCAGACGAGTGGCGACCGCGCCCAGGATCACGCCCCACAGCACGCCGGAGGTTCCGCCGGCCTTGTCGGACCATGCGTCAGCCGCGCGGGCAAGGGTCGTCCGGGCTCCGGCACCGGCCTCGGCCGCGTGGATGCCGGCAGCCAGGGCCGCGTGCGATCCGCGGCGCATGCCGATGCCGTGGTCGCCGTCGCCGGCGATCGCATCGATCCGGCCGAGTTCGTCGGCGTGCTCGTCGATCGTGTCGACGATCGTCTGCAGCGCGGCGCGCACGGTCTGCGCGACCTCCTGAGACTCAGGGTCGCCGGGCGTGATCGCCTCTTCGACGATCGCGGCGTCGACGGCCTCGGCCTGAACTGCGGCCACGACGGAGCCGCGGCGGTACGCCGGAGCATCGACCGGGGTGTCCCACAGCTGTTCGAGCTCGTCGTCCAGCCAGAACAGCGTCAGCGACGTGCCGGCCATGTCGAACGACGTGCAGTACTCGCCGACGTGCGGGTCGACGATCACGATCCCGGCATCCGTGAGCAGCTGCGCGATGCGCCGGTAGACGACGAACATCTCCTCGTACTTGAGGGAGCCGAGGCCGTTGAGGATCGGAACGACCCGAGCACCTTCGAGCTCAACGCCGTCCGGGACTTCACCGAGGAGCCGCTCGACGAGGAGCGCTGCCAGTTCGTCCGCGGTCGGGACGTCTGTCTCATCGATCCCCTGCTCGCCGTGGATGCCGAGTCCGACCGCCATGCGGCCGGCCGGCACCGTGAACAGCGGCTCTGGTGAGCCGGGGAGCGTGCAGCCGGTGAACGCGACGCCGAAGGAGCGGGTGCGCTCGTTGGCCTTCGCGGCGATCGCGGTGACCGCGGCGAGATCATCGCCCCGCTCGGCGGCCGCGGCCGCGGAGCGGAAGACCGTGAGGTCGCCGGCGATGCCGCGGCGCTTGTGCTTCTCGGCGACGGACGCGCTCGAGATGTCGTCGGTCACAGCGACCGTCGCCACCGTGATGCCCTCGGCGCGCAGGCGCTCCTGCGCCGCGTCGAAGTTCAGCACGTCGCCGGCGTAGTTGCCGTAGGAGAAGAACACCCCGGCCCCGCGGTCGGCGGTCTTCGCGACGGCGTGGATCTGCTGCACGGACGGCGAGGCGAACAGATTGCCCATCGCGGCACCGTGTGCCAGGCCCTGGCCGACCATGCCACCGAACGCGGGGTAGTGGCCGGAGCCGCCGCCGATCACGACGGCGACCTGCCCGTCGGGGACGACGGTCGAGCGGACCACCCCGCCGGTCACGCGCCGCACCGAGCGGGCGTTCGCGGCGACGAAGCCGTCGATCATCTCATCGGCGAAGTCCGCCGGGTCGTTCCAAAGACGGGTCATCGGGTGGTCTCCGCGGCATCCGTCCCGGTACCGGCGGCGTCCGCGGTGCGGATGCGGCCGCTGCGGGCGAGCACGATCATGAGGATCGCCGAGACGAGCAGAACGCCGCCGACGATGAACATCGGGACCTCGTAGCCGCCGGTCCAGTCGTGCACGGCACCGGTCACGTACGGGGCGCTGAAGCCGGCGAGGTTGCCCACCGTGTTGATCAGAGCGACGCCCGCGGCTGCCGCGACACCGGTGAGGAACTGCGTCGGCAGCGTCCAGAAGTTCGGCAGCGCCGCGAAGATCGCGCACGCCGTCACGGTGATGACGGCCATGGTCGCCACCGGGGACCCGGCGAACAGCGCCAGCGGGATCGAGACGGCACCGGCGATCGCCGGTGCGGCGATGTGCCAGGTCTTCAGACCCCGCTTGCCGGCGTCACGCGACCAGAAGTACATCACGATCGCGGCGGGCAGGTACGGGACCGCGGTGATCAGACCCTTCTGGAAGACGTCGTACGTCACGCCGGACTGCTCCTGGAAGCCCTCGATGATGGTCGGCAGGAAGAACGCCAGGGCGTACAGGCCGTAGATGAAGCCGAAGTAGATGAACGACAGCATCCAGACCCGGCCGCTGCCGAAGGCGAAGCGGACCGAGACGTGCTTCTCGGTGGACTCGGTCTTCTTGCGCTCGGACTCGAGCGCATCCGTGAGCCAGACCTGCTCAGCGTTCGTCAGCCACTTCGCGTCGGCGGGCTTGTCCTTCAGATAGAACCAGGCGATGACGCCGACAACGATCGCGGGGATCGCGACGCCCAGGAACATGAAGCGCCAGCCCTCGAGGCCGAAGAAGACGCCGTGCTGCTGGATGAGGGCTCCCGCGAGCGGGGCGCCGATCACGGTCGTCAGCGGCTGGGCCAGGTAGAAGAGCATGAGGATGCGGCCGCGGTACTGCGCGGGCACCCAGAGGCTGAGGAAGAGGATCGCACCGGGGAAGAACCCGGCCTCGGCGACGCCGAGCAGGAAGCGCAGGACGACCAGCTGCTCGAAGTTCTGCACCCAGGTGAACAGCAGCGCGACGATGCCCCAGCTCACCATGATGCGCGCGAGCCAGCGGCGGGCGCCGAACTTGTGCAGCGCGATGTTCGAGGGCACCTCGAGGATGATGTAGCCGATGAAGAAGACTCCGGAGGCGAAGCCGAACTGAGCGGCGCTGAGCGCGAGGTCCTCGTTCATGCCGTTGGGGGCGGCGAATCCGATCGCAGTGCGGTCGAGGTAGTTGATGAAGAACATCAACGCCACGAAGGGCACGAGCCGTACGGAGACCTTCCGGATGGCAGATTTCGCGACCGAGCTCTCGGTCTGGGTGTTGTCCACGATGACTCCTGGAATCGACGATGATGCGGATTGACGCTCACGCCATTTTGGCAAACCGGTTGACCAATTGCAAGTGGATGCCGGAATCCGGCTGCCGTGCAGAAGTCAGCCGCGGGTGCGCGTTGCGATCCGGTAGAGGCTCGCGGTGGCTGTGATGTAGAGGTCTGTCCCGTCCTCGCCGCCGAAGCAGAGGTTCGCGACGGGCTCGGGCACGGGGATCCGGCCGAGCTCGGCGCCGTCCGGCGCGAACACGATGACACCCGTCCCGCTGGACGACCAGAGTCGGTCCTGCTCATCGATCCGGATGCCGTCGGGGATGCCGTCCACAGCATCCAGCACCGCGAAGAGGCGCCCGTTCTTGCAGCGCGTGCCGTCCTGCACGTCGTACGCCCTGATGTCGCGGCGGTCGGAGGAGTCCGCGACGTACAGCGTCGCGCCATCGCGCGAGAACGCGAGGCCGTTAGGCTGCTCGATGTCCGTGATCACCGCGCTGGTGCGCCCGGTGGCCGGATCATGGCGGAAGACGAAGTGGTCGCCGTACTCGCGCACCCCCGGATGGCCTTCGCGCGGCTCGGTGATGCCGTACGCCGGGTCGGTGAACCAGATGACTCCTGCGGCATCGACGACGACGTCGTTGGGGGAGTTCAGGCGCACGCCGTTCCACGTCTCGACGATGCCCTCGACGACGCCGTCCCTGTCGCGCTCGACCCTGCGCCGCCCGTGCGAGCACTGCACGACACTGCCGTCCTGATCGAGCGTCCGACCGTTCGTGAACTCGACGCTGTGCGCGTACACGGTCGTTTCGCCGGTCGCCGGGTCGTACTCGCGGATGCAGTCGTTCGGGATGTCGCTCCACCGGAGGCGGCCGCGTGCCGGGATCCACAGCGGTCCCTCGGCCCAGATGGACCCGGTGTGCACGCGCTCGAGTGCGGCATCAGGGGCGAGGATGCCGGCATCCACGAGAGAGGTCGTCATCGGGCTCTCCTTCCGGCGCTGTCGTCATAACCGGTTGACCAAAATGGTGCCGAATCGCACGCCTGCCCGGTAGGTTACTGGCATGCCCGCGTTTCCCGGAGATCCCGTCGACGACATCGCTGCAGCTCTCGGCGCGCTTCCGTCAGGGACGCCGGTGTCGGAGGTCGCACGCCGTCTGCTCGACCTGTTCACCGGCGGATCGATCGCCCCCGGAACGCGTCTGCCGCCGGAACGGCAGCTGGCGACCACGCTCGGGGTCGGACGCTCAGCGGTGCGCGAGGCGCTCGCCGCGCTGGAGATCCTCGGCATCGTCGATGTGCGTCCAGGCTCGGGCACCTATCTGCGAGGAGCCGCCAGCGAACTGCTGCCGCAGACCCTGCGGTGGGGGCTGCTCATCGGCGAGCGCAACACGGCGCAGCTGCTCGAGCTGCGCGAAGGGCTCGAGATCTTCGTGGCTCGGCTGGCCGCTGCGCGAGCGGATGCCGCGATCCTCGCGCGGCTCGAAAAGGACGTCGCGCGCATGCACGCCACGATCGACGACCTCGCAGCGTTCGCGAAGGCGGACCTCGATTTCCATCACGCGCTCGCCGAGGCCGCGGGCAACGCCACGCTCACCGACCACCTGCACGTGATCCGATCGCTCCTCCAGGTCTACGCCGACCGTGCCGTGCACGACCGTGCGCATGCCGAGCGGGCGACCGCGGAGCACGAGGCGGTGCTCGCCGGCGTGCAGGCCGGGGATGGGGATGCCGCGGCATCCGCCATGGCGGTGCACATGGCCACCGCGACCGAACGACTCCTGGCCGAACGGGCCGGCTGACACGGAAGAGACGCATGATCAACGACGATCGCCGGACCCGCAGGGTCATCATTAATTCGGACGTGAAGAACGAGGCCGATGACCAGTTCGCGCTCGTGCATGCGCTGCTGTCGCCGACGCTCGACATCCGCGGCGTCATCCCTGCGCACTTCGGGACGCACCGGACGACCTCGTCACTCGCCGAATCGCGCGAGGAACTCGAACTGCTGCTGCGCCTGCTCGACCTCGGCCACGACGTGCCGACCGCGGACGGCGCGCCGCACGCGCTGCCGGACGAGCGCACCCCGGTCGACAGCCCCGGCGCCCGCCTCATCATCGAGGAAGCGAGGCGCGCTGACGCAGGGCCCCTGTACATCGCGTTCCTCGGACCGCTGACCGACATGGCGTCGGCGCTGCTGCTCGCCCCCGACATCGCCGACACCGACACCACCGTGATCTGGATCGGCGGGCCGCCCTACGGGGACGTCATCTCGGACGGGTCGTGGCCGGAGTTCAACCTCAAGAACGACATTCCGTCGGCGAACGCGGTGCTCGATTCCGGCATCCGCGTCTGGCAGGTGCCGTCGAACATCTACAAGCAGGTCAACGTCGGTTACGCCGAACTCGAGTCGCGGGTCGAACCGCACGGCGAGCTCGGACGCTACCTCGCCCAGCAGGTCGTGGATTTCAACTCCGCGCATCATCGGCGGGCGATCGAGTCGCGCTCACTCGGCGACTCCCCGGCGATCGCGCTCATGCTGGAGCCTTCCTGCGCCGCGCTGCGCCGCCAGCCGCGTGTGCGCTTCACCGACGACGGGCACTACGAGCCCGGCCGTTCCGATGGCGAGCTGCTCGTCGTCGAGAGCATCGACGTGCGCTTCCTCCTGGAGGACATGTTCCACAAGATCGCCAGGCACGTGCGCTGACCGCGCGCCTAGAGTCGGAACACGCTCCGCGGGACCTTGTCGACGAGGTCCCGCGCTATCGTGTGCGCCTCCTCCTCGCCGAGACGACCGGTGACGACGAGAGCCGCCAGCCATCCGGCATCCATGCGGCGGGACACATCGTGGCGGGCCGGGATCGACAGGTAGGCGCGCGTGTCGTCGATGAAGCCGCTCGTCTTGTAGAACCCCGCTGAATCCGTGACCCCTTCGCGGAAGCGTCGGATGCCGTCAGGGCTGTCGAGGAACCACCACGGCGCCCCGGCGAACACCGAGGGGTAGAAGCCCGCGAGTGGGGCGATCTCCCGGGTGAACGCGGTCTCGTCCACCGTGAACAGCACCATTCGGAATGTCTCGCTGGTGCCGAAATCGCCCAGCAGCTCGCGCAGCGGCTCGGTGTAGCTCGTCATCAGCGGCAGATCGTGCCCGGTGTCAGGGCCGAACCGGTCGAGCGTCGGGCGGTGATGACCGCGCAGCACCCCGGGGTGCAGCTGCATGACGAGGCCGTCCTCGCTCGACATCCGCGCCATCTCCCACAGCATATGGCGGCGGTACGCGGTCGCGTCGTCCGCCGTCGCAGAGCCGGTGAGACCCGCCGCATGGATGCGCTCGAGCTCGTCGGAGGGAAATCGGGTCGCCCAGGCATCCACCACGCCCGTGTCGGTCGCCGTCGCGCCCAGCGACCGGAAGTGCGCGCGTCGATCCTCCAGCGCGGCGATCAGGCCCTTCGCCGTCCCGGTGTCCATGCCGGTGGCGGCATGGAGCTGCTCCAGCGCGGCCGGCCAGGTTTCCGCGGTCGGGTCGAAGTAGCGATCGGGACGGAAGGTGGGCAGTACGCGTCCCGTGAAGGACGGGTCGTCGCGCAGCGCCCGGTGCGCCTCGAGCGAGTCGGACGGATCGTCCGTGGTGGCCAGCACCTCGATGCCGAACCGGTCGAACAGCGCGCGGGGGCGCGATGCGGCATCCGCGATCCACGCGGCGATCTGGTCGAACTGCTGATCGGCGTTCGCGGCAGACGGATGCTCCTCAAGCCCGATCACGGAATGCAGGGTGTCCTCGAACCACGCGCGCACCGGCGTGCCGGCGAACACGTGCCAGTGCGCGGCGAACCGGCGCCAGATCTCGCGCGGCTCGACGTGCGCGGTTGCGCGGCCGAGCTCGTCCAAGGGGATGCCGTGCGCGTGCAGCAGCCGCAGCACGTAGTGGTCGGGGACGATGAGCAGATCGGCCGGATCCGTGAAGGGCAGGTCGTCGCGCAGCAGCGCGGCATCGACGTGTCCGTGCGGCGACAGGATCGGCGCCGTGCGCACGCTCTCGTACAGGGCGCGCGCGACCGTGCGCGTCGCCGGATCCGCCGGCAGCAGCCGATCAGGGGAGGGCTCGAGTCTCACCGGTGGTCCTTCTCGTCGTGGGGGACGGGGCCGCTGCTCTCGCGGGTCCGCAGGTAGGTGGGGAGGATCGTCCGCAGCCGCGGCGTGCCGTTCTGCGACAGCCGGCTCAGCAGCATGGTCACGGCGACGCGGCCCGCCTCCTCGATGGGGGCGGCGACCGTGGTCAGCGGCGGATGGCAGAACTCCGACCCGAAGATGTCGTCCGTGCCCACGATCGAGAGATCATCGGGGACCCGGATGCCGCGCTGCGCGAGACGCTTCAGCATCCCGATCGCGAGCAGGTCGTTGAACACGACGCATGCGGTCACGCCACGGGACGCGACGCTGTCTGCCGCGGTCGCACCTGCCGCGGCGTTCGGTGCCCAGGGGCCGAGGAAGGTGAGCTCGATGTCGAGGTCGGCCGCGGCCTCCTGCAGCGCTTCCCAGCGCTGAGCGCTCGACCACGAACCAGCGGGGCCGGCGACGTAGGCGACACGGCGATGGCCGAGGGAGTGCAGATGCGTGAGCGCCTGGCGGACGCCGGACGGCGTATCGATGAGGACGCTGGGGACAGCGGGGAGATCCCTGTTGACGGTGACCAGCGGCTGCCGGGCGGCCGCGGCCACGAGCTGGGTCTCGTCGAGTCGGGATGCCGCGAGGATCACGCCATCGGCGGATTTGCGCATGATCTCGAGCGTGTCCGCCTCGATCTCGGTGGATTCCTCGGTGTCGACGAGCAGCTGGGTGTACCCCGCGGCGCGCAGCTGGCGCTGAGCGCCACGGATCAGGTCGAAGTAGAACGGGTTGGCGATATCGGGCACGAGCAGCGCGACCGTCCCCGTGCGGCCCGATGCCAGCGACCGCGCCTGCGAACTCGGGACGTAGGCGAGTTCGGCGACGGCCTGCTCGATACGCTGCCGAGTGACGGCGTTCACGCGCCCAGGCGTGCTCAGCGCACGGGACACGGTGGATGCCGCAACACCCGCGAGACGCGCGACGTCTGTGATCGTGGCGGCGCGACCGGACGGATGCACGCCGTCGTCGGCGGGCTCGGCGGCGTCGGTCATGCGGTGAGCATACCCATTCGGATCGGCGATGGCAAAGGAGTGGCAAACGCTTGTCAAAGCGTTGCGCGATCGCTAGCGTTGTGCCCAGCCGACACGGACCGACGAAGGAATGCGATGTCACCGACGACCGCCCAGCCGACCTGGATGCTCTCCGGGTTCGGAGACGAGATCCACCCGGACCCCCGCATCCAGTGCGCGGTCCTGCTCGCGCTCGGCGCGCGCCACATCGAGGTGCGATCGGCGTGGGGCATCAACATCGTCGACCTCGACAACGAGCAGCTCGGCGAGCTGTGGACCGCCATCCGCGCCGAGGACATGGGAGTATCGGCCATCGGCTCGCCGATCGGCAAGAGCACGCTCAGTGAGCCGGTCGATTTCGAACTCAGCCGTCTCGACAACGCGCTCCGCGCCGCCGACGTGCTCGAAGCGCGGTACATCCGGATGTTTTCGTTCTGGCAGACCGAGGGCGAACCCGTCGAGAACATGCGCGACGAAGTGATGGACCGGCTCGGCCTGCTCGCCGAACGCGCGCGTTCCGCCGGGGTCACGCTCATCCACGAGAACGAGAAGCACATCTACGGCGACGTCCCCGAGCGCGTGCTCGATATCGTCCGCACGGTCGACTCGCCCGCCCTGCGACTCGCGTGGGACAACGCGAACTATGTGCAGTGCGGCGTGCGTCCGGTGACCGACGGCTTCGCCCAGCTCGCCGAGTACGTCGACTATCTGCAGGTCAAGGATGCGCGACTCGCCACGGGCGAGGTCGTGCCGGCCGGCGAGGGCGACGGCGAGCTCGCCGAGACCGTCGCCGCGCTGCGCGACCGCGGTTTCACGGGGTTCGCCTCCCTCGAACCGCATCTCACCGACCAGAGCGCGCTCGGCGGCTTCAGCGGCGCGCACGCGTTCGGCCGTGCCGCCCGCGCTTTCCGCACCCTCACCGACAACGCTGGAGTGACCCTCGCATGAGCATCCTGTCCACCGCCATCATCGGCTGCGGCGTCATCGGACGCACGCACGTCGAAGCCGTCCTGCAGCTCGTCGACAGCCTCGCCCTGACCGCGCTCGTCGACGTCGACCGCGCACGGGCCGACGCGCTCGCCGACGTCGTAGAGGAGAGCATCGGATCACGTCCTGCGGTCTACTCGACCGTGCAGGAACTCGTCGCCGCCGACGCGCCGCAGCTCGTCGTCGTCGCGACGCCATCTGGGCTGCACGTCGAGCAGGCCGTCGTCGCGCTCGAGGCGGGCGCGCACGTCCTGATCGAGAAGCCGCTCGACGTCGATCTCGTCCGTGCGCGCCGGCTCGCGGATGCCGCGGCCGCTGCGGCATCCCGTGGCCAGGTGTGCAGTGTCATCAGCCAGCACCGCTTCGACCCGTCCAGCCAGATCGTCCGCGCCGCGATCGCGGACGGCGGCTTCGGACGCCTCACCTCCGGCCTTGCGACCGTGCCGTGGTGGCGCTCGCAGGAGTACTACGACTCGGGCGACTGGCGTGGCACGTGGGCGCTCGACGGCGGCGGCGCGCTCATGAATCAGGGCGTCCACACCGTCGATCTGCTCGTCTGGTTCCTCGGCCGCCCCGTCACGGTCTCGGCTGAGATCGCGCTGCTCGCGCACGAGGGCGTCGAGGTCGAGGACACCGCGGTCGCGACCCTGACCTTCGACGGCGGCGCCCTCGCAGTGCTGCACGCCACGACCGCCGGCTATCCGGGACTCTCGGTCCGACTGCAGCTGCTCGGTTCGGACGGCTCGGCCGTCATCGAGGGCGATGCGCTGCGCTACATCCACCTCAAGAAGGACGCCGAAGGCGCAGCAGGCGCATACGGCGGCGGCGAGAACCAGGCGGAGCGCTACTCGGTCGAGCAGCCGACCGGCGTCGACGCCACCCAGTTCAGCTTCGGACACGTCCGCCAGTACCTCGATCTGCTCGACGCGATCGCCGACGGCAGGGAACCACTGCTCACGGTCGAGCAGGCGCTGCTCGCGCTCGCCGCAGTCCGGGCCGTGTACATCTCGGCCGTCCTCGGCCGCAAGGTGCTGATCGACGACGTGATCTCGGGCGAGTACGACGATCTGATCCTCGAAGTGCCTGCCATCGAAATCCCCGCAAGATGACCACGACGGAGCGCGCGCCGATCCGGATCGCCCATCTGGGCCTCGGGGCGTTCCACCGCGCACACCAGGCCTGGTTCACGGAGGTCGCGAACAGGTCCGGCGGCGAGCAGTGGGGCATCGCGGCCTTCACCGGGCGCCGTCCGGACGCCGCCGTCGCTCTGGCCGCGCAGGACTGCCGCTACGACCTCGTCGTGCGGGGGCCCGAGTCCGACGAGGTCGAGCGCGTCTCGTCGATCGTCGCCGCCTTCGACGGAGCGGATGCCGAGGCCTGGCACCACGCCATGTCGACCGTCGCCGTACTCACCGTCACGATCACCGAGGCGGGATACCAGCCGGGCAGCACGGCCATCGAGCGCATCGTCGACGGGCTGCGTGCTCGCCGCGACAGCGGCGCCGGGCCGATCGCGATCGTCAGCTGCGACAACCTCGACGGCAACGGCGTGCTGCTCGGCAGGCTCGTTGCGCAGGCGGCCGAGGCTGCCGAGGACGAGCTCTCCGCCTGGATCGGCGACAACGTCTCCTTCGTGTCGTCAGTGGTCGATCGGATCACGCCGGCCGTCGCCGACGCGCTGCCCATCGCGGTCACGGATGACCCGTGCGCGATCGTCACGGAGCCCGCGGCATCCTGGGTCCTGTGCGGAGAGTTCCCCGCCGGGCGACCCGAGTGGGAGCTCGCGGGTGCGCAGTTCGTCGACGACATCGAGCCTTACGAGCGGCGCAAGCTCTGGCTGCTGAACGCCGGGCACACCCTGCTCGCGAGCCTCGGCCGGCTCCGCGGCCACGAGACCGTCGCCGAGGCCATGACGGACGAGGTGTGCCGTGCGGCGCTGGACGAACTGTGGGACGACGCGTCGGCGGTGCTGCCGTTCGACGCATCCGACCTCGCCGCGCAGCGGGCCGTCCTGGTGGCGCGCTTCGAGAACGCCCGTATCCGCCACGCGCTGCGTCAGATCGCGACGGATGCGGAGATCAAACTCGGCGTCCGCGTGGTGCCGGTGATCCAGGCCCGGCGGGACAGCGGCCTCGCCGCCGGACGCGGTGAGCTCCGCGCGCTCGCCGCGTGGGCGGCGTGGGAGCGCACGGATGCGGATGCCGTCACGCGCCGCTTCGACCTGGACGACGACGTCCGCAACGAGTTGATCGGCGCGATCGCCGAGCTGAAGGGAGTGCACGCATGATCATCGACAGGGCAGAGGTGATCGTCACCAGCCCCGACCGCAACTTCGTGACGCTCAAGCTCACGACAGACGACGGGCTGACCGGCCTGGGCGATGCGACGCTGAACGGCCGCGAGCTGGCCGTCGTGGCGTACCTCACCGAGCACGTCGTGCCGTTGCTCGTCGGACGCGACGCGCACCGCATCGAGGACACCTGGCAGTTCCTGTACCGCTCGGCGTACTGGCGGCGAGGGCCGGTGACGATGGCGGCGATCGCCGCGGTCGACATGGCGCTGTGGGACATCAAGGCGAAGGCCGCGGGCATGCCGCTGTATCAGCTGCTCGGTGGAGCATCCCGCACAGGTCTCCTGGCCTACGGCCACGCGTCCGGCAAGGAGCTGCCCGAGCTGTTCGATTCGGTGCGCTCGCACCTGGAGCAGGGGTATCGGGCGATCCGCATCCAGACCGGGGTACCAGGGCTCAAGGCGATCTACGGGATCGCGTCGCAGACGGCAGACACCTTCGGCGGAGAGGCCCGCTACGACCACGAGCCGGCGCGGCGTGGTGCGAAGCCCGTCGAGGAGGACTGGGACACCCGCGCGTACCTCCGGCACCTCCCCGGCGTCTTCGAGGCCGTGCGGAACGAGTTCGGACCCGAGATCCCGCTGCTGCACGACGGCCACCACCGGATGACGCCGATCCAGGCGGCACGGCTGGGCAAGGATCTCGAGCCGTACGACCTGTTCTGGCTGGAGGACTGCACGCCGGCGGAGAACCAGGAGGCGCTGCGGCTGGTGCGTCAGCACACGACCACGCCGCTGGCGATCGGGGAGATCTTCAACACGGTGTGGGACTTCAAGGACCTCATCCGCGAGCAGCTCATCGACTACGTCCGCGGCGCGGTCACGCACATGGGCGGGATCTCGGCGCTGAAGAAGACCCTGGAGTACGCGGCGCAGTACCAGATCAAATCCGGCATGCACGGTCCCACCGACATCTCGCCGGTCGGCATGGCCGCCGCGATGCACCTGGGGCTGAGCATCCACAACTTCGGCATCCAGGAGTACATGCGTCACGGCGCGAAGACCGACCAGGTGTTCCAGCAGTCGTTCACCTGGAACGAGGGCCTGCTGCACCCGGGCGACAACCCGGGGCTCGGTGTCGAGCTCGATGTCGACGAAGCAGGCAAGTACCCCTACGAGCAGGCCTATCTGCCCTACAACCGACTGGCCGACGGCACCGTCCACGACTGGTGACCGCCCCGAAAGGAAAGCTCATGGCACGTATCGGCGTCCAGGCGATGATGCTCAAGAGCGCGGTCGCAGAGCTCGGCGCGTTCGACGCGTTTCGTCGCACCACGCAGATCGGATACCGCGTCGCTGAGCTGTCGCAGATCCCGTTGACCCCCGAAACCGTCGGCGAACTGCAGCGCGCCCGCGGAGAACTCGGTGTCGAGTACTGCGCGCTGTCGGCCGCTCTGGATGCCGGGGGCATCAACGACTCCCTCGAGGACGAGTTCGACAAGATCGTCGCGGACTGCCGGACGCTCGGCGCGGACATGGTCCGCATCGGCATGCTCCCGGTTCCCGCGCTGCGGTCGACCGAGGCGGTGCTCGACTTCTGCCGCAGGGCGGATGCCGCCGCCGAACGCCTCGCGGACGAGGGCATCGCGCTGTACTACCACAACCACCATGTCGAGTTCGCGAAGGTCGGCGGGCGCTACCTGCTCGAGATCATCGCCGAGAACTCACCGCACGTGGGGATCGAGCTCGACGCGCACTGGATCGCCCGTGGCGGGCTCGACCCCGCCAGGGTGATCGGCCAGTACGCGGGCCGGGTGCGCATGGTGCACCTGAAGGACTACCGGATCGGACTGCCGGATGCCGCGGCCCTCGACGCCCAGGCGCGCGGCGACCATTCGGCGTGGGCGGCGGCCTGGAACGGGCTCGTGCAGTTCGCCGAAGTCGGCGAGGGCAACCTCGACTGGCCGGGGATCATCGATACGAGCATCCGCTCCGGCGCGGAGTACCTGCTCGTGGAGCAGGACGAGCTGTACGGACGCACCGTCTGGGAGGCCCTCGAGACCTCGCGCCGCCATCTCACCGAGCTCGGCTTCGCCGACCTCTTCTGATCGCCGAGCGTCCTCTAGCTCGCCGAGCTCGTCGAAGCGAGGACGAGCTTTCCGTTGCGGCGGTGCGGGAGAGCGGCGAGCGACGCGTCGCGCAGCTCCACCGGCAGCAGCTGCTCCGGTGCGTCCTGGAAGACCACAGGCCGCAGGAACCGGCGGATCGCCGTCGCTCCGACCGACGTGTGCAGCGAGGTCGTCGCCGGCCACGGCCCGCCGTGCTGCTGCGACCACGTCACGGCGACGCCGGTCGGCCAGCCGGCGAAAAGGACACGGCCGGCGCGCTGCTGGAGCAGCTCGAGCGTCTCGGTCACGTCGTCCGACGACTCCGAGTGGACGGTGGCGGTCAGGCTGCCTGGTACGACCCGCAGCGCGGCGTGCAGTTCGGCCTCATCCGTGTACCGGACCAGCAGCGTGAGCGGGCCGAACACCTCCTCGAGCAGGGCATCGGGGCGCGCGGCGACGGCCGCGGCATCCGTCGTCACGACGACCGGACGCGCGCCGCCGTCGGTCTCGGCACCGTGCGCGATGATGGCGGTCGACTCGTCCGCCAGGAGCGCCTGGATGCCGTCGGGGAACGCCGCCGTGATGCGGTCGGTCAGCAGCGGACCGCCGGCGACCGAGCCGACAGCCGCGGACACGGCATCCTCGAACGACGTGCCTGCGGGGATGAACACCACACCCGGCTTGGTGCAGAACTGTCCGACGCCCAGGGTGAACGAGCCCACGAGACCGGCGGCCAGTTCGTCCCCCCGCGCAGCAAGAGCCGCCGGTGTGATGACGACCGGGTTGACGCTGCCCAGTTCGCCGTAGAACGGGATGGGATCCGGCCTGCCGGTCGCGAGGTCGAACAGTGCACGACCACCGGACACCGACCCGGTGAATCCTGCCGCCTGCACGACAGGATGCTGAACGAGCGCGTTGCCGGCTTCGCGTCCTTCGACGAGCGCGAACGATCCGTCCGGAGCGCCGGCCTCCTGCAGCGCCGCCACGACGATCTCCGCCGTCCGGTGCGACAGCTCCAGGTGCCCGGAGTGCGCCTTCACGATCACCGGGTTTCCCGCGGCCAGCGCCGACGCGGTGTCGCCACCGGCAACCGAGAACGCGAACGGGAAGTTGGATGCCGAGAACACCGCCACCGGTCCGACGCCGATCAGGTGCCGACGCAGCTCGGGCCGCGGCGGGGCGGCTGCGGCATCCGCATCGTCGACGATGATCTCGCGGAACGATCCCTCTTCGACGACACCGGCGAACAGCCGGAGCTGCCCCGTCGTGCGGGCGACCTCGCCGGCGAGCCGCGGCGCGCCGAGGCGGGTCTCGCGGTCGGCGATCTCGACCAGCTCCGCGACGTTCGCGTCCAGCGCGTCGGCGATCGCGCGCAGCCAGCCGGCGCGCTCCGGAGCGGACGATGCCCGCCACACGGGAGCCGCCGCAGCCGCCTGCTCGGCGATCGTCTGGAGTTCTTCGGCGGTCGTGGTCATGTCAGGCCTTTCCGGTGAGGACGGGGGAGAAGCGGATGCCGAGGCCCACGTGCGGTGTCTCGGTGAGGTGTCCGTCGGCGATCGCGACGGGGGACGGGTCGGCGAGGGCGCCGAGGGCCGCGAATCCGGCATCCTCGACATCCTCGGCCCACGGCTCGGCGACGTCGCCGGGAAGAGCGAGGGCGAGCTGACCGGAGAGCTCGGGCAGCAGATGCGGATGGAGCGACGCACCGTGCTCGGACGCGATCTGCGCGATCCGCTGGAACGGGGTGATGCCGCCGACCCTGACGATGTTGGGCTGCACGATCTGCGCCGCGTCCGCGCGTAGGAAGTCCGCGAAGCGGTGCGCGTTGTGCAGGTTCTCGCCGACGGCGATCGGCACATCGATGCGCCGCGCGAGCTCGGTGTGTCCGCCGAGGTCGTCGGCGCGTAGCGGCTCCTCGATCCAGGCGAGGTCGAATCGGCTCAGCGCCTCGACCGAGGTCGTCGCCCGCGCGAGATCCCAGCGCTGGTTGGCGTCGATCATGAGCTGGCGATCCGGTCCGAGCAGGTCGCGCACCGCGCCGACGCGGTCGACGTCCTCCGCGAAGTCCGGCTTGCCGACCTTGATCTTCACCGCGTCGAACCCGGCGTCGATCCAGCGCTGCACCTGCGCAAGCAGCTCGTCCTGCGTGTAGTGCAGGTTCACCCCCGATCCGTACGCGCGCACGCTCTCGCGCCGCCGCCCGATCAGTCCGGACACCGGCAGGTCGCTCGCGCGGGCCTCGGCATCCCACAGAGCGAGGTCGAGACCGGCCAGAGCGATCGTCGTGATGCCGCCGCCGCCCGCTTCGTGCAGATGCTCCCAGAGGCCCTGCCAGGCCTCGCCCGGCACCGCGGATCGCCCGATCGCCGCGTGCGCGATGTCGTCCGACAGCAGCGCATGCACGGCCTTCGCACCGATCTGCGGCGTCCACGAGAAGCCCCAGCCCTCGGCGCCGTCCGACCGCACGACGTGCGTCGCGACGATGCCGACGCTCGTGACGTCAGCGGCCCACGGCCGGGTCAGCGCGACGCGCTGCAGCCGAGACTCGAACCGGGCGATCGTGGTCACAGCAGGGCGCGTCCTGCCTCGAGGATCTCGGCCAGGCGCGCTTCCTGCGCCGGCGTCGGGTCGACCAGCGGTGCGCGCACGGATCCGACCGCAAGCCCGCCGAGGCGCAGCCCGGTCTTGATCAGCGAGACGCCGAATCCGGGGGTCTCGTCGCGCAGATCCACGAGCGGTCGGTAGAACGCATCCAGGATCTGCAAGCGGCGTGCCTCATCGCCGTCGGTGTAGGCGCGGTAGAACGCGTTCGCGACCTCGGGGATCATCGCGAAGGCCGCGGACGAGTACAGCGGAACGCCGATGCCGCGGTACGCGCCCTGCGTCAGCTCGGCGGTGAGCAGACCGTTGAAGAACGCGAAGTCCGAGCGTCCGGTCTCGGCCACGGCGCGGACGATGAGCTGCGTGGTGCCGATGTCGCCGGTGCCGTCCTTGAAGCCGACGACCTTCGGGTTCGCCGCGAGCGTCCGCATGGCGTCGACGGAGTACTGCGCCGTGCCGCGGTGGTAGACGATGACCGGGAGGTCGGATGCCGCGGCGATCGCCTCGACGTACGCGATCAGCCCCGCCTGAGTGCCCCCGACGAGGTACGGCGGCAGCACGAGCAGGCCGTCGGCGCCGGCATCCGCTGCGGCCCTCGCGACCTCGATGGCGTGACCGAGCGGTCCGCCGGCGCCGGCGATGACGGGCACACGGCCCGCGACGGCCGCTGCGGCCGTGCGGGTGACTGCGGCAGCCTCGCTCGCGGACAGCGCGTGGAACTCGCCGGTGCCGCAGGCCGGGAAGACGCCGCCAGCGCCCGCCTCGACGCCGCGGTCGACGTGCCGGGCGAGCAGCTCGTGCTCGATCGACCCCTCAGGGGTGAACGGTGTGACGGGAAAGAAGAGGATGCCGTCGAAGTTCATCAGAGACCTTTCGTCAGGAGAGCGTCCGCGTTCGCGAGTTCGGTGCGCCAATCGTGCTGCGGATGCCAGCCGAGCAGACGCTCGGCCTTGGCGATAGAGAACGCCGAGCGCGTGTCGGTCAACTCGGTCGCGGCGCCGGCGGTGCCGGGGTGGAACTGCGGCAGCAGGTCGGAGAGCGGTTCGCGGGCCAGGGCATCGGATGCGCCGACGAAGAACACCTCGCCGTTCGGGATCTCGGTCATGCCGGACAGCAGTGTGTCCGCGAAGCCTGCGACGTCACGGGCATCGACGTAGTTGAACAGGGCGGGCGCCGACAGAGCGGGGTCGTCCAGGCGTTCGCGAACCGTGTGCCCCTGCTGCGTCGGTGCGCCGGCCCATTCCTCGGGGGCGATCACGTAGCACGGGCGGAACGCGGCGAACCGGGTGGTGTCGCCGGTCTGACGCCGGAGCATTCCCAGCGTGTCCTCGATGAGCAGCTTCGACAGCGCATACGCGTTCCACGGCTTGGTCGGGGTCTCCTCGTCCAGCGGCAGCCGGTCGGGGCTCCAGCCGGCCGGGCAGCCGTAGCCGAGGACGGTCGGGCTGGATGCTGCGACGACCTTCGGGATGCCGGCCCGCACGGCGCCGTGCAGCACCGAGATCGCCAGCCCGGCGTTCGTGCGCATGATGACGTCCTCCGGAGCGCTGAAGGGCACGGCGATCGCGGCGAGATGAATCAGGGCGTCCGCGTGCGCGTCCGCGAGGACGGATGCCGCGGCATCCGCGTCGGAGAGATCGACGGCGACCTGCGTGATGCCGTCCTGCTGCAGTTCCGGCGCGGTGACGCGGTCGAGGGAGACGATCTCGTGGCCGAAGCCGGCGAGGCCGGCGACGAGGCTGCGGCCGAGCCGGCCCGCCCCGCCGGTGACGACGATGCGGCTCATACTCTGGCCGCGCCTTCGAGCAGGTGGATGCCGAGATCGGCGACCTGGACGGGCAGGCCTGTTTCGAGCGAGCGGTTGCCGGCGATGCCCACGGCGATCGAGCGGACGCCGTCGCTCCAGTCGGCCGGACGCGCCAGCGGATCATCGGCCGGTCCGACGAATACATCGGACAGCAGCAGTGCGTCGCCGCCGCCGTGGCCGCCTTCGCCGCGGACGATCGGCACCTCGCGGGCGGCTTCCCAGTGCTTCTGCACGATGAGGCGCTCGCCATCGGGGCGCAGGGTGGGTGCGGCATCCGACCCGGACAGGCTGGGGTCGAGGGCCGGGTGCAGGCCTTCACCGGCGAGAACGGCCCCGCGTTCGACGACCTCGAGCTCGGCGCGGCCGAGCGTGCCGTTGACGGCGACGCGGTAGCCCTCCCACGGGGAGTGCGCGTTCAGCGAGTAGGAGAGAGTCGCGCCGGAGGCGTAGTCCACGATGAGGGCGAGGTTGTCCTCGATCGTGATGCCCTCGCTGAAGACGTCGAGGTCGCGGACGTAGCCGTCGTGCTTCTCGGCCTCGAGATAGAGGGCCTTGAGGCGGGGGTCATCGCGGAGATCGAGCTCGAACGCATCGCCGCCGTCGTGCGTGCCGCGGGCGGGACGACCCGAGATGCCGCGGACCGCGGCGTTCTCGGCGCCGTAGAAGCGCAGTCCGCCCGACGCGAAGACGCGGCGCGGCTCGGAGCGCAGCCACCAGTTCACCAGGTCGAAGTGGTGACTGGACTTGTGCACGAGCAGTCCGCCCGAGTTCGCCTTCTGGCGGTGCCAACGGCGGAAGTAGTCCGCGCCGTGCTTGGTGTCGAGCATCCAGGAGAAGTCGATCGACGTGACCTCGCCGATCTCGCCGTCCTGCAGCAGCTGACGCAGCGCGCTGTTGCGCGGGGAGTAGCGGTAGTTGAACGTGAGCACGACCTCGCGGCCGGTGCGCTCGACAGCGTCCTCGATGCGGGCGGCGCTCGCCGCGTCGATCGTGAGCGGCTTCTCGACCACGACGTCGGCTCCGGCCTCGAGCGCTCGCACGATGAGCTCGGCGTGCAGGTCGTCGCGCGAGCAGATGATGACGCGGTCGACGCGCTCCTCGCGGATGATCTGCTCGAGCGCGTCTGGGCCGGCGGTGCGCGGCGCGGCGGCGCCTGCTTCTGTCACCCGGTCGAAGTAGTACTGCGCGCGCGTCGGGTTCGGCTCGACGATCGCGACCAGCTCGGCGCGGTCGCGATGCTCGCCGATGATCGCATCGACATACATCTGGGCGCGGTGGCCGGCACCGGCGATGGCGTAGCGCGTCATTGTCATCCACTCATCTCGAACAGCTCAGGAAACGTTTTCTCGAGCGTAGCACAGGGGTCGGGTCGTCGGTGTGCCGCGTGCGGGCTGGACGGGCGGTGCGGCGTCTCAGGCCAGCGGGGCCGCAGTGGTCGCACGGACGACCAGCGCGGGCACCACGGTCGTCACGGCCACCGGATCTCCGCCGCCGAGCAGCTCATGCATCGCCTGCCAGGCGTGCGCGCCCAGGTCGGCTGCCGGAACGGATGCCGTGGTCAGCGGCGGCGTCGCATTCGCTGCGAACGGGATGTCGTCGAATCCGGCGATCGAGATCCGTCCGGGAACTTCGACGCCGGTGGCGCGGAGCGCGGAGAGCAGGCCCATCGCGACGAGGTCGTTGAAGGCGAGGACCCCGGTCGCGCCGGAGGCCACGACCTGATCGGCCACGGCGACGCCGCTGTCGAAGTCGACGCCGGCGGGGATCTCGTCGACCTGCAGGTCGGGGTGTGCGGCGAGGGCCGTCGTGATCGCGTCCTGGCGAGCACGGTGAGAGGCACTGCGCTGCGAACCGGCGAGATACACGAGGTGGCGATGCCCGAGGCCGGTGAGGTGGTCGATGATCTCGCGCAGACCTGCGCCGTAGTCCGCGGCGACGACCGGGGTGTCCGCCTGCGGTGCGCGGTTGATGACGACCGCCGGGGCGACGTCGGGGAGCAGCGCCTGCAGTTCGTCCTCCGGCATGCGCGGCGCGCACAGGATGATGCCGTCGGTGCGCAACCGGGTCGTCTTCGCGAGTGCCCGTTCGTTCTCGAGATCCTCGATCGAGTCAGCGATCAGCACGTGGTACCCGTCGGTCGATGCGGCGCGACTGAGCCCGCGGAGGATCGCCTGATACGTCGGGTTCTCCAGATCCGGCACCACGACCGCGACCGTCTGGGTGCGCCCCAGCACGAGGCTGCGGGCGAGCGGATTCGCGGTGTAGCCGAGTTCGGCGGCCGCCGCCTTGACCCGCTCCACCAGGGCGGGGTCCACGGTCGGGTTGTCGTTCATGGCGCGGGACACCGTCGACAGCGAGACCCCGGCGAGCTTGGCGACATCGGTGATCCGTGTGCGCTGTGCCTGACGGCTCATCGGCATCCCCTCTGCTCGCGTCGTCCACGCGGCTGGCGCGACCCAGGCCATATTAGCCACTATCGTGTGAGAAAACGTTTCCGGACGAAGGGGGATCGATCGCGATGGTGGGATCGATGAGCGACCGACAAGTCAAGCAGGACCGATTGGCGCGTGTGCGCGCCGCAGCGGGCGGCCCGCTCGTGCTCACCTCGCACGAGGCGGTGTCCTGGTATCTCGACGGCGTCCGGACGCACGTCTCGCTGGCGGGTCCGCCGGTGCTCGCCGTCCGGGTCGAGGATGCCGGAGACACCCTTTTCGTCGCCGCCAACGAGGCCGATCGACTGATCGCCGAAGAGCTGCTCCCGGTCGATTCGGACCGCATCGTCCGCGTGCCGTGGCAGACACCGCCGTCCGAAGCGGCGCTGCAGGGCGCGCTGCGCGGACCGAGTTCGCTGAACTCGTCTCCGACCGGCATCCCCGAGTCCGTGGTCGCCGCCGACCTCCGGGCAGCGCGCGCATCGCTGTTGCCCGCGGAGCGAGACCGCTACCGCGACCTCGGTCGCGACACCGCCGAGGTGCTCACCGACGTGCTCGCGGACGCCGCCCCCGATCAGACGGAGCAGGCGGTCGCCGCCGCCGTCGCCACAGGTCTCGTGGCCCGGGGGATCGATCCGCTCGTGATCCTCGTCTCGGGGACGCAGCGGCTCGCCTTCCGGCATCCGCTCCCGACCAGCGCTCCGCTGGGGGAGCGGGCCATGATCGTGGCCTGCGGGCGCAGGCACGGTCTGATCGCGAACATCACCCGCTGGGTCGGTGCAGATGCTGCGGACGAGCGCATCCTCGCCGTCGAACGGGCCTTCCTCGACGCGTCGGTTCCCGGTCGCCCACTGGACGAAGTCTTCGCCGCAGGGACCGCGGCCTACGCCGCGAACGGGTTCGACCCTGACGAGTGGCAGCGCCACCATCAGGGCGGACCTACGGGTTACGCCGGGCGCGACCCCCGAGCGACCACGGCGACCACGGACGCGCTCGCAGAATGGCAGGCGTTCGCCTGGAACCCGACGGCGCAGGGCGTCAAGGTCGAGGACACGCTGCTGCGCACCCCCGATGGCTGGGAGGTGCTCACGCTCGATGAGCGCTGGCCGACGATCGCCGTCGACGGGCTCGACCGGCCGGTGGCGCTGCCGTACTGACGGCCGCGGACGTCGCTGCGCTCGTCGTCAGCGCGGCGTCGAGCGCAGCAGGTCGGCCAGCAGCGGCAGCTGCTCCGGATCCTCCAGGGCGGAGCCGACCGCGACCACACGGGCGCCGGCACGCAGGAACTCGCCGGCGTTGGCGGCACTCATGCCGCCGGTCGTCACGAACTGCGCCTGCGGGAACGGCCCGTGCATGGCACCGAGCCACTGCGCACCCAGCAACGAAGCGGGGAAGGCCTTCAGCCACGTCAGACCGGACTTCAGGGCCAACTGCACCTCGCTCGCGGTGGCGACTCCGGGGATGCTGAGCAGACCGGCGTCGTGCGAGGCGCGCACGACGTCGAGGTCGAGGCCGGGGCTCACGGTGAACGCGGCTCCAGCGGAGGCCGCCTGCGCGACGTGCTCGGCGGAGAGGACGGTTCCTGCGCCGACGATCTTGCCGCGCTCACGACCGGCGGCGGCGACCAGGCGCAGTGCCTCGACGTCGTCCGGTGTCTGGATGGGCAGCTCGACGACGTCGATGCCGAGGTCCCACGCGGTGGTCGAGACGGCGAGGCTGCGCTCCGGGCCCATGCCGCGCAGGATCGCCATCAGGGGCGAGCCGCCGAAGAGCTCCTCGAATCCGGAATTGTCCATGACCTTCTCTTTCCCTGTGTCCGACATCGTCACTCCGCAGCGTCCGTGACGCCGATGCCCACCACGTCCTCGGTGGACTGCAGCACGAGGTGAGCGCGCTCGTGACCGCCGCGCAGCCGCTCCTCGGCCGGCGCACCGGTGAGGTGCGCAGCGAGCCATCCGGCGGCGAACGCGTCGCCGGCGCCGACCGCTTCGACGACCTCGGTCGGGATCGCCGGCACGAAGACCGGGTCTGCGGCGGAGAACTCGGTCGCGCCGACGTCGCCGTCCTTGACGATCAGATGCGCGGGACGGGGGATCAGCGCGCGCACGTCGTCCGGGGTCGCGCATCCCCAGAGCGTCTGGGCCTCGTCGAGGCCGACGAAGACGATGTCCGACCGATCCGCCAGCGTGCGCAGCACCGGAGCCGCGGTCGCGGCGGACCACAGGGCCGCGCGGTGGTTCACATCGAAGCTCAGAAGTCCGGTGCCCGCCCCCGTGACCCGGTCGATGACCGCATCGATCAGGGCGGCGCAGTCGGCCGAGAGCGCGGGCGTGATGCCGGAGACGTGGACGATCGCGGCATCCTCGAGCGGAATGTCGACGATGCTCTCCGCCGTCATCCGCGATGCCGCGGATCCGGCGCGGTAGTAGAGGACGCCGTGCCCCGGGTCCTTGAAGTACACCCCGGTCGGGGCGTCCGCGCGGAACGCGACCCAGCGGGTGTCCACACCGTGCTCGGCGAGGGTGTCGTGCACGCGGTGCCCGAGCGCGTCGTCGCCGAGCGCGCTGACCCAGGCGGCGCGGTGGCCGAGCAGCGCGACGTGCGCGGCGACGTTCGATTCGGCGCCTCCGACGGTCAGGTGCAGGCTCTCGCTGTCGGTGAGTCGCGTCGTGTCGGGGGGAGTGATGAGTGCCATTGTCTCGCCGAGTGCGATGAGGGCCGGGGCAGGGGCGCGGTGACCGGGATCGTCCATGATGATCCAGGCTACCGGCCGCATCGGACGCCGCCCGCGCGGGGGTCAGCCGAGCAGGGCGGTCACCTCGGCATCCGTCCGCCGTCCGTCGGCGACCACGCCGCGGAACGACAGCGTGACGGACTCGCCGGCCTCCAGAGCGACGGCCTGATCCCAGGCGAGGGCCGAGCCGATGCCGGGGTAGTCGGTCACGCGCACGAACCAGGGCCGCTGCTCGTCCGAGGCGAGCCCGACGGTCGCTTCCCCGTCGGGGAAGCGGGCGCTGAAGGCGATCCAGTCCGTCACGCTGCCATGGACGGCATCCTCTCCGGATGCCTCTGCGGTGCGCACGTCGACGTCGGATGCCTCGGGGAAGCGCCAGGCGAACCCGCCGTACCCTCCGCCCGCGCGTCCGTGCGACCCGGGGCTGCCCAGTTCGATCGGTCCGGATGCCGCTTCCAGCACAGTCGTGGTCCGGAAGGTCCATGCCGAATCGGATGCCGCGGCGAACGCCCAGCTGGTCGTCTCGCGCAGCGCGACGGCGCCCGCGGGGGTGAGCCAGTCCGCGGTGGACGCGAAGCCGTCCGCGGTGCGCTCGAGCGAGGTCGTCACGATGCGGCCGTGATCGTTCAGCCAGCGGTAGCCGGCGTCGCGCGTGTAGGTCGGCCCGCCCCAGAAGTTCGTACCGCCCGCGTGCTGGATCGCGACGGAGACGCCGAGGTGCCAGTCGTGGTCGGCGGGGTGGGCATCCGTCACGACGACGCCGCCGAGGGTGCGGACGGGGTGCAGGAACGGGCGCGGTCCGGATGTCGGGGTGACGGCTGCGCCGTCGTCGAGGACCGCGATGACAGTGTCGCCGAGGGCGATCTCCTCGGTGGTGCCGTCGGCGGTCTCCGGGGCGAACGGTGCGCGCACCTCGCTGAACAGGGCGCCGGCGCGCGCGGTGCGCTGCACCCACTCCGCGATGTCGTCCACGACGATCATGGTGTCCAGCGCGGTGGTCGCGGCATCCGGGATCCGGACGGGAGCCGGCGCCGTGCGGACGGCTTCGAGCACCTCCATGTAGGCGCCGGTGTCGACGAGGGCGGACAGCTGGGGTTCGCCGTGCTCGAGGTGGTCGAGGAACTGCTCGAACAGCTCGATGCGTCCCGGTCGCGAGACGCGGCCGTCCGGGTACGTGAGGGCATCGTCGGTGTACGAGAACAGGACGTCGGCGGATGCCGTGCGCGCCTCGATGAGCGGCTGGTCCTGTGCGGGGCCGGCGAGTGTGAGTGCCGCGGAGACGATCCGTCCGTCGGCCAGCGTGATGCGCGCGCTCGAGGTGTCATCGGCTTCGATGTCGTTGGCGCGGTAGAGCTCGAGCTCGATGCGGGCGATGTCTTCGCGTCGGCGCGCTCCGGCGATGTGCAGCGCGGTGGCGACGGCGTGCGAGAGGGCGTTGGTGAGGACGCCGTCGACGACGGGCTGGCCGTTCAGGGTGCGCTTGCCGGCCCAGGCCGAACGGTTCCAATAGGCGAACTCGCGGCTCCAGGTCGCCCAGGTGGCGACCGAGGTCGCGCCCCCCAGGCTCGCGATCTCGGTCAGGGCGTGCGAGCCGAAGCTCTGGAACCCGACCTGGATGGCGCGGCCGGTGCGCCGCTGGATCTCGAGCAGTTCGGCGAACTGCTCCATCGTCGCGACGGGCGGCTTCTCGAGGTAGACGTGGCTGCCGTGCTCGAGCGCACGGGCGGCCAGGCCGAAGTGCGTGTTGGTCGGGGTGGCGACGATGACGATGTCCGGATGGATGCCGGTGGCGAGCGCTTCGTCCAGGTTCTGCCAACTGGGCGCGGCCGACCCGAACCCCTCGGTCGGGCCGCCCTTGGGATCGACCAGGCCGACGAGCTCGACGCGGTCGCCGAGGCGCGCAAGGTTGCGGAGATGGACGCTGCCGTAGCCGTGTGCGCCGACGAGGAGGACGGTGGTCATGCGGATTCCTTCACGGTGTCGTCGGCGGTGCGCGGCTGGTCGAGCAGCACGATCTCACAACGGTAGTGCTGGGAAGCGGTCATCTCGCCGCGGAACCACAGCAGGGGGATGCGGGTCGCGTCGCCCGGGGCGACGATCGGACGCAGATTGTCAGACGGCGAATCCTCGGTGATGGGCGTCCACGACCAGGTGATGCCGGCATCCGATGTCGTGCCGTGGAAGATCTCGTGATGAGCGAGCCGATCGCGGGTGCGCGGGTCGATCGGCGTCGAGATGTAAACGGAGTCGATGTCGTACGGGTCGATGGCAGCGAGCCCGGTGTAGTCCTGCTCGTGGGGCAGGAGGCCGCCGCCGGCCTGGGCGAGCTCGACGAGCTGCCAGGTCTCGGCGCCGGGGGAGAGACGGGCAGCGTAGAAGCGGATGTCGCGGACAGGATGGTTGCGGTCCGGCTCGTCTTCGAGCTCGTCGTCGATGCGCGCGGTGAGGACGGCGGCGATCGTGCCGTCTGGTGCGCGCCGGATGTCGGTGGTCCAGGCGTGCATGCGGACGCCCTCGGGGCCGACCGAGCTCGCGGCGAGGATCGTGGTGAGCTCGACCTGGGAGGGGGCGTCGTCGCTCGGCGCAGGGGCGGCGATGACGGTGCCTGCGCTGTCGTGCAGGGCGCCGGCTGCGAGGTAGCCGTGGTAGATCGAGTTGTCGTAGTCGCGGGGGTGGTGGTCGGTGGTGATGAGGTCGATGCGGTCGCCGCTTCCGACGTAGCGCGTGTACCCGTTGACGTATCCGACCTTGGGGCGGGTGAAGAGCTTGCCGGCGTACGCGAAGGTGTCGCCGTCGTCGTCGGAGACGAGGGCGCACGGGTCGTCGTTGATCGCGCGGGCGAAGCAGTACAGGCGACCGTCGAGCTCGTGCAGGTTCGAGTAGGTCACGCCCCGTCCGCCCGTGAGCTCCGTCCAGTCGAACGTCTGCTCTGGACCCCAGCGGGTGGGGTCGTCCGGCTCGCTGACCCGCCAGCGGGTGAGGTTGTCGGTCTTGTGCTTCGCGTAGACGGCGAGCCAGCGACCGTCGCGTCGGCGCCAGAGCGCCGGGACATCGTGGTCGTCGGTCTCCAGCCGCTCATGCAGGACGACGACCTGCGCGGTGCCGGCGTCGAGGTCGGCGACCGTGAGTTCGATGTTGCCGGCACGGGCTTCGCCGCCGGGGCCCTCGGGGGCCGGGACAGAGCCGACGACGAGGAGGCGTCGATTCGCGTCGACGAGGGCGCGTTCGTCCTGGAACCAGCACCAGGCTCCGTTGTCGTTGATGACGCGGGGTTCGGGCATGTCCTCTTCCGTTCCGATGATGTGGCGGCTGCGGCACGATCGTGGCGTGTTCGAGCATAGCGGAAAGCGCTTACCCTGCGGGAGTGCGGCGGCGGTTCGTCGTGACCCGCCGAAGCGGTTATGATGGCATGACGCGTTCTCGCCACAGGCGGGGCGCATGGAGACGTCGCATAGTCAGGCCTAGTGCACCACCCTGCTAAGGTGGAGTCCTCGCAAGGGGACCAGGGGTTCAAATCCCCTCGTCTCCGCCACAGAATTCCTGGTCAGAGACCGATTTTGTTCGCCCGGGTTTCGTATACGATCCTGCCTCGAGGCGCAGATTCGGCTCCAAGTTGCCGTGGTGTTGCCGGGACTTGGAGCTTAGGCCCCCGGCAGCGGACAAGTGGGAGTGTCGAAGGTCTCAGCTGTGACGCTATTTGTGGGTCGAGTTTCATCCCACACTTCTGACCTTTCAGAACCGATCAGCCGGGTCCCTCGGCTTTAGTAGCGTCCGGACCGTACGCGGCTCGCCATGGTCCCCACCGTTTCGAGAGCGGCGATTGCTCGTTCGGATGACCCGCCGAACAGGCCCGCCAAGAGTGGAGTCCATCCGGCGCCGTGCGAGCGGGCCTCTTCGAGCAGAATAGTCTCCGGCCCGCGCTCGCTGTGCTTGTGGCGCCAGGTGTATCGCCCATAGCCGCCGTGCGATCCGAAATAGTACTCGACCTGCGCGCGCGCGTCTTCTGATATCGCGTCGAGCAACACCTCGACCCGATCGAACGCGTCCGCATAGTCTGTGTCACTCGCAAACTGTTCCTGATACAGCGGCGCGAGCACGGTGAAGACGTGATCGGAAATCGGGGTGAAGCGCCGTCCCGCTTGACCCGAAAGCAATTGAGCAATGTCAGCGGAGCTGGGCGAAGTGCCGTCGTCCTCGAGACCGAGGATCGTCCCCGGCACGCGCCATCGATCAATTCCGATCACGCTCTGGCTCCCAGATTTGAGGATGAAGGGCACACGTGAGCCCCCGGGGATCGCGATCTGGACGTCGGCCGATGCTGCGCGGAGCATGGAGTAGTTTTGCTTCGCGAGAGCGCCAATGGCGACCGCAAACGTCATGAGCAAAGCGGGATACTCGTGGGCGACTCCGTAAATGTCATCGGCCGTGTCGGGTGTGGACTCATGAGCGACGATCATCATCGTTCGCGTCAACTCTTGCTCGTGGGCCTGCGAACCATACATGGAGATGAGCTTCAACGGGATCATCGCCGGAGCAACCACGTCGTCGTAGTTTCGGATTCGGGTCACCCATGCGCGGGTGATGTCCTCATCGAGTTGCTTCACGCCTGGAGGGACTCTCATCGGAAAGGTTTCACGATCCGCGAGTGCCTTCAAGATTGGAGCGCGCAGATCGGACAAGTACTCGTCGTAGTCCATGACGAGCGTTGGACTCCTCAAGAACTCGCGCAGTCTTTCGACTAGATCGCTTCCAGCACGTCCGGCCTCGACTGCGACCTGTGAGACCGAGGCAGGTGGCGTACCAGGGGATGCGCCCATTGCGCGTTGGACGGCGACTATGAGTCGTGCGATCTGCGCGGACTTCGCCGATCCGAACAGGTCTGCGCGATGGATCGATTTCCCAAGTGTTCGTCCTGCCCCAAGGTCAATCTCTGGAATCTCGCATTCATCGAGGCGAGCAGTCATGAGCCACGACGCTCCCGGCGGGCGTAGCCGGTACTCTTCGGCGGCGAGTGTCAACTCCTCGAACTGGTACGACTTCTTGCGCTTGGCGAGGTTCGAGGAAAAGCACGCGAGGAATACGAAGGACCCGCTACGGATCGCATTCCGAATTTCGGCCTGCCAGTCATCGCCTGGCCAGAGCTTGTCTTTGTCTCGCCAGACGATGAAGTCCGCAGCCTCGAGAGCTGCTTGGAGCTCATCGATCTGTGCCGAGTCCTCGGTGATGTACGAGATGAACACATGATCGCTGGCCACGAGGTAAACCTATCGAAGGGCACGGACATAGTCGCGTGCGTGGGAGTCGGTTGGCACCTGGAAGCTGCTCGTGGGGCGCGCCGTATTTCGTTATCAAGAGCGCAGGTCCGATGGCGGGGAGGGGTTCGTTCGCCATAAACTGACCAATGCTCTGCTGATGCGGGGGCCTCGCCGGTGGATCAACAGTTCACGCCCGGCACCCGCCGACAGCTCTTGGCCTGAGAGTGTTGTCTGAAGAACGATCGCGAGATGAGCGGCCGAGTTCACGCCGGTCTGGGCATGGTAATGATGTCAGAGGCCGATGCCGTCGCGCCCGTGCGGGATCCCAGACGGATTCGAGAGCCACGTGATGTTGGCCGGTTGTTCCGGTGCCGGGGTTTGCGTCCTGTGCTCGGCTTTCGCGAGACGCTGCGCGAAATCTCGTCGCTGTCCCTCGCCGAGAACATGAGCGTAGACCGCCAGAACGGTCCGCGGATCATCGCCGAGATACTCGGCGACCTCGTGAACGGGCGTGCCCAGACGTAGCCAAGTGGAAGCTGCGAAGTGACGGAGTGCGTGCCTGCGGAAACCGAGCGGAAACTTGCGCACAAGCAATGACGTCAGCTGACCGCCCTGCGTATTGGTGAACGTGTAGTCGCCTGGCCGCTTGCCGGCGGCGTGGCTTCGGAAGATCTCCAATCCGCGAGGGGAGAGGGGGATCGAGCGCAAGCCTCGCCATGACTTCGGGACTTTCTCCTCATACCGGTCGGAGTGGGATCGCTCGACGTTCAGCTGTGGAAGTCCGTGCTCGCTGAGGTTGCGCACACGGAGCGCGCGGATCTCGCCCCAGCGGATGCCGGTGAGGGACATGAACTCGAATACATCGGCAATGTCAGCCCGTCGCTCGCGAAGCGCGCTGAGAACGGTATCGATCTGTTCGCCCGTGGGGATCTCGCTCAGGCTGAGCGAACGCAGCGCCACGCTCGACAGCTGTGGCAGTTTTTTCATAGTCCGCACGGGATGCGGGTGCTCGAGCATTCCGCGCTCCTCGGCGTACGTGAACAGGGCGCTCAGAGTGGTGCGTGCTCGCGCGACTGTCGATGGTGCCTTGCCGCTGCGCAGTTCGCTCAAGAGGTGTCCCTGAATGTCCTCAGCCTGGATCGATGTCAGCGGGCGTCGAAGGAGCGCGGGTGGCAGCGCCGCGAGGTTGTTGTTGTCGGTGTCGATCGTCTTGGGGTTGCCGTGCCTGCGTGATTCTTGAAAGGTTTCGACGAGCTGCGCCAGAGTGTAATTCGGTTTAGGCGCGATGGGGCGTCCCGTTTCGAAGCGATGTCGCTGCTCGCGTTCCCATCGCTCCGCATCGCTCTTGCGGCCGAAGGTTCTCGACGCGACGTGAACTTCCCCGACCTTTACGCGGGCCAGGTAGCGCGTTCGTCCGTCCGCGGTCTTCCGCACTTGGATGCTCATGGCGCTACGCCGGCGAGGCGCTCCACGTCGATGCGCCGATAGATGCGCTTGTGTTCGGTGATCTGGATCGGCGGCACGGGGGAGTGGCCCTGGACCGCGAGGGTGCGTAGCGTCGTTCGATGGATGCCGAGGAGCAACGCTGCTTCCTCTTCGGAGTAGAACAGCGGAGAGAGTGCCGTGACCGGCGCGACTTCTGTCTGGCTTGCCGTTGCGTTATCCATCTGCCTGGCGGCCGACGTTGTACGTCATGCCATCCAGGCGACCCGCGTCGCGAGCTTTCTTGATCCAGTCCGATGCTGTGCGGTGTGGGATGTCGAGTTCGACCTGCACGGCCCGCACCGGCGGAGTGCCCGACAGTGCTGCGGCGCCGTAGAGGATCTCAATGACGTCCATCCGCTCGTCCTTCATCCCGCGCTTCACCACCGCGGCGGCCATCCATGTCGGGATAATCCGGCCCTCAGAGGACGTGAGATCCGCGATGGACGTCCAGCTGGCCTCTGGCTCGTCCGTGAGTCGCACCGCGATGCAGTGCGGGATCGCTGCCTGAAGTATCGCAACGGATGCCGTGCGCCGGAGGGCCTGCTGATCGAAATCGTCGCGAATTGCGCGGTTGATGATCGCGGTGACGATGTAGCGACCCTCGGCGGCGTTGTAGTGCGCCTCGACCGTGGTCTCCACGCCGTTGTCTTCATCGGTGGTGGATGCCACGAATCCTGGGGCTATGCGCAGCGCGGACCCGACCGGCTGAGTGGCGGAGTGCCACGTCATCGTCTTGCCATCGAGATTGTTCACGTCGACCTTCACCCCCTCAGTTTGTCTTACCGCGCCGGAGATTCGCAGAACCGCTTGACTAAGTGTATGTCTAAAGCATCTACTTATGTCAATAGATATCTCCAACACGCAAAAGAGGTGGGTTATGAAGGTCACCGTCTACTCCACGGGCTCGGCATGTCAGCGCTGCCGCCTCACATGCCAGCGACTCGACGATCTAGGTATTCGCTACGAAGTCATCGACGTCCACGCCGAACACAACGCCGCGCTGCGGGCATTCCTTGTCGACCAGCTCGGCTACCGCGAGGCGCCAATCGTCGACGCAGGCGGCGCGCGGTGGTCCGGTTTCCGACCCGATCTCATCGATGAACTCGCACGCGAGGTGGGCATCTCGCAGGTCCGGGACGAGATCGAGAGGTGGGCAGCCCCGCCAGCTGCGAGAGGATAGTGGACGGCACCCCGCTCCGTGCCGCGCTTTCGCGGCATATCCTCCCTCGCGGGGCTCGGTCCGGTATTCCACGACGCGGCACTGCGCAGCGCACCGTCCACTAGGAGTCGGCAGTTATCCGGCCGGAGCAGGAATGCGGGCAACTCAGCGAGAAATCGACGTCCCCGGTGCAGTTGGCGTGACGATCGGGCTTGCGATGTCAGGCGAGCCGTGATGGTCAGCGCGCTGATTGAGCGCTGCGAGGTTCGATCGCAGGGCAACCAGCTGGATCGGCACGACCTTGGAGCCCGGTGGAACCGGTAAATCGGGCACCACCTTCAGGATCGCCATCTCGTGAAGTTCGATGATCGACTCGACCGCGGCGTCAGGAATCGAGCGCAACGATTGCGCGTACGCCGTCATGTGACGCAACTCACTCAGCCACTGCGTTGCTTCCAGGGCGGACATCCTCTCCGAGCATGACGCGCGAAACGCGGCAGACACGTCGGCCATCGCCGTGGGGTCGGCACGGTGAGCATCGAACATGGTCTGCCCTCGCCGACCGATCACCGATACGCGATCGATGGCCGAGTCAGCCACGGATGCCGAAACGAGCGCATCCACATCGGCAAGGCTCCGCTCATTCTCCGCAGGGGTGACGAATTGCGCGTGCAGACGCTGCTGCATCTGCTGCAGACCTCGCGACGTCGCCGACAAAAGGCTCTCCTCGCTGCGGGTGGCGGCGGCGACGACGTGCACTTGATAGTTGGAGTCCGCGAAGCGGCGTCCTACAGCAAGCACAGTGCTCGGTGAACGGAACGCACCCTCGAGAAGCAACGAGTAACGGTTCTCACGCGCATGAGCGATGCTCGCCTGCAGCCAGGAGGCCGCAGCCTGAGACAGTTCATTCTGGCCGGCCGTTGAAGCACGGAAAGCAGGCTCGAGATAGCGCGGATGAAACGCTTGGAGATCCTCGCTCGAGATCGGAACGAGATTGCCGCCATGCATTCGCCGGACGCGTGCGATCGCTCGCCCGGCGCCCGCCCCCGAAGCTCCGGCAAGCAGCACCAACGCGGGCTGCGGAGCGGGCTGTGCGCCGTTGAACACCGATCGCAGGACGAGCGCCTCACGGTCTGCGGCGGACGTCTCCGGAGAGTCAGCCACGAGCGTGCCCGGCGCCATGGATCGCGTTGAGTTTCGCGACGATCTCGTCGCGATCGAATCCGTTCACGTCGTAAAGCTCAGAGCGAACCTGCGCGATCCGAGTTGCGACGCTCGCGTCATGAGCTTCACCAGACACGACGAGCCCCGCTAAGGCGACGCGTGCCTCGTCGCGCAGCGCGTCATAGAGCACCGCATCGTTCACTCGCCATTGCGAAGGGCGCTGGGACATGTTGACTCCTTGCCGCGAGTTTACCAACGGTACTGGGTGCAGGACTGGCCCGAGAGTTTGCCGTGTCAGAGGCGCCCCGTACGATCGCCGTGGGCCGGGAAAGGGGACCGGTGTGGGGTCGCAAGCGCCTCGCGGAACTGTACGACAGGTACGCGGCCGAGAAGCACCTCGCGAGGTTGATGAAGGAAGCGCCCCTCCAGTCGCTCACCTCCCGAGAGCTGGAACTCGACCGACTGCCGGTAACGATCTATCCGCGCCCACGAGGATGTCAGGCCTGGGTGCGGATCGGGCCACACGCGGTCCGTGTTTCGGCCACGATCGTGCGGTCGACTCCGCGTGCCGCCGGGATTGAATTCGTCGTCGAGGAACGGACAATACGTTGCTGGGTCTGGGACTCGGCCGTCGACGTGGAAAGAGCGGACGAGGAGGCGCAAGGTCAATCCATGGACGCAGGATCTGACTGGATCGCCGCGCGGACTCTGGCCAGTGAGTGCAGATCCAAGCGAGGCCGTGATTCCCGACCACATGCTGAACAACGTGTAGCTCTCGATCGCAGCGAAGGCATTGTTCGCGCTACTCGTCGCGTCTCAAGGGCAAGCCATCGACCCCTTGACGACGCGCTCGAAGACACCGCCGACATCTCGGCGGCGACTGATGAACTCCTCAGGGCGGGACTGGCTGTCCGCGTCGTGAGATGAGCGTGGTGGTGGCCGACACGAAGGCAAGGAACATCGGTGTGCTCGCGCCCCGATTCGGATCCGCTCGCGGGCGAGTGCCCAAATCGGCTTGCTCCGACATTCGTCGCCCGCGTTCGAGTGGATGATGCTCTTGCTGTCCTTAGACCGGTGAGGCGCCGGGGTGCCTGAAGGGCACGCGCCCGGCGCGGTGAGGAGTGGGCACTCAACACCCGTGTCGGGGTTGACCTGTGCGATCGGGCGCGAAGATGCGCAGAACTTCGTGCGGCTCCGGCAGCCCGCAAAAAAAGTGCCGGGCGCGGGCGCGGGTGACTGGGAGTGCGAACTAGACTTCAAAGCTATGCATGTCACTCAGCAACGGGCCGCCCTGCAACGCCAGATCTGGCAAATCGCCAATGAGGTGCGCGGTGCAGTTGACGGCTGGGATTTCAAGCAGTATGTGCTCGGTACGCTCTTTTACCGCTTTATCAGCGAGAACTTCTCGAGCTACATCGAAGGTGGGGATGACAGCATCCGCTACTCGCGATTGTCCGACGATGTTATCCCTGATGACATCAAGGACGATGCCGTCAAGACAAAGGGCTACTTCATTTACCCTAGCCAGCTGTTCGCCAATGTGACCGCCGCTGCCCCAGCCAATGAAGCCCTAAACACTGATCTCGCCAAGATCTTTACATCCATCGAAGCATCCGCCGGCGGCTACCCGTCCGAATTGGACATCAAAGGCCTGTTCGCTGACTTCGACACCACTAGCAACCGCCTCGGCAACACCGTCAAAGAGAAGAACGCCCGCCTGGCCGCGGTGCTCAAGGGCGTTGCCGAGCTTGAGTTCGGCGACTTCGAGGGCAGCCACATCGACCTTTTCGGTGACGCCTACGAATTCCTCATTTCCAACTACGCAGCGAACGCCGGTAAATCTGGCGGCGAGTTCTTCACCCCGCAGCACGTTTCCAAACTCATCGCGCAATTGGCCATGCATGGGCAAACCCAGGTCAACAAGATCTACGACCCGGCCTGCGGATCTGGATCTTTGCTACTGCAAGCCAAGAAGCACTTCGACTCCCACATCATCGAAGACGGATTCTTTGGCCAGGAAATCAACCACACCACGTACAACCTGGCGCGGATGAACATGTTCCTGCACAACATCAACTACGACAAATTCAATATCTCGCTCGGCGACACGCTGCGCACACCCCACTTCAACGACGAGAAGCCGTTCGATGCCATCGTCTCTAACCCTCCGTACTCAGTGAAGTGGATCGGCTCGGACGACCCCACTCTTATCAACGATGATCGCTTCGCGCCCGCAGGGGTACTGGCACCGAAATCTAAGGCGGATTTCGCCTTCGTGCTGCACGCCCTGCACTATCTCTCCGGCAAAGGGCGTGCCGCCATCGTCTGCTTCCCTGGAATCTTCTATCGAGGCGGCGCGGAGCAGAGAATCCGCCAATACCTCATCGACAACAACTATGTAGAGACGGTCATTGCGTTGGCGCCGAATCTCTTCTTCGGCACCTCCATCGCGGTCAACATTCTGGTGCTCTCCAAGCACAAGACCGATACTGTGATCCAGTTCATCGACGCGAGCGGGCTGTTCAAGAAAGCGGTCAATTACAACGTACTCACGGACGATGAGGACCAAGAGAATCCCGGGCACATCCAGCAGATCATGCAAGTGTTCGCGAGTAAGGCTGATGTTCCGCATTTTGCTGCGTCGGTGGACTACGACGTCGTAGCCAACAAAGGCTACAACCTGTCGGTCAGTAGTTATGTTGTAGCCGAGGACACTCGCGAAGTTGTCGACATCGCCGAGCTCAATGCACGCATCGAACGTCTTGTCTCACGCCAGGTCGAACTGCGCACTTTGATTGACGCGATCGTTGCTGACCTGGAGGGCTCAGAGTGAGCCGCCTTGACGACCTAATCGAAGAGCACTGCCCGGATGGAGTCGAGTACAAGCAGCTCGCTGAACTGGCAACCACAGTTCCTGGGCTCAGCGGCAAGAGCAAGACAGATTTTAATGAGGGCAACGCCCGCTATGCCTCCTACCGGAATATCTTCGCAAACCCGGTTCTCGACCTAGAAGCCCCAGACTATGTCAAGGTCATGGATGGTGAACAACAGAACTCTGTTCGGCTAGGAGACATTCTATTCACTGGCTCGTCCGAGTCGGTTGACGAGGTCGGGATGTCATCAGTTGTCACCGCTGAGCCGCCGGAGCCCATCTACCTCAATAGCTTCTGCTTTATCGTCCGACCCAACCGAAGTGACTGGCTCGAGCCAGCATTCGCTAAGCACCTGTTTCGTAGCGAATCGATCAGGAGACAGATTCGTGAAACCGCCAACGGAGTCACGCGAATCAATATCTCGAAGCCGCGTTTTATGAAAGTACGGATTCCAGTTCCGCCGCTCGAGGTGCAACGCGCCGTCGCCGAAATACTCGATATGTTCAGTCTATTCGAGGCGGAGCTTGAAGCTGAATTGGAAGCGGAGATTGAAGCCCGTCACCAGCAGTATGACTTCTATCGCCGCATGGTGCTTAGGCGCGTCGGCCCCGCGAGCGCCTCGCTGACGAGCCTCGGCAAGTGGCAGGGCGGTGTGACCCCGTCCAAGAGCGACCCGCGCTACTGGGCAAATGGAGACATTCCTTGGCTTGCGTCGATGGATATCAGCGATGAGTCCACGGATGAGATTCGCGGCCGTGTCACCCAAGCCGCCCTGGACGAGACCTCTCTCAGGATCGTGCCCGCTCCGGCCGTTGCGGTGGTCATGCGGTCGAATATCCTGCGTCGCCGAGTACCGATCGGTTTAGTCAAGGTCGATACGACTGTCAACCAGGACATACGTGCACTCATCCCCCGCGAGGGTGTCCATGCTGAGTACGTCTATCAGGCGCTGAGGGCTGACAGCGAAGAGATCCGCAGCCGGTGCGTGCGTACGGATGGATCGATGGCGGCTGTGAATTCGCAGGACTTCTTTGCATGGAAAATACCGCTGCCTTCGATGGAGGAACAGCAGTCCATTGCCGCCGAACTTAGGTCGTTCGAAGTGCTCGTCAATGACCTCCGCGCTAGCCTCCCCGCCGAGCTAGCTGCGCGGCGGACGCAGTACCAGTATCACCGTGACAGGTTGCTCGACTTCAAGCGATCGGAGAAGGACGCGACTTGATATGGGCCAGACGCTCACAGAAATTGCAACCCAATTAAGAGACACCGATAAAAAGGTGCAGCTTATCTATGCCTTCAACGGCACCGGTAAGACGCGTCTTTCCCGTGAGTTTAAGCAGCTTGTTGCTCCCAAAGACTTGGGTAGCGAGGAAGGATCCGCCGATAGACCCGATCCGCCCCGAACGAAGATTCTATACTACAGCGCGTTCACCGAGGACCTGTTCTATTGGGATAACGACCTCGAGATGGACGCCGCTCCGAAGCTGGTGATTCAGCCCAACTCATTTACCGAATGGTTGCTCGGACTACTCAGAGAGCTTGGGCAAGATGGAAACATCGTCAGATACTTTCAGCGCTACGCCAACGACAAGCTGACGCCACACTTCAACGAGGATTTCACTGAAATTACCTTCTCGCTGGAGCGCGGTGACGATGAAAGTTCTGGCAGCCTGAAGATTTCCAAGGGTGAAGAAAGCAACTTCATCTGGAGTGTCTTCTACACGCTGTTGGACCAGGCCATCAGTACGCTCAATGTCGCCGAGGCGGAAGATCGCGAGACCCGCCAGTTCGATCAGCTTGAATATGTGTTCATCGACGACCCCGTGAGTTCGTTGGATGACAACCATTTGATCGAGTTGGCGGTCAATCTTGCGGGTTTGATTAAGACAAGCCCGCCTGGGCTTAGCTTCGTCATCACTACCCACAGCCCGTTGTTTTACAACGTACTGTTCAACGAACTCAGAACGAAGACTTGCTACTTGTTCGAGCGTCTCGAAGATGGCACTTTCAGCCTCGAGGCCAAGAACGGAGACTCTAACAGTAGTTTCTCGTACCACCTGCATCTCCGGAGAACGCTTGAGCAAGCAATCTCTTCCAATCAAGTCGAGCGATATCACTTCACTCTTCTCCGCAACATCTATGAGAAGACTGCAAGCTTCCTGGGTCACCCGGCATGGGCGGAGCTTCTGCCCGACGACAAGCAGGCCTATCTGAACCGCATCATACAGTTCACGAGTCATAGCACGCTGTCTAGTGAAGCAGTTGCGGAACCAACACCTCAGGAGAAACAGACGGTCAAGTTTCTGCTGGACAATCTGATTGATAATTACGGCTACTGGCAGGAGCCACAGAGTGATTGAGCAGAGCACGCCCATCGCCGAAACCAGCAACTTCATCGTTCTTGATAGGTACGCGAGAGAGCGGGCGGCGGCGGAAAGCTACCAAAGTGAGTCAGATCTAGAGCGCGAGTTGCTTCAGGACCTCGTCGGCCTCGGGTATGAGTACCTACCAGATCTCAGAACGCCACAATCATTGCTGGCCAATGTGCGTGAGCAGCTTCAAACCTTGAATGGTGCGCAGTTTTCGGATAGCGAATGGGTGCGTTTTGTAGAATTTTGGCTGGATAAGCCGAGCGATGGAATCATCGAGAAGACTCGCAAGATTCATGACGACTATGTCCATGACTTTGTGTTCGACGATGGTCGGATCCAGAACATCTATCTGCTCGACAAGAAGAACGTTGCCCGCAACAAGATCCAGGTGATCAAACAGTTTCAACAAGCCGGCAGTCATGCCAACCGGTATGACGTAACCGTACTGATCAATGGGCTCCCTCTGGTCCAGGTTGAGCTGAAGAAGCGGGGCGTGGCCATCCGCGAGGCCTTCAATCAAGTGCACCGCTACAGCAAGGAGAGCTTCAACCGCGAGAGTTCCTTGTTCAGATATTTGCAGGTATTTGTAATATCCAACGGCACTGACACTCGCTACTTCGCCAACACAACCCAGCGTGACAAAAACAGCTTCGACTTCACTATGAACTGGGCGAAGGCAGATAACGGCCCCATCAAGGACCTAAAGGACTTCACGGCTACCTTCTTTCAGAAACACACCCTGCTCAACGTGCTACTGAACTTCTCGGTGTTCGACATCAGCAACACGCTGCTTATCATGCGGCCGTACCAGATTGCCGCGACTGAGCGAATCTTGTGGAAGATCAACAGTGCATATCAGGCCAAACGCTGGAACAGCACCGAAGGCGGGGGCTACATCTGGCACACGACTGGGTCGGGGAAGACTCTGACCAGCTTCAAGGCCGCGCGCCTTGCGGCTGAGCTTGACTTCATCGACAAAGTATTCTTCGTCGTGGACCGCAAAGATCTGGACTACCAGACCATGAAGGAGTACCAGCGGTTCTCGCCCGACAGTGTGAACGGTTCGGAAAGCACGGCGGGTCTGAAGCGCAATCTGGACAAGGACGACAGCAAGATCATCGTCACAACTATCCAGAAACTCAACAACCTAATGAAGAGCGAAACCGATCTGCCAATCTACGGTCGGCAAGTGGTCTTCATCTTCGACGAGTGTCATCGTAGCCAGTTCGGCGAGGCGCAGAGGAACCTGACCAAGAGGTTCAAGAGGTTCTACCAATTCGGTTTTACCGGTACTCCAATCTTCCCGCAGAACGCTCAGGGTGCGGACACCACAGCAAGCGTCTTCGGCCGAGAACTGCATTCGTACGTCATCACTGATGCCATTCGGGACGACAAGGTTCTGAAGTTCAAGGTGGACTACAACGATGTCCGTCCGCAGTTCAAGGTCATCGAGAGCGAGCAGAACGAAAAGAAGCTGAGCGCCGCGGAGAATCGGCAGGCGTTGCTGCACCCAGATCGCATCCGTGAAATCACGGAATACATCCTTTCCAGCTTCCGGCAGAAGACTCACCGCCTGCAAGTAGGAGCCACCGGCTTCAATGCCATGTTTGCAGTGAGCAGTGTTGACGCCGCGAAGCTCTACTACGAGGCCTTCAGGACCTTGCAGAAGGACAGCGATAAGCGTTTGCGGGTTGCGACAATCTTCTCCTACGCTGCCAATGAGGAGCAGGATGCGTTAGGTGAGATCGCCGATGAGGGTTTCGAAGTGTCAGCCCTGGATGCCAGCGCCAAAGAATTCCTTAACGCGGTCGTTGCCGAGTACAATGCGCAGTTCCAGACGAGCTTCAGTGTGGACAGTAAAGGCTTCCAGAACTACTACCGAGACCTGGCGAAGCGCGTCAAGGACCGCGATGTGGACCTGCTTATCGTCGTTGGGATGTTCCTGACGGGCTTTGATGCGCCAACGCTGAACACCCTGTTTGTGGACAAGAACCTGCGATACCACGGTCTTATTCAGGCCTACTCGCGTACCAACCGCATCTTCGACTCCACCAAGACTTTCGGCAACATCGTGACCTTCCGTGACTTGGAGGACGCAACCATCGACGCAATCACGCTGTTTGGTGACAAGAACACCCGCAACGTGGTGCTGGAGAAGAGTTTCGCTGAGTACATGGAGGGCTTCACTGACGTAGCTACAGGCGAAGCCCGACGAGGATTCGTTGACGTAGTGAGCGAGCTCGAGCAGAGATTTCCTGAGCCCGCGGACATCGTGACAGAGTCCGACAAGAAGGCCTTTGCAAAGCTGTTCGGTGAGTACCTGCGGGTGGAGAATGTGCTGCAGAACTACGATGAGTTCGCCAGCCTCAAGGAGTTGAAGAGCGTCGACACAAGCGACCCGCAGGCTCTCGAGAGCTTCAAGGCTACGCACTACCTTAGTGACGACGACCTAGCGGTACTGCAGGAGATCCGGGTTCCCGCAGATCGGACGATCCAGGATTACCGCTCCACCTACAATGACATCCGCGACTGGCTACGCCGCGAAAAGGCCTCGGAGGAGAAGGCATGTTCCAGCATCGACTGGGACGACGTGGTGTTCGAAGTGGATCTGCTTAGGTCCCAGGAGATAAACCTTGACTACATCCTGGAGTTGATCTTTGAGAAGAACAAGAAGACTAAGGACAAGGTGTCTCTGGTCGAGGACGTGCGCCGCATGATTCGCGCCAGCCTCGGCAATCGGGCGAAGGAAAGCCTCATGGTGGACTTCATCAACCAGACCGACTTGGACACGCTGGCAGATAAGGCCAGCGCAATCGAGGCATTCTTCAGCTTTGCCCAGTCAGAGCAGCAGCGCGAAGCACAAGAGCTGATCAGCAATGAAGCGCTAGATGTGGAAGCGGCTAGACGCTACATCAGCGCCTCGCTTAGGCGAGAGTTTGTCAGCGAGAACGGCACCGAACTCAACGCGCTTCTTCCCAGAATGAGCCCACTCAATCCGGAGTATTTGGCTAGAAAGCAGAGTGTCTTCCGGAAGTTGGCTGCGTTCGTGGACAAATTCAAAGGTGTTGGCGGCGAGATCTGAGTAGCTCACTACGCATTGTTGCCCGGCAGCCGGGGTGAAGGCGCCCGCGTGCCGCACTCGCCGCGCTCGGGCACGTTCAGGACGTCTGCGTATCGCTCCAATCACCGCGGTGTGTACTCGACGACACACGCGTAAGCGTGCGGCTGAGGAGCGGACTGAGGATGAGCGTCGCCGACTCGTCACTGGCATGGCCATCGAGGAAGCGCGCGCTCTCCACCGTTACGTGGTCGAAGCATGCAAGCCGAGAGGTCGAGGCCGCACCTACCGGGTCGATGAGGATAAGCCCCGATCAGCGCTGCCGAGCACATCGCACCGATCAACCAGCGCTTGATCCGTAGTCGTGACCATCGCGCGTTCGAACGAGTTCGAGAATGGACGTTGGGTTACAGATCCGGCCACATTGTTATCGGAGCTCCGGGCGGCACCATCCAGGTTGCCACTCCTGCGTCTTCGACGCGGAACGGTGTCGGATCGAATCGCGGCGAGCGGCAGGATCCTGACACCGGAGGTACGCCATGATCGACGATCAGGTCCGACCCGCACGCGTCTACATCGTGATCTGTCCGACGTGTCAGCGAGCGGTAGCCGTTCCCTAAACGAACAGCTGCAGTTCCTTCAGATCGAGCGCTACGCCAACCGCACCACCCTCGCACGAATACCGCGCCCGCACCCATGCCCGATGAGCGCGCGTCTTGCGAACCGCCGAGAAGCATGCTGGCACGACGCCCGCAGTACCACCTGACGAGACGAAGCGAGAAGGGCAATGCACGCAGGCACTTTGCAGTGATGGCTCGGTTGTAGGGTTCGCGGGCCCTGGCATGAGGACGGCCGTGTCATCGGCCGGGTTTGATGCGGTTCCGGTGGCAGCGGCATACGCTGTGGGGATGGCGACGTACAAGCTGGTGGGCGGACCCAGTGACGGCGAGTTGGTAGGCGACCTTCCGGACGGGTACGTGGCGCTTGGCACCAGAGCGATTTCGAGTGACGATCCGAACGCCGCGGGCCCGGAGATCGCCGAATAGGAGGGATGATGGTCAGCCTCGATGCTGCAGCGCAGCAGCACTGCCCTCACGACGATGTCGTGATGCGTGAGGTCCCCGGCGCGTACGTGTGTCCGGAGTGCGGGCACCGACTCAATGTTCCAAGCGTGCCGATGCCGCCTGAGTTCGACGGGCCCGCGTTCAAGGGCTTCTGATCAGGTGTAGGCGCGGTGAAAGTGCCATCCGTCCTCGCTCTTGAACACGTCGAAGACCATTGACTCGCCGGCATCATTCGTGCACTGGAATCTCCAGCCGTAGAGCGAGCCCTGGTGTCCCGGGTCTACTTCCCAGATTGAACCACGGAGACGTGTGGGGACGTCCGTGACCCGCCATCGTTGACCCGCGTAGACCATGCGGACGGGCATGTCGTTGGCCATCCATATGGTTACGGGGTGTTCGATCACGGTCGCCTTCATGGGTTAAAACCATAGAACACTATTTCGAATCTTGCTACCCTCGAATCAGGCCGGGGAAGGAAGGCGGCCATGGGGACCAGTAAGCGGCTCGCTGAGCTCTACGATCAACGAGCAGAGGAGCGGCTGATCGCGCGGGCGGCGAAGGCCGGGCCGCTGCAGGGGCTCACGCCGCGCGAACTCGACGAGCGCAACCAGCCCGTCACGACCTACCCGGCCGCCATCCAGAAGCGAGTCAAGGCGTGGGTGCGGTTCGGGCCGGAACCCGTCCGGGTCTACGCGAAACTGATGCGATCTACGCCGATCGCCGCCGGTATCGAGTTCCGTGCGCAGGGCGAGGTGTACCGGTGCTGGGTGTGGGGCAACGCTGTCGAGATTGCCGAGTGACCAAACGGCCCCGGCGCCGAGGGCGCCGACGTCATCGGGCTTTCGAGATCTCGTGCTGGCGTGCTCCGTTTGTCTCTGGTTGGCCGAGTCGCGTGCCTGCTGCATGGAGAAGCATATTGCGAATGCCGTAGCTTGATAAGCAAGTTGGGCGTATTCTGGCCGTGTGCGCGGAGGTGTGGAGCGTTGGAAGCGTGGAGCGGGCTCGCAGGGGGTTCGTCAGGCGCTGGGGTACGCCTTTCGCGGCACGTGCGATTCGCATCTACGCACGATTGGTGTCCAGGCGCTCGCGGGGTACAGCGGGGTCGATGGCTCGACCGTTACCCGATTCACAGCCGAGGACGGTCTCATCAGCATGGACGAGCTGAACGGGGAAGAGCTTGAGCGGTGGGTAGACGGCTGCGACCCACGGTCAGGGGAGCGCCGCGGCCGGGTGTTGTCGTCGCCGGATGCAGATTTGGTGCTGGACAGTACATTGAATGCGGCGAAGTCGTTCAGCATCGCGGCGCTGATCCACCCGGACCTGGCGGAGGCGTACGAGGCGTTGCAGGATCGGCTGCGGGACCGGGTGCTGCAGTTGTGGCAGAGGGAGCTGAACGCGCGGCGCGGCGCGGGTGGACGAATCCGCGAATCGCTTTCGCGGGTGGAAGTCGTGGAACTGCAGCATCGGAGGTCTCGAGCGTTGGACCCGCATGTGCACCGTCATTTGTGGTTGAGCGTGAAGGTCCGCGGTCTCGACGGGAAGTGGTCGAATGTCGACTCGCGTGTGGCGATGCGCATGCAGACGCTGGTCAACGCGGAGGGCGATTTGGCGTCACGATCGGATCCGGTCTGGGCGGCAGCATTGTCGGCGCACGGCTATTCGCTCAACGCGGAGGGGGAGATCGCGGAGCTCACGCATGTGGTGCGGGCCGTGTCGCGGCGGTCGAATCAGATCGAGGCGAACCGGGCCATGCTCCTGGCGCGGTGGCGGACGGATCATCCGGGACAGACCCCGGGCGGGGAAGTGCTGCAACAGATCGACCGCTACGCGTGGGCCACACATCGCCCCAACAAGCCGGACCTGGTCGACGAAGACGCATGGGCGGCACTCGTCCGGGACGAGCTGCACCAGCTGGACCCCGCGATCTTCACCCAACAACGCCCCGTCCCGACCGCCGCGTCCGGATATGGTCCGGTGGACCGGAGCCTGCTCGCGCGGTGCGCATTGGCTGACGCGGACGTCCGTTCCCGGTCGAACAATGGCCGGTTCAGCATCCTTGACGTCCGCGCCGGAGCCACGCGAGCCGTCGCGTCGACCGGGATCCGTGCTGACCGTAGCCGGCTGCAGAGCCTGATCGATGACGTCACCGTCCGAGCGTTGGCGCAGGTGCGGGACCTGCTGCCGAACGAGTTGGACAAGCCGCAGCACGTGAAGGCGTTCGTGACGGGCGCGTTCGCGGAACGCAAGCAGCACCTCGGCGCCCTTCTCACCGACCTCGCGGCTCGGCCGTCGACGTTCCCGGACACAGATCTGCCTCGGAAACTAGCCGTGCGGCTCGGGCTCGGCGGGGCGCAAGCGGTGGCCGTGGGCGCGGTGGCCGGTGTTGAGCGGCTGGTGACCGTGACCGGGCCGGCGGGGACCGGAAAGACCACGCTGCTGCGTGCGGCTCGAGACGCTCTCGCCGCGCAGCGGCGCCGCATGGTCGTGGTGGCCCCGACACGGAAAGCCGCAGCGGTCGCCGGCCGCGAGGTCGGGGTTCCGAGCACGAGCATTCATGCGCTGCTCGCCGACTACGGGTGGCGGTGGCGCACCGACGACGCCGGGGCGGCGGTCTGGTGGCGCCTGCACCCCGGGGAGCTGGATCCCCGCACCCGCATCCGATACTCCAGGCCACGGGGTGCGCGGTTAGACGCATCGGCACGGGTGGTGGTGGATGAGGCAGGGATGCTCGACCTCGAAGCCGCGGACGCGCTGGTACAGGTCGCATTGGAAACCGGGGCGGGAATCGCGCTCATCGGCGACCCGCTGCAAGCTGCCCCCGTCGGGCACGCCGGAGCAATGGGACTCGCGACCGCCCGCGCCGGCGCCAACGTCCAACTCGACGAGGTACACCGGTTCCACGACCCCGAATACGCGGCACTCACCCTGCAGCTCCGCCACCCGGCCACCATGGACGCCGCACTCGACACCGCCGCCCGACTGCAGACCGGCGGGCACGTGCGTGCGGTGCCGGACCTGATCGCCGCGCAGGCCGAACTGGTGAATCGGTACTTCACCCACCACGACCGGTCGCGTACGGTGGCGATCGTGACCGCGAGCAACGAAGACGCTTCACACGTCAACGACGCCATCCAAGACGAACGCCTCACCCGTGGGGAGCTCGCCCTGGACCGTATCGCGATCGGCGCCGAGCAGCAGCGGCTGCTCGAGGGGGACGTGGTGCAAACCCGCCGCAACGACCAGACCACCGGGGTGGAGAACCGGGCCATCTGGACCATCACCCACATCGGCCCCTCAACGATCGGGTTGCAGCGTCTCGACGACACCGCCGACCACCGCGTCGTCTCCCGCAACTACGCGACCGAACACATGCACCTCGCGTACGCGACCACCGTCCACGGCATCCAAGGCGAGACCACCGATGCCGCCCTCGTCGGGCCGGGCGTCAACGCCGCCGGGCTCTACGTGGGACTCACCCGAGGCCGGCAGATGAACGAAGCGATCGTGGTTGCCGGATCTGACGGCTCCGCGCGCCGGCGCCTTGCCGAGGAGATGATGCGCGGCCGTCCTGAGGTCGATCTCGACGACGCGGCACGTGCCGCGGCGCTCGACCTCTCCCACGCCGCCCGCGACACGCAGATCATCCCCGGCGAACCGTCGAACCTGAGTGACCATGGTGCGCGACTGCGGCCCGGCGAGAGTATCGCCGGGCAGGTCCTAGGAGAGCTGACGGCGTGGCTGCAGACCGCACGGGCAGCGTTGTTGCGCTCCGAATCCGCGACCGCGAACACGGATGCGTGCACTCACGGCCGCCATCGTTTACCCGGCCAGCCAGAACCCGGGAGCGTCCTGCCCCCGGACGTAGAGACGGCGTTGCGGCAGAAGATCCAGGGTGTCGAGGCAGCCGAGAATCATGCCTACGAACAACTCCTCTCAGCGCCCGCACCGGAACCGAGCGTGCAGGGGTGGTCGACACAGTACGCAACGACAGCAACGACAGGAAGAGGAATGAGATGAAGCTCGACGACGCAGACCTGCTGCTGCAGAAAATCGCAACCATCGCGATCATGTACTACCGGGAACTTCCCGCAGACTCCCCGGAGTATCAGCTCAACGACGACATCGACTGGTGCCTGGACGGCATCGAGCTTGACCCACAGGACGCTGAGCTGCGAGATCTGATCGGGCGAACGATCGTCGACCCCACCAGCCACCGAGAAGCGCTCACCGAATACGTCTACGCACTCGTCCCCGGCGCCGCCGAGGCTGACGGATGAGCACATGTCCGCCACTGACGACATGTCCAAGCAGCGCCGTGAGGACTCTCAGGGCTCTGCCGATCAGCGCGCCGATGAGGTTGCCTCTTCCCGGCAACGGTATCGAGAAGCGAACCGGGACCATATCGCCGAGGTGAACAGGGCGTGGCGCGCGGCCAATCGTGACCGTGTCCGGGAGCTGAACCGTCTCTCGGCCCGCCGCCAAGCCGAACGCCGAAGGCAACGACTTACTCGTAACGCTCGCGCCCGGGAACAGTACCCGAAGATACGCGAAGCCAGGGTGGAAAGGTCCCGCCGGTTCCGGACCGAACACCCCGAGAAGGTCCGCGAGTACCAGCGCCGTTATAAAGAGCGGCACCCGGCGCGCGCACGCCAGAACGCTGCCGCGTCGACGCAGAAGTATCGCGACATGCATGCCGAACAGGTACGCGAGAAGCAACGTCAGAGCGCCGCGACCCGTCGCCGCAACAATCCCGACGAATACAAAGACTGGTACGACGCGCACCTCGAGGAGCAACGCGCCAGGGGTCGCGAAGCCGCGCGGGTGCGCAGCCGGTTGAAAGCGCTCGGGCTCCCTCCACGACACGTCGAACGCACTTACGCGGAAGCGAAACGCGCCAACAACACCGCCGCCGAAGAGTTCTTCACCCGGAAACGGTCGCTCGATATGCGCGCCGCGATCGCAACCGAAGGCTTCGCAGACAAGGACCTGGCGCTCCCCGTGAACCTCCGAAAGCGTCAGCGTGAACTGACCCGCGTTGACTCTGACTACACCGCAGCCGAGCGGATCCGGCTCGCCACCGCCAGCGGGGAGCACCGCCAGCGCGCCCGGCAGATCATCATCGACCGGGCAGCACAACGCGCGCAGGCTGCGCGTCGTGTGCAGCGAGATGCGGCGATGGAGAAGCTGCGACACGATCACGAGCAACGCCGCCAAGCGATTCTGGACCAACGCCCGGCCATCTTCGAAGCGCACCGCCACCGTCGCGAGGCGAGGATCAGAGAAGACGTCCGCATGGACTCCATCGCCAGGGTGCTGCACGGCCAAGCACCGTACGACCTCGACACCGAAACACGGGCTCGACTGGACGCCGAGATTGCCAAGATCGTGCGCACACAGCTCGAAGAGTTGCAGGCGCGCACGCTACGGAAAGCTGAGGCAGTGGCCGACCGATACGGGTACGCGGCGCCGACCCATGGCGCCGGAAACGACCACGGCACGAACCAGACTGGCCCCGGGCCGCTTACGGCTTGATCCTTGGAGAGCAGGTCAACGCTCCAAACCGCGAATTCGATGTGCTGCCGCCGTCCTGGTCAGGTCCGATCACCGCCGCAGGCTGCGGTCGAGATGGAACAGCGACGGAACGACCAAGCGCCTCAACCAACCCCACGCGCTGCCGACTCGCGGGCCGGATCCCGCGGCTGCGACGGTCGCGTCGATGCGGCGCCGGAGGGAGTCTCTGTTGCGTGGCAGCGGACGGGAGTAGCATCACTCCCGTCCGCTGGTGTGTTTAGCGCGCGACATCTGCTCCGGCGTACGAGGCCGGGGCGGCGACCGGCCCCGAAGCGTCTGCTGCGGGGCCGTTAGCTTTTGGGGCGCGGGTGATGGTGGCGTCGGCGAACCGGAGGGAGGGGCCGACATTGGTGGCGAGGACGTCGCGGGTTTCGCGGACTTGTCCGGTTTCCTTGTCGGTGTAGGTGCCGAAGCGGAGGTCGCCGACGACGATGGCGCCGTCGCCCTTGTGGAGCGAGGTGGCGACGTGTGCGGCCTGCTGGTCGAACACGACGACGCGGTGGAACACGGTGCCGGCGTCTTCCCAGCGTCCGGTTTCTTCGTTGAGTCGTCGGTCGTTGGCGGCGAGGCTGAATCGGGTGTACTCGGTTCCGGACTCGCCTGTTCCGTGTTCGGGGTCGGCTGTGAGGTTTCCCTCGAGCGTCACCGGGATCTTGGTGGACATGATTCTCTGTTTCCTTTCATCAGGAGGAGTGTGGTTGCTCCTCGTTGGCGTGGGCCGTTGTGGTCCACGACTTCCATTGCTGCTCATCGATGACTCCGGCCCAGTTGCGGGGTCGGGTGGGTTTGTGGCCGTTGTTGCATCCGCCGCCGTAGGCGTGGGCGAGGCGGTTCCAGGCGATGGCGAGGCGTTCGTGCCAGCCGATGGGTCCGAAGCCGGCGTCGGAGGGGTCGTAGGCGGCGACGTGTGCGGTGTGCAGGGCGGAGAGCTCTTCGACGAGCCGCCCGTGCTGGTACCAGCAGTTGGGGATCACGCTGACGGGCACGTTGTAGCGGACGGTCATCCATTCCACCCAGTCCCGCAATGCCTGCCACCGGTCGGGTGCTTCGTCGGTGAGGTTGCGCCAGTTGGTGATGACGGCGCCGATGGGAGCTGAGGTGCCGTATCGGTTGTGGGGGTCGAAGCCGGCGAGCTGCTGGGCCAGTAGCGCTTCGAAGTCCTCCTCGCGGTCGGTCATGATGCGTCCCGGGCGAGGCTGTGTTGCAGGGCGGTGAGGGCGTGGTCGGTGGCTTGCTGGCGGGTGCGGTGGCGGGCGAGGATGATGTCGCGGTCGATGAGCCGGTGCAGCAGGTCGTGACAGTAGGGGTGCAGGGCGACGAGGTCGGCGTCGTCTTCCCACGCCTGCCAGAGCCCGCGGACGATCGTGACGCCGCGATAGTCGCGATGATGCAGCTCCAGGTGCTCTTTCGTGTCCTCGATGCCGCAGGCGGCGCACACGACAAGACCAGCGCGGGCGTGACGCCGGAACCAGCGTGCGCGGCGGGCGTGCCAGGCGGGGGAGCGGAGGAACTCCTGCCGGTAAAGGTTCTTCAGTCCGGTGCGACGGTGATTGCTCATTCGTCCCTCACCTCTTCCGGCAGAACGTGCTCGTCTCGCTCTGCAGAGCTGGGGGCCGGCTCTGCAGGGCTGGGGGTCGGTCGGGGCCGGTAGGCGTTCTCGAAGATGGTGCGTTGCTCGGCCTCGGTGAGACGTTTGCCGGCTTGGATGTCTGCGGCGTCGGGGCGGTCGTCCCATCCCGCGAGGTCGAGGAGCACGCCACGGCGGTTGCGGTAGGCGAGCAGCCCCAGGGTCTCGGGCATCCGCCGGATCTCATCGACCGACATCAGAGGGACCCGGTCGTGGTGCTCGGCGGTGTGGTGGCCGGCTTCTTCGGTGTTCCAGGATCGTTCGGTGCGGCGGGCCTGCCTCGTGCCGAGGAGCGCTTCGACGTCGCGCAGGTGCGGGACGTGGGAGGCGCCGCCGAGGAGGAGTTTCGCGGTCGAGGCCGCCCACAGGGTGTCCGCTTCGGCCCGTGACCATGCGGTCTCGGCTTGGGAGAGGGCTTGCAGGACGACGAGGGTGCAGATGCCGCGTCCGCCACCGTCGGCCATGATCCGAGGGAGACTCGCCCACCGGAACATGTTCGCGATCTCGTCCAGAATCAGCCCGAGCGGGTGGGCGAGGCGGGCCCCTGGGGAAGCGAGCGCACGGACACGAGCAACTTCGACGATGTCATCCAACAGCGCCCCGAGGAACCCTCCCATCGCGGATGCCCCGGAGGAAGACCCGATCAGATAGAGCGTGTTCGGGCCGTCGAGGTATTCGCGGGCATCGAGGATCGGGTCGCCGCGGCGGGGCATGAGAGCGTCGCGGATCTGCGGGACGGCTAGCGGTGCAACGGCGCCCTGCACGCCGAACCAGATCGAGGAGACGAGTTTCTCGTCCCCACTGATGGTGGCTTCCAGGTTGTCACCCCAGCCGGGGGCGCCGTCGGAGCGGAGCACGTCGACGGCGGTGCGGGCCAGGGCGGGGCTGGAACCCCAGTCATAGACGTCCTCGATGGTGCGGTCGCCAACGGCGGCGGCGTGCAAGAGCCGGCCGAGCACCACACCGGATGCTTGCGCCCATTCCCCGTTGGTGGTCGAGGTGCCCAGCGCCGTGCCGGTGATGATCGCGGTGCCCCGTTGCATGGCAACGAGCGGGTCTTCGCAGCCGGCCAGCGGGCTGACACGCAACGGGTGGCGGATGCCGGAGAGCCCTTGCGGGTCGAAGACATGCACGGTGCCGCGGTGTTGCCGGGGCCGGAGGGTCGCTGTGAGGTTGTCGTTCGTGGTCGAGGTGGTGATGAGGGGGCCGGACCAGTCGAGGATCGCGGAGATCAGCACCCGGTAACCCTTGCCGGAGCGCGGCGGGCCCTCCAGGGCGACGGAGTCTTCGATCGACACGTACACGTCGCGGCCGCGGGATCGTCCGACACGCCACCCGACGTCGGTGGGTTTAGGGTGCTCCAGGTCGGGGCGCAATTGCCGGGCTCGGCGGAGGACAGCGTGCGCGGAAAGGTGGGTGCGAATTTCGGAGGCGGGTGCGAACCCGGGCCGGGAGCGCAGGTCGGCGATGAACGCCCGATCCGACTCCCGATACCGCCGATATGCGACCGCGCCCACGACGATCGCGACCAGGACCACGGTGAGGGCGAGCAGGTCGAGGAGCCGGATCTGCAGAACCGGCAGCATGCACCCCGCCGGTGTCGTGTACTGGGCGGCGTCACCGGTCACCGCGACAAGCAGCCCGGAGAGGACACTGTCCGCGGTGGGACGCACACCGCAGAACGCCTGGGTAGTCGCTTCGGCGATGAACGCGAACACCACCGCGAGGAGGAACACGGCCGCCACGACGACGGCGAGTGCCTGTCCGGTGCGTGCGCTGTTCATGATCGGCCCCTTTCAGTCCAATCCGGTGGCTGCGGCGTGAGCGACGCGAAGCCACCCGTCGCGGGTGCGCGGCCGGAGGGCATCGAATCGGAGGGCGCCGCTCTTCAATGCCGGGTCGAACGGGATGGTCTCGACGTCACGCACGAGGGGCGCGAACGCGTCGGCGATCCGGGCGGCGGCGCGACCAGAGCCGGGCTCAGGCTGCGTGACAACGACGACAGCATTGTCGGCGAGCTGCCGGGAATGGTCGTCGCGGTCGCGGAGCGCTTCGAGCAGAAGAGCAGCGGACTCGGCGCATTCTGGGGAGGGGAGGGTGGGGATGACGAGCTGGTCGGACGCGTCGATCATCCGCAGCCACCGGTCGGCGGATTCGTCATTGCCGGAGTCGAACACGATGAGCCGGTAGAAGCGGGTGGCGACCTGCACCAGCAGGTCGAAGTCGGCGGCTTCGAGTCGCTGGTCGGTGGCGAGAAGTTCCGGGTTGGAGCGCAGCACGTCGTACCGGTCTGCGGATTGGTGGTGCACGTACCGGGAGATGTCCGCGACGGACGCGGTGGCGGTGAGCAGGGTCTCGGCGGCGGGCAGCAGGTCGCGGATGGTGGTGTCGTAGAGTCCGTGTTCGGTGCGCCAGCCGAGGGTGCCGCGGGTGTCGTTGTTGTCCCAGGCGAGCACGTTCCCGCCCCCGTATCGGGCGAACGCGGCGGCGATCATCGCGGACGACATCGTCTTCCCGGTTCCCCCTTTCCCGTTGAGCAGTGCCACCTTCCGGGGCCCGGCCCAGTGCCGGGACACCCCGGCGACCGCTTCGCTCCGGCGACGTTGGGCGCGAGTTTGCGGCACGACGATGCCCGCACGGACTAGCCGGCCGCGCCATCCAGGAGCCGGCGCCGGGGTACGAGTGGCCGTGATGAACGATTCCCGTGCGGCCGGCGCCTCCGGCCCCACATCGACCGCGTCGGCATTTCGCTCCTCCGGGAGTGCCTGATCTCCTTCTAGGAGGGAAGGGACCGCGTCGGTGTTGTCGGGGAGGGCGGAGAGTTCTCCGGTGGTGGTGACGAGCAGGTGGTGTTCTCCGCGGTCGCCGGAGGTGACGAGTTCGAGGGGGCCGCCGGTGCGCTGGGCTTCTGCGGTGGCGCGTTGGACGACGATGCGGCGGATGTCCAGGTCGCCGGTCGCGGTGATCGGTTCGGTGGTGCCGTCCGGGGCGGTGAAGGTCGCGTTCGGGCCGGTGACGGTCGCGTACGCGCGGGGCACGGCGTCGGTAGTCATTGCAGCTCCTTGTTCGTGGTGAGCCATCCGTCCAGATCGGTGTCTCCTGGCCACAACACATCCAGCCCGGTGGTGTCCTCGCTGGGGGTGAGGGCGGGGATGTCGAGGTCGCGGAGGTCGTCGGCGTACGGGTCGGTGAGTTCCATGGCGTCGTCGGTCTTGAACAGTTCGTATTCCCAGTCGGTGGAGGTCGCGAATGCGTCGACGAGGTAGGAGTATTGGCCGACGTAGGCGAGGAACGTGCCGCGGCGGAGCTTGCGTGCCATGTCGACGTGCCAGGCGGGGATGGCGAGACGGGTGTGGATGCTGGCGGCTTCTTGCTGGTTGATGCGGAAGATGAACTTGTTCTCGATGTCTCCGGCGATCGAGTAGGCGAGGTTTCGTTCTTGGGAGTCGGCTTTGCCGACGGCATCCAGGTCGCCCATCTTGTGCAGGATGACGATGTTGCTGATCCCGTAGTGGCGGGACAGTTTCAGCCACTGCTGATACATCTGCAGCGAGGCAAGCGAGGTCATATCGCGCCAGCCTTCTTCGCGGATCACATACCGGGTGCGGTGTGCACTGCGGTCACTGATCACGGCTTGGTTCCAGGCGGTGGTGCAGATCTGCGAGAGTTGGGCGACGAGGTCGCCGCGGGCGAACAGTTCCGACGTGTCGACGACGACGATCGGGGCGTCATCGTCGAACGAGACGGTCGATTCGTCTTCGAACAATCCGGACAGGTCGCCCGTCACAAACCGGCGCAGCACGAAACCGGGTTGCACAGCCCCGCGGGCGAGATGCCGATCCGTGGTCCCGTCCGTGCTCAGCCGGGTGAGTTCGTCGAACACCCCGCGCAGCGTGGGGCGGTCGCCGGTGCGGCTGACGCAGCGTTCGAGGGCGTCCAGGAGCGCAGCATGTTCGATCGCACTGAGGTGGGAGCCGGGGAGGGCTGCTTCGACGAGGGAGGTGAGGACGGTGATGCGGCGCTGCTTCACCATCAGCTCGTGCTGTTCATTGCTGACGCCGGTGCGCCGGTGGCCCCGATCCAACGGGTTCAGGCGGGTGCCGTGTGCGCCGCCGAGACGGATCACATTCCCGCCGGGGATCGCTTCGGCCACGGTCACCCATTCCCCTTTCGGGTCGGACGGGACGACGGCTTGGTGTCCGAACGCGAGCGAACGGGTGACGAGTGTCTTGATGACGGCGCTCTTCCCGGCCCGGTACGCGCCGAGGACAAGCACGTTGGTGGAGAACGAGCCGCGGTCGGTGGCATCCGCGTAGGTGTCCCAGGGGGAGAAATGCCAGAGCGCGTCCGCGTTCAGGTCGACGCCGATGATGGGGCCCCGGTGCCCGAGCCCCGCATCGGCGACGAAAGGGTAGATCCCGGCCAGGTTCTGCGAGGTGGCCTGGTGCGGCGGAATGGTCGTGCGGACGAGGTTCCAGTACCCAGAGTTTCCCAGTCCCGGCCCGAACGGTCCCGGGACCGCGGCCTCCGGGAGAGCGCGATCACGCCGGGACATCCCGCTGTCAGCAGAGTCCTGGGCGGGGGCGGTGTTTTCGCGGCGCAGCGCGCGGCGTTGCTTGCGGGGGAGCCCGTTGGGTTCGAAGAGGATGCTGTGGCGGGTCATCAGCGCATCCCCAATCCGAGCGGCAGGGTGTTGACCATCAGCGCTTCCGCTTGTTGGCAGTACAGGATCTGCGCTTCCATCTCGGCCTGCGCGAGCGCGTTGCGCATGCCAGCGAGGGCATGGTCGAGCTGTTCTTCGTCGCGGGCGGTGACGGTGAGGTAGGCGCCGTACCGGAATTCGCCGTGACCGGCGACCAGCCCGTTTTCCTCTTCCTCGAGCGCCCGCCAGTCCGCCGCATCCGCGGCGGCCCCGTCGACACCGCGCTTGGCCCGCATCTTCTCGTTCCCTCGCCACACCTTCTTCTCCTTCCGCACCCGGTTCAGCGCTTTACTCAGCGGTACCGGGGTGAGGACGAGGGAGAGGATGTGGGTGACGGCTTCACCGGTGGCCGGATGCCGAGCGAACACGACCGGGGCGATGAATCCGACGTGCGCGTCGGAGCGCGGCCACTCGTGGATCCACAGCGTGGTGTGCACCCCGGAGTCGGTGCGCACGGTCCGGTTCGAGCCGGCCGGTTCTTCGATGTGCATGGGGCCGATGGCGAGCGGGTCGACCCCGGTGTGTTCGGTGCGGTTCTGCACGTCGGAGGCGAACTCGGGGTCGAACGCCACCCGCACGAGCGCTGCGATCTCCCGCGGCGACAACCACGACCGGACCGCGATTCCCGCATTCCCCAGGGCATCTGCCAGGGTACGGGTCTCGATGAACGCCGCCCCCTGGGCCCCTTCCTTCCCGCCACCGAGGCCTTTCACCTGGCCATCCAGGGCGAGAAGGTCGAGGGTGAAGGTGAGGTAGTTGCGGTGCGCGACCGCGAACGATTCCGAGGAGTCCATCACCTGCTCGTAGTTGACCGCGACCGGGGAGCGACGGTTCAGCTCCCGCTGCTGGATGACGGCGTCGTAGTGCGCCCGGGCGGGATGGATCGTGGTCGGCAGGGTGCGTTCCTGCAGGGTGATGCGTTTGATGCCAGGGCGCTGGGTCAGCGAGGCGAGGACCCGGGACCATTGCTGGGCGAGATCGAGGCGGTGCGGGGCGTCGTGCATGAGAAACCCCTGCACCTCCAGCTCCGCGGTGACCGAGACCGTACGGGCGCGCGGGTCATAGACGCACGCGATCCCGTCCGCGTCCCAGATCTGTACGGAGGCGCGCACCCCGGGAAGGTTCAGCGTCCCGACCGGGGCAATGTGCTCAGGACGGAAAGACTGATTGGTCGCGCCGGTGCGCTGGCGGATCTGCTTCATCACCCACAAGCCGGTGATCGTCGGCACCGGCATCCCGTGCACCGTGACCACCGCCGAAAGACCCAGGGGCAGATAGAGAGGTGCGGCGTAGAGGAGGCCGAGGGGCCCGTACCGGTTGGTGAAGATCAGGAGGACGACGGCTGCGGCGGTCAGGAACGCCAGTTGCCACTCGTCCAGGCCGAGGACGATGCCCTGCCGGGACCGGCCGGGCAGTCGCACCGGGCGCTCGTCGTCGCTGACACTGGTCATGAGGGATTCCTTTCGGCCCGAGCACTCGGTGGCGTCGCTGCCGCGGTGTGACTCTTAGGCACGGACCCGGTGGGCGCGGATGCGCCGCTGGGGGTGGGTTTGCCGGCGGGTGCGGTCGCACCGGCCGGTCGCCGACCCGATGCTGCGGGCCCGCCTGCCCCGGCGCGGGTGCGGTGGCCGGAGCCGGGGATGCCTGCGGGGAGCGAGGCTAGTCGCGAGGGCATTCGGGAGGCGGAGCGGGCGGCGTTGGTGGCGATGCGTGCGCCTCCGCCGCCGACCCGGGACCCGATGCTGTCGGCGGCGACTCCGCCGACGAAGCTGAACAGTCCGAAGACCGCGAACGGGGCGAAAGCGGCGAGGACGAGACCGATGAGCAGCGGCCACGCTTCCGGGTTCCAGATCGTGTCGACGGTGGCGAGGCCATTGATGATCAGGGTGATGAACCCGATCGTCAACGGGCCCGCCAGCAGCAGCGCGACCACCGCCGAGACATACCGGGCGACCCACTGGGGTCCGACGGTGCGGATGGGAAACAGCATCCAGGCGACGGGGCCGACAGCGATCAGCGCGGCGAGGGCGATGTTGCGGAACGTGAACACCAGCATGAGCAGGAACATCGACAGCAGCAGGAGCCCGTGGATGAGGAACGCGAAGAAGTAGTTCGCGTGTCCGCCGGCCCACATCACTTTCTGCAGGGTCTGCATCATGGTGATCGGCCCGTCCCTGTTTAGGATGTACCAGGTCATGTCGTCGATCGCGTTGAGTAGATGGCCGATCGTCCACAACGTCAGTGGGACGGCGGGGATCGCGATGAAGGCGCGGATGACCGCGGCGACGAGCTCTTCGCGCTGCCCGGAAACGACGGCGGCGGCGATCGACCACACCATCGCGCAGAACACGATGACGAGGACGGCCCACTGCCAGAACGACCATTCCGTCAGCGCTGCGGTCCACAGCAGAGTGCTGGTGTCGAATTCCATGGTCGACGCGACCAGCATCATCACCGCCGTCGCGCCGATCGCCATCCCCCGCCCGGCGTTCTCGAACGTGACACACACCACATCGCCGACGCTGCAGCCGTACTCCACCTTCAGGTTCTTACCGCCGGCAGCCTGGAGCGCGGGGACGTGACCCTCGTAGGTGGTGCAGACGGTGACCTCGGCGCCGTCGAGGAAGACCTCGATGAAGCACTGCTGCGGTTTCACGTCGGCCGCTGCCAGCGGGGTGCAGGCGACTTGCCCGGAGGTGTGCCGACACAGCACAGGGTAGGCGGGTCCCGACCAGGGTTCATCGTTGACGGGCATCAGTTGCTCTGCCGGAGCGTCCGCGACTGGGGTGATGGCGGAAGCGGATGCGGGGGTGATCGTGCACGCGGCGACGAGGAGTCCGAGGAGGACTCCGACGAGGGTCGTGCGTGCGGTGCGCATCAGAAGCCGAAGTCGAAGTTCACGAACCAGGCGAACAGGCCGCTCGCCGCTCCCAGGATCGCGGCGGCGAAGAAGATCGGGAGGATGTTTTCTCCCGCCCAGGTGCGTACCCGGTCGGAGGCGAGGCCGCGGAACGCCAGCGCGGCGCCAGCGATGATGAGCATGATGAGCACCACGATCATCGCTGCGGCGAGGACGTACGACGCGATGCGTTGCAAGCCTTCGAAGAACGGGGCGGAGAAGTCGGGCTCCACATCGGGGACGGTCACGTCCAGGGGAATGTGCATGGTGGTTCTCCTTGTGTCATTTCAACGGCAGGCCCAGTGCGGCCATGAACGGTTCGGGGTCGATGGGGACCCCGTCTTGACGGATCTCGTAGTGCAAGTGACAGCCGTGTGACTGCCCGGTGTTGCCTTCGGCGCCCAGCGGGGTGCCAGCGCCGATCCGGTCGCCGACGCTGACCCGGAGCGAATCCCATTGCATGTGCCCGTAGAGGGTCTCGAGGCCGTCGCCGTGGTCGATGCGGACCGTGTTTCCCCATCCGAAGTGGGATCCGGCAACGATCACCGTCCCGCCGCCGGCGGCGAAGATGGTGCTGCCGCACTCCTGCGACATGTCGTAGCCCTTGTGGTTCTTCGAGCAGTAGCTGCAGCCGTCGACCGGGTTATGTCCGAACCCGCGACCCTTGTAGTAATCGCCCGCGAGCGGGTACGACCACTCCCCGTTGGCCACCGGTCCCGGTGGCGCAGCCACACCTCCGCCGGTCGGTGGCGAGTAACCGGTGACGGCGAGAGGAATCACCGCGAACGGCGCGATCACCATCAGGATGAGGATGGTCACTGTTGCGAAGAACGCGGTGACGATCCGGCGGCCGGTCCTCGACGTCGCGAGGGCCGAAACGGCGAACACCGGGGCGCCCACGTCAGGGCTCCATCGGCTCCGCGAAATAACGGACCACCTTGCAATCGCCCGATGCCTGAGCGCTGTCCGGGGTCGGCACCGATCCGGGACCGCACAACACCTGCACGCTCACCCGGACCTGCTCGTCATAGGAGTACTCGGCGCCGTCCCCATCGATCCGTGTGAACGTCAGCACGACATCAGAGGTCGCAATGCGCATGTCACCCGACTCGTCATGAGGCACCTCGGGGTAGTACGAGATGTCGCCCGTCGCGGCCGCAGAGACCCGACCCTCCTCCTGCGCGAGGGAATCCCACTCGTCCTCGGGAAGTACGACACTCTGCCGCAACTCCAGCTGCGCGGTCTTGAGCGCGTCATGTTGGTCGGCTTCTGAGGTGTAGCGGGTGTCCGGGGTGAACCACGAATCCAAGTACGTGAGCCAGTCCGCACGCGACGACATCTGGGTGTCGAACGTTGCGGCGGCTTCGAGAGCGCGGGGGATATAGACGTCCGGGTCGGCCGTGATGGGTTCCGGAACCCAGCCGAACTCGGCAACCGACGCATCTACGAACTCACCGGGGGCTGATGCGGGAGGTGTTGTCGGCGCCTTCGTCGGCGCACCGGACGTCGGGGAAGTGACAGGAGACGGGGGCTGATTCACGATTGCCGCGACGATGATCGCGATGACGCCGAGCAGCAGGATCGCACCACCGAGCCACGCCCACAATAGGCCGCGCTTCTGGTTCCGCTCCCTGGCCACGATGGTCAGCCCTCCTGTGACACCAGGATGGCGACGATGCCGGGGCTGCACTGAACCGGCGATCGCCGCAGTGACGAAGTGGAGCCTACTCCCGTTCGGATCATGGTGTCTGTAGGCCGTTTGGGGGACAGGAACGAGCCGTTGCCCCGCAGGAGAGGGTGTCCTGACTGCGTTGTCCCGATCATGACCTGAACGGTACACCCGTTCACTTCGAAAGTAAACGGGTAATCTATTCGCTTTGCCGTGGACGCGAAGCGGCTGCTGTCGCACAATGGGTGCATGCCCAAATATGCGCGACCTGTCGACGGCGAAGGAGCCGAAGGGCCTCTCGCTGTGCTCGGGAACATGGTCAAGGCGGGCATCATCCGTCAGCTGCGCAAGACGCCGAACGTCGGGCGCAAGGCGATCGCTGACGCACTGGAGGTCGCGCCCACGACAATCGTTCCGTACCTTGGCGAGCTAGAGGCGGCCGGGCTACTGCTCGCCGATCCGCCGAGGGGCGAACGCAAGCGCGGGGAGTGGGTCGTATATCGCGTCAACGACGAGGTGGTGACTGAGCTGTACCTCCGACTCGGGCAGGAGATCGGCGAGATCTAGGTGCAGGGAAGATCGGGAGGCGTTCGCGATCGCGCCATCCTCGAGGCGCTGATGGGCCGATTCGGATGCTCGCGGTCTGCGGGCAGGCATCATGGCCACGCCGCACGCGTCCATGAACTACCAGGCCGGCAGGCTCGTCTCTCATCTTCGGTGCGCCGCGCTCGCGGTGTCGATCTACGCGGAACAGCGCAGCTTCTTCCAACAGCAATGGGGACGCACGGAAGTCCACACGGAAAGAGCCCTCAGCTACTTGGCCGCTGAAGCGTCCACCGAGCCGTCCATCCTGCGACTGCGTGATGGCGAGAAGCGGGTCGACCTCGCGGCGTTCGCTGTGGCGAACCGTGAGGACCTCCACGCGCTGGCCGACAAGCTCGCGCAGAAGGGGTGCAGTTCGTACACGAGGCGCAGGAGCTTCCAGGCTTCGGCGGTGGCTACGGCTTCCGGGTGTTCGAAGTCGACGGTCGCGTGCTCGAGTTCTCCGCCGGTTACCAGACCCGCCAGGCGCGTAAGATCCGCGAGCGTGAGCCGATCTCCCGCCAAGCTCTCGCACGTGGTGTTCAACTCGGAGGATCTGACCCGCACCGCGCAGTGGTACATCGGCCCTTGGGCATCACCATCTCGGGCTCGCTCATCCGACCGGACGGCGTTGACATTATGCACTTCATGCGGTGCAACGAGACACACCACTCACTCCGCCACCTCTCGTTCGAGATGCGCCGCTGCCCGTCGACGTGGTCCAATAGTTGGGCGAACTTCGCGTTGACTGACCCCGCGTCTTGCTGATCTTAGATGGCGTGCGGCATCGTGTTCGCCGCGACTAGGCGAATAGGCGCGGGAAGTCCTCCGGGGCTTCGTGACCTACGTGTCGAGGGCGACGTCACGCCGCGCACAGCATCGAACGCTACTTCAGCGGCGCAGGATCGTGGATCCGCGGATAGCGAGCCGCACCGGCAGGTGATGAACGCCCTCACCGATGTCGACGCCCTCGATCGCATCAAAAACACGCTGGGCTGCTGTTCGGCCCAACTGTTGCAGGTTGGCATCGACGCTGGAGAGCTCCGGGCGAGAATTCGACGTCAGCAGCTCCCAGTTGTCGTAGCCGATGACGGCGAGATCTGTTGGTACGTCGCGGCCCATATCGCGTGCTGTGTCGAGCACTCCGCGGGCGATCTGATCTGAACCGCAGAAGATCGCATCGATATCCGGATGCTGGCTGAGAAGCAATGCGGCGGCATCGCGTCCCCAAGGCTCGCTCCACTCCGAGAGCATGGGCGCCGCGACGAAATCCAATCCCGCATCGTCGAGGGCGGCCCTCGCGCCGGCCAATCGGTCTTTGGCTGCGGCGTAGGAGGGCACTCCTGAAATGTGGGCGATGCGCCGACGGCCGCATGCCAGCAGGTGCTCCACAGCGAGGCGGCCGCCGGCGTAGTTATCTGGTGTCAGTGACAGATCTCGTGGGTCGTCTGAGGGCGCGTACGCATAGATGACGGGAACGGGTATCTTTTGCCCCAGAGACGCACGAGCGTCGGTCTGGCTGCCGACGACGATGATTCCGTCGACGCGGCGGCTGAGTAATTCCTTCAGATGATGCTGTTCACGTATAGCATCCCCGCGGGCGTCGCAGAGGAATACGTTGACTCTGCCTGCGCCGAAGGCATCTTCAGCGCCCATGAGGATCGGAATCATGAAGCGCCCCTCGAGGTCGCTGGTGAGCAGCCCGACGGTGCCGGTCCTCCCCGCGAGCAGGCCCCGCGCCATGGCGTTGGGAGTGAAAGACAGCGCTTCTGCTACCGCGACCACCTTCGATCGCGTCGTTGCCGAAACATCCTCGCGTCCGTTCAGCGCCTTCGATGCGGTAGCGATCGACACGCCTGCTTGACGTGCAACCTCGCTGAGGGTCGCACGCCCGGTGGGCTCGTTCAGTGCCATGGTCTCCTGCCGTTGCTTAAAGGTTATCGGAGAAACGGGTTGACGGCGAAGTTTTATCGCGCTATACCTATAGCGAAAGGCTTTTCGGAGCTTTCGCAAGATAACGACAGACAGCGCCGTCGCTCGTCGACAGCATCCGCTCGTAGCAGAGCCAAGGAGGCAATCACATGCAGACATCTCAACGCCGTGCGTTCCGACGCACGGCCATCTCCCTCGCCGCAACCGCTCTGGTCGTCGCGCCACTCGCCGCGTGCGCGCCGGCCGCCGACAATACCGCCGTCGATGAGCCCGTCACCGCAGAGGGCGTCGACGACGGGTCCACTCTGACGCTGTGGACCCGCGCTCCCATGGAGGCGCAGGCGAAGCTCCTGGTCGAGGCATACAACAACACGCACGAGAACCAGGTGGAACTCACGGTCGTCCCCAACGATGACTATGTCGCAAAGGTGGGCGCCGCCGCCGGTTCCGGCGGTCTCCCCGACCTGTTCGCAGCGGACATCGTGTACGTGCCGAACTGGGTGCAGTCCGGACTGTTCGCCGATATCACCGAGGAGATCGACCTGCTCGACTACCAGGACTCGATCAACAAGGGGCACCTGTCGGCCGGCACCGTCGACGGCGAGGAGCACGTGCTGCCCTTCGTCCTCGACCTGTCGATGATGATGTGGAACAAGGAACTGTTCGCCGAAGCAGGGCTCGACCCGGAGAAAGCACCCGAGACGCTCGAGGAGTTCGCCGAGGATGCGAAGGCTATCCAGGCGCTCGGCAAGGACGGCGTGTCCGGCACCTCGGCCGGCCTGAACTGCGGCGGATGCCTCGTCTTCACCTGGTTCCCCTCGATCTGGGCATCCGGTGACGAGGTCATGAACGACGATGGCACCGAATCGTTGCTGAACAGCGACTCCGCCCAGGATGTGTACTCGACCTGGCAGGACCTGTACGCCTCCGGCGCGGTCGCGCCCGGCTCGGCCGATGAGACGGGCGCCACCTGGGTCGCAGGCTTCCAGGAGGGCAACGTCGGCATCATGCCGTTCCCGGCTACACTGCTGCCCTCGCTCGACTTCGACGCGGGCGTTGCAGGTCTTCCCGGTGTCGACGGCGGGGTCTCGACTTTCGTCGGTGGTGACGGCATCGGCGTCTCAAAGGACTCCAAGCAATCCGCGCAGTCGTGGAACTTCCTGTCCTGGATGATGTCCGAAGAGGCGCAGGTCGAAGTTCTCGCCAAGGCAGGCAACGCCGTGTCCCGCTCCGATCTGGCGAACAACGAGTACGCCGCGAAGGACCCGCGACTCGTCACTATCAACGAGGTGGCAGGTGAGGGAGACACCCCAGTCGCGCTGAACTTCCAGCAGGCGTTCAACGCACCGGGTAGCCCCTGGCTCACGCTCATCCGCGATGCGGTGATCGAGGGCAAGGACTCGGTCGACGCTGACAACGACGAGATCAGCGCGGTCCTCGGACAGTAGACCGCCGACCGGTGGGGCGCCGACCCGGGCGCCCCACCGGTTGTTCACCTCATCCCATCCACTAAGGAGCGACGTGTCCACCACCACCTCTGTACGCCGCGCGAAGCAGTCGAAGCAGAGCCGCAGCGCTCTCGGCGGGCCGCTGCAGGGCTGGCTGTACGCCGCCCCGACGGCTCTCTTCGTCATCGCCCTCTTCCTGATCCCGCTCGCCCTCGTGCTGCAGATGTCCGGTTCCGAATGGCCACTGCTCAGCGGAAACCAGGGGCCTAACTTCCCCGAGAACTACGTGGATGCGGTCAATCTGCGTCTGTTCTGGGATTCGATCGGCTTCACGCTTCTGTACACGGCGATCACGACGATCCTCCTTATCGGGCTCGGTCTCGGCCTCGCTCTTCTGGTCCAGGAGTCCACCGCATGGAAGGGCTTCCTCCGCACGGCCTTCCTCATCCCCAGCGCGCTCGGCCTCGCATCCGCTTCGCTGCTCTTCTACGTCCTATACTCACCCCTTGCCGGTCCCTTCGCGGGCCTCATGGAGCAGTGGGGATTCACCTTCCTCGGGACGCCGGAGGGGGCCCTATGGTCGACCGTGTTCCTTATCGTCTGGCGCTTCGCCGGCTTCTACATGCTCCTCATGCTCGTAGGACTCCAGGGGATCCCTGAGGAAGTCTATGAAGCCGCGCGCATCGACGGCGCGTCGAAGTGGCAGTCGTTCCGCCACATCACGATCCCACTGCTGCGGCCAACCTTCGCGCTCACCATCGTGCTGTGCGTTACGGGTTCGCTGCTGGCATTCGACCAGTTCTACATCTTGACCAAGGGTGGCCCCGACAACAGCACGATGACCATCGTGCAACTGATCTACAACGTCGCCTTCCAAGGGCAGAACAGCCTGGGCATCGCAGGTGCGCTCTCCGTGATCGTGCTCCTTGCGCTCATCGTCATCAACGCCGTGCAGCTGCGCGCGTTCCGTAACCCCGAGGAGGCGTGACATGACGCGCACCGACACGACGTCCACCCGCTCCGTCGTCGCCCCGCACGAGGAGCGCCCTGCGATCCGCGGCGGAGGGCGAGCCGTCTGGAACATTCCCTTTGTGGTGTTCAGTGGCGCGCTGGCGATCATCTTCCTCTACCCGCTGGTCTGGACGGCCATATCCTCGGTCAGTCCGCAGGCCGGTTCGTCGCAGACCGAGGGGTGGGGCTTCGGCAACTACGCCTCCCTCGCGAACTTCCAGGCCGGCATCTGGGTCTACCTCGGGAACTCGCTGTTCGTGTCGCTGCTCACGGTGCTGCTGACACTGCTGACCTCGTTCCTCGGCGGGTACGCGTTCGCACGGTTCCAGTTTCCGGGCAAGAACCTGCTGTTCCTGCTCGTGCTGGCGATCCTCATGGTGCCGTACGCCACCCTGTTGATCCCGCTGTACGTGATTCTGAACGCGATCGGCCTGAACAACTCTCTCGTCGGCGTCGCGCTAGTCCTCACGATGTTCCAGCTCCCGTTCTCGATGTTCATGATGCGCATCTCCTTCGAATCGATTCCGCAGGAGCTCGATGAAGCGGCGCTCGTCGATGGCTGCAACAGCTTCACGGCGCTCTGGCGCGTCCTCCTCCCCGCCGTCAAGCCGGGGCTGATCACGGTCGGCCTCTTCGCCTTTCTCGCGGCATGGAACGACTTCATCGCGCCCCTGATCCTGATCACCGACACGAACCGGATGACCCTCCCGCTCGCCGTCGCAAACCTTCGCGGACAGGTCATGGGCGTCATCGACTACGGGGCCACCGAAGCCGGCGTTGTCGTGCTCGCGCTACCGTGCGTGGTCCTCTTCCTCATCCTGCAACGACACTACGTGCGCGGCTTCATGTCGGGCGCTTTCAAGGGCTGACCAATGACTGACATCATCACCAACGCAACAACCATCACCGCGCCCGTGGTCCCCACCGCGGGACGACTGCGCCCGCTCGGCATCGATGAGGCGCGTATCGAGGACGGCTTCTGGGCTGAACGGCAGAAGGTCAACGGGGCCAACACCTTGGCACACATCGAGAGCAAGCTGGAATCCGAAGGGTGGCTCGCCAACTTCGATCGAGCCGCAGCCGGCACTCTTCCCGATGGGCGACGCGGACGCGAGTTCTCGGATTCCGAGATCTACAAGTACCTCGAGGCGCTCGCATGGGAGATCTTCCGTACCGACGACGAATCCCTGGAGAAGCGGTTCCGCGCGATCGTCGACCGGGTCGGCGCAGCGCAGGAGGATGACGGTTACCTGAACACGAAGTTCGGGCGGCCCGGCCAGGGCGAGCGCTGGTCGGACCTGGAGTGGGGCCATGAGCTCTATTGCCTCGGGCACCTGTTCCAGGCCGCGGTCGCTCGAGGGCGTACTCGCCCCGGCGCCGACGACGGGCTGCTCGGCATCGCGGTTCGTGCGGCCGACCTCATCTGCCTCGAGTTCGGACCGAACGGACGCGACGTGATCTGCGGACACGCCGAGGTCGAGGTCGGTCTCGCCGAACTGGGGCGCCTCACTGGCGACTCCCGCTACGTGGCTCAGGCGGCGCTGTTCGTGGAGCGCCACGGTCATCAGAGTCTCGCCGACATCGAGTTCGGTCGCGCGTACTTCCAGGACGACGTGCCTGTGCGCGAGGCCGACGCGCTGCGCGGTCACGCAGTTCGGGCGAATTATCTGGCAGCAGCCGCCGTGGATGTCGCGGTCGAGAACGACGACAATGAGCTCCTGCAGGCGCTGCGCGCACAGTGGGATCGCACCGTCGACCGCCGCACCTACCTCACAGGCGGTCAAGGGTCGCACCATCAGGACGAGGCGTTCGGCGACGACTACGAGCTCCCTTCCGACCGCGCGTACTCCGAGACATGCGCCGGAATCGGATCGATTATGTTCGCCTGGCGGTTGCTGCTCGCCGACGGAGATTCGCGCTACGCCGACCTCATCGAACGCACCCTGTACAACGTCGTCGCGACCTCGCCGTCGCCCGACGGACGCTCGTTCTACTACGCGAACACGCTACATCAGCGGGTTCCTGCCCAGCCCGCGGACCCCGACGCTACGTCACCGCGCGCCCAGTCCTCTCTGCGCGCGCCGTGGTTCGAGGTGTCCTGCTGCCCGCCCAACGTTGCCCGCACGTTCGCCAGCCTCGCGGCCTATGTGGCCACGGCCGATGACGAGGGCATCCAGATCCACCAGTACGCGACCGGCAGCATCCGCACGGCTCTGCCCGATGGCACCCTCGTGTCGGTTCGCATCGAGACCGGATATCCCGTAGACGGTCTGATCCGCGTGACGATCGTCGAGGACGGGGAATGGACTCTCGGGCTCCGCGTTCCGGCGTGGGCGACGGGTACAAAGGTCCGCGTCGGCGCTGAGGGCGAGGTGGTCGCCGAGCCAGGGACAGTCTCGATCCGTCGGTCCTTCCGAGCGGGAGACATCGTCGACCTCTTGCTGCCTGTGCAGCCGCGGTTCACCGCTCCCGATCCCCGCGCGGACGCCGTGCGTGGCTGCGTAGCGGTCGAACGCGGGCCCGAGGTGCTCGCACTGGAGTCCACCGACTTCGGTGCAGACATCGTCGACGCTGTGCTCGACACGACCGTGCCGCCTGTCAACGACGGCGGCCGCGCGCGCGTCCGTGTGTCCGACCGTCGTTCCGGTGCGAGTTCCGAGGTCACGTTGCTCCCGTACCACGACTGGGCGCAACGCGGACCTTCGACGATGCGCATCTGGGTGCCCACGCGTTGAGCAACCTGGTACGCACCAGCTGAACACCACCCCATCCCCCAAAGAAAGTCAATGACGACGATGCCCTTGCCCCACTCTGCCCGACGACCACTGATTGCAGCGCTCGCGATATTCGCCACCACCGGAGCACTGCTGAGTCCGGCTGCCCTAGTGACGCCGGACTCGGCGGCGGCATCCGAGCCATCCTGCTACGCGGCACCGACCAAGACGACCAATGCTGCCGTCGCGGCGACGCCTTCCGCTTCGTACACCGCGAGCTGGAACAATATCAAGGCGGTGAACGACGGGGTCGTCGTATACAGCGGGGGCTCGAGCGCTGAGGTGTGGGGAACCTACTCGAGCACCCGGCCGGCGCAGCAGTGGTTGCAGTACGACTGGACGACCGCGCGGACTCTGGTGTCGGTAGACATGTCGTTCTGGTACGACAACGCCGCGGCGAACGCCACCACCGGTGTCGCCGTGCCCGCGTCGTGGACACTCGAATCGTGGGACGCGGCTTCGAGCTCGTGGAAACCGCTGGAGCTCGCGGCCGGGTCGTCGTACGGCACGACGAAGGACGCGACCAACAGCCTGTCGTTCGCCCGGCCCGTGACCACGACTAAGCTGCGTGCCACGTTCTCAGCATCCGGCGACGGGACCACCTATGCGGCGATCGGCGTGAGCGAGTTCGCGGCGAAAGTCTCAGATGCGGATGCGTTCGTTCCTTTGCAGGCCGAAGCGAGCCTGGTCTCCGATGCGTTCAACGTCGGCATCAGCACGGCGTCCGGCGGGCTGTACACACTGCAGAACAACAGCGACCCACTGTGCACGAACTACACGATGAATCCCGCGATCCATCCCGCGTTCGACATCAACGATTCTCGCTGGACCGGTGACATCGTCACGCGGGTCAATGGCGTGCCACGTACGACCGGCCTCTCTGACGATATCCGCACGATTGAACAGGTCGATGCCGATCGGGTGCAGGTCGCCTACCGCGGCTCTGCTGCGAATGCCAATGGCGTGCGCGGCTTCGATCTGACGGAGACGTACGAGCTCACGGGGGAGAGCCGCGATGTCCTGGACTGGCGGATCCGCTTCGACAACACCTCTGCGACCGCGATGGAGCTGGAAGATCTCGGCATCCCATTGCTGATGAACTCGTGGTGGGACGGCGGTAACCAGACCGGCATCTACGAACAGAACGTGGCACGTCACTCCTTCGTCGCCGGGGACGGCTCGTACATCTACTGGCAGCGCCCTAACGGTGAAGGTCCGTACCTGGTCATGGTGCCGGATGAGGGAACCTCGCTCGAGTTCAAGGACAAGGCCCGCCCCGGCGAAGGTCCCTTCGCCGAGAAGGATCCGTCCTGGGAAGGCCTCGTCGAGTACTACTTGCATTCGTCGAGCATCGCTCCCACGCGAGTCGAAGCGAACAAGGCTGCGCAGTACTTGCCCGCCACATCGGCCACCATCGCCGCCGGCGACTCGAAAGAGTACGGCTTCACCTTCCGCTGGGCCGACGACTACGCCGATCTCCGAGACGTGCTCTATGAGGCCGGCGTCGTCGACGCAGTCTCCCTCCCCGGGATGACCATCCCCTCCGACACGACGGCGACCCTCGCGGTTCGGGCCAAGGACAGCATCGACGGCGTCGTTGGCGGCGGTGGTACAGGCGCCGCCGGGCAGGATGCCGTCATCACCGCTGCGGGATCGAAGAACGGTTACGAGCTGTACGACGTGAAATTCCCCAGCCGCGGCGAGAACTACATAACCGTGCAATACGGCGACGGACGCCGATCTGTGATGCAGTACAACTCCATCGCCCCCGTCGAGGAGCTCATCGACGCCAGCGCGGAGTTCGTCTCGACCAAGCAACAGTCGAAGGACACTGCGCGTGGTTACGACGGTGCATACCTGCAATGGGACATGCGCACCAAGCAGCAGGTCACCAGGCAGAACATCTCCACGATCGGTCTCACGTCGATCGACGAGTTCAATAAGCGCTGGATGACCGGTGGATCGGATGATGTCGGGCTCTCCCCGGCCGCCTTCCTCGCCGAGAAGAACGCCATCTCGCCGAACGCCGATCAGATCGCTTCTCTCGACTACTACATCGACCAGTTCCTGCTGGGCTACCTGCAGAACCAGTGGAAGGACGGCCAGCGCACCTGGAATCTCTACCACTGGTACGACGGCGGCGACGGAGACCGCCCCTCGACGGGCAAAGACGATGGCAGTGGCGACGTGGGCGACGGCCTGGCGACGTGGCGGGTGATGAACAGCCCCCACGTCTGGAACACGTACCTGGCGATGTACCGCGTGGCCTCGGCCCATCCCGAGCTCACCGAACGGAGCGCCGCCGAGTACCTCGACTTCGCCTTCAACACCGCGCGCGCGTACTTCCAGCATTCGGATGCCGGGAAGTGGCTGCCGAACGCGTCCCGTGAGATGGCCTCGATGGGCGAACTGTCGCTGCCGATCATGCGCGACGCACTCGTCGCGGTAGGGCGGACTGCCGACGCCGAGCAGCTGTCCGGATTCATGAGCGCGAAGTACGACGAGTACGCCGAGCGCGCATACCCGTTCGCGTCAGAGATGAGCATCGATACCACCGCGTTCGAATCGGTCTACGCGCTGTCCAAGGAGCATGGCGACGACGCGCTGGCCCGAAAGACGACCATGGCGTCGCTCGCCGCCCGTGGCCTGCAACCGCTGTGGTATTACTACGGCGGAGACAATCGGCATATGGGTGAGTCGTGGTGGAACCTCGGGTACGAGACCCAGCTCGGAGCCTGGCAGCAACAGGATTACCTGATGAACTACGACGCCGCTGTTGCGGGCATCGATCCGGACGACGCCATGCGTTCGACCTACGGCGCATACCTCGCGGGCTGGTCGAACATCAACACGGGGCAGATCAGCTCGGATCCCGCCAACTACGGGGCCGCCTCCTGGCAGTTCCAGAGTGAGAAGGGCGCGAGCGAGTATTCCTTTATCCCCACGCTCAACGGCTGGTGGGCGTGGTCGGGTGAGGCGTCCCTCGGATTCTGGGGCGGACTGCAGACCGCAGCGGTGAACGTCGTAGACGACGCCATCGTGGGCCCTTACGCCTATGGCGGCGACCTCGAGCAGAGGGACGGCTCCTATGTCGTCACGCCGCGAGACGGAGTCCGTCAGCGTGCCAACTTCCTCAACCTCGGCAAGTTCGGCTTCGCGCTCGACGGGGTCCGCTACACGACTGCGGAAGTCACCGAAGATCTCTCCCGCATCGCGATTACCGTGGAGGCGTCCGGATCCACAGCGCACGGAGAACTGTCACTGGGCCGACTTCCGGCCGGCGACTACTCGATCTCCGTCGACGGGGCGACGGTGCAGACCTTAACCGCAACCGGGGCCGACGTCGCGGTAGCCCTCCCCGAGCTCACCGACGGTGAACACGAGGTGGTCATCGCTCTGGCGCAGCCGGACTTCGGTGCGTCGGCGACGGCGACCACGCGATGCATTGCGGGCAAGGCCGTCGTGGTCGCGACGGTCACCAACGGAGACGCGGCATCGGCCTCCTTCACGGTGGACTCCGTATACGGGAGCAAGACGGTCGAACTCCGCACCCAGGCATCGAGTTCCACGACGTTCGCATCTCGTGCCGCATCCATCCCCGCAGGCGAGGTGACGGTCGATGTCACCGGTCGTATCGACGGGGCTGACGCGTCACAGAGCCTCACCGTCGGCTACACGACCCGCAGCTGCGGCTGACCAGGGTGGGGCGGACAGGTGTCCGCTCCACCCGCTGCAACCCCGCAACCCCTGACAGATGATCAACGGAGATTCATGAGCGCCCGAAATCGACGAGTCCGCGTACCGGCACTCGGAGCGTCACTCGCACTGACACTGCTCGCCGGTGCCCTGCATCCGGCCGCTGCGACTGCAGCCGATCCGTGGGATCCCTTCGGAGAAGGGCTCCAGAACACGAACGCCGATCTCGGCTACCCGGCCTTCGTCAACTCGGAACTCGCCATCCCCGACACGACGGCCGTGTACTCGCCCGGGGAGAGCTACCTGGCATCCGTGTTCGAGGCAGACCAGTCGGCCGGAGCCGGCACCGCGCCGGGCAAGGACTTCTGGATCGATCGGATGCTGGCACGCGACGGCGTGCAACCGGACGAGGCTGGGGGGCTGAACTATTCCAACGACACAGCCCAGAACATCGACTACGACAACAACGTCGTGCTGTTCTCACGCGGTCGCGCGCTCTATATGGAAGAGTCCACGGCGAGTCTCGGCTTCGCCGGTGATGTGGCCTACATCGAGAGCCTCGGCAACAAGGCGGCATACACGCTGACCGCGAAGGTGGGGGAGTCGAACGTCACCCTGACCGAGGACACCGCCAAGCGACACAACACGCCGAGCTACTGGCACGGCGAGTTCTCCGGTGGCGGACTGCTCGTCAAACAGACGAAGTGGATCACGAACGGCAACGTGACGGCGGAGTGGCTGCAGATCTCGACGACCGACGGCACGAGCAAGGACGTGGTGCTGACCGCAGCCTCGTCCTTCGCGGCTACCGCCTCGGGTGACGAACTGCGCGGCTCGATCACCACACCCAACAACGTGACGAAAGTCAGCACCCGCCTCTCCGGAGACGGCTTCAGCGCCTCCGGGCAGAGCCTGACTCGAACCGTCTCCGTGGGATCGGCGGCTGTCGATGTGAAGCTGCAGATGGGGTTCACCACTCCCGAGATCTCGGAGAGCACCACGGAGTTCGACGCACTCGTTGCCGAAACACCTGCTCAGGCGTTCCAGAAGCAGACCACCGCATACAACCAGTGGTGGGTCGACAACATCGCCTACGTGCAGACGCCGTCACCGGAGATCGACAAGACGGTGTTCTACCGCTGGTGGCTGCTGCGCACCAACTTCCTCGATGCGAACGTGCCGGGCAACGATTACCAGTTCCCGACATCGATCGAGGGCGTCTACGGGTCGGCGTACAACAATGCGATCGTCCTAACTGCAGGAATGTTCATCGAGGACATGAAGTACTTCCGTGACCCGTCCAGTGCGTACGGGACCTGGTTGTCGGCGGGCGAGGTCGCGCGCAGCGGCCGCTACATCGACAACCCGGGCAACCCGAACAACTGGAACAGCAGTTACGCGAACTACATCTCCGAGGCCGCGTGGGGCTCCTATGCGGTGCACGGCGGCGATGCGCCGGTCGCCGGGCGCCTCGCCCAGTACGCCGAAGATGATGTGACCGGGAATCTGGCCGCGTTCGACAAGAACGGCAACAACCTGGTCGAATACTCGAACCCGGCCATGACCGGGAACGACGTCGACGCAGTGTCGTTCTCATGGCGCAACACCGCCGCGTGGTCCTCCTACCCAATGGATCGCCCTGAGACGGCATACCTCTATTCGGGCGCCGAGGCAGCGGCCGAGGCCTACTCGATCGCAGGCGACTCCGCAGGTGCACAGCGCATGAACGACAAGGCGGCCGCCATCAAGCAGTCCGTGCTCGATGTGCTGTGGGAGGACAAGCGCACAACGGCTGACGAGTCCGGCTTCTACGGCAACATGATCAAGGCCGCATACTCCGACGGTTCCTCAGGCCTTCCCGCCGGGAGCAAGATCCCGTGGAAGGAGGTCAACATGTACTATCCGTACACCGTCGGCCTCATGCCGAAGCCGGGCGATGCGGACTTCGACGAGAAGTACCTCGATGCCTTCCGACTGTTCGTAGACAGCGCGCAATACTCGCCGTTCCCGTTCTACACGGCCAACCAGGCCGATGCGAAGGCGCGGGCCGCGCGTGACGCGGGGTCGGGCAAGCACTACTCGAACAACTTCTCGACCATCAACTCGACAGTGATCTTCCGGATGCTGTCATCCGCTCTCCGCGACTACCCGAATGAATATCTGACCAGCGACTATTTCAAGAAGCTGCTGTATTGGAACGCGTGGGCCGTCTACGAGAAGGGCGATGTCACGCGTCAGAATGAGAACGAATTCTGGGCGCACGGTTCGGCGGCCGACGGCGGTTCGATCAAGTACCGGTCCTGGATTCACCAGACGCAGCTCGGCACGACGAACTTCGCGGTGGTCGAGGACGTCGCGGGGCTGCAGCCTCGTGCGGACGACAAGATCGAGCTCTCGCCGATCGACATCGGCTGGGACCACTTCACGGTCAACAATCTGCGGTACCACGACAAGGACCTCACGATCGTGTGGGACGAACCCGGCGGCACCGACCACTACGCGGACGCCCCCGACGGGTACTCGCTCTATCTCGACGGTGAGCGCGTTCTCACGATCGACGAGCTCGCGCCGGTGACGTTCGATTCTTCCTCGGGCAGCGTGGACTCCGACGCCCAGGTGCTGTTCAACGCGGCTCAGTCGATTCAGGCCGCTTCGGACGTGCGATTCGAAACCGGCGACCGCGTCGTCGACCTGCTGCTCAAAGCGGGTATCGACGTCGATCCGGCATCCAGTGCAGCGGTGAACCAGGCTTCGGGGAAGACCGCGACCGCGTCCTTCAGCGCAGCAGGTTCCACCGGCGCGGGCAACCAGTACGCGCCGGCCGGAGCCGTCGACGGCAGCACCGTGAACGAGCCGTTCTGGGGCACGGCAGGATCGCCGAATCCGAGCGATTGGCTCGAAGTGGACCTCGGCGGCACCCAGAAGGTCGACGAGGCGCGGATCCACTTCTACCGGTCGTCGTCGTCGACCACGATCCAGGGTTACTCCGCTCCCGCGTCATACGTGGTGCAGTACCTGACTCCCACCGGGTGGTCGTCTGTCTCGCAGCAGGCGCGAACGCCGATGACGCCCACCGGCAACCTCAACACGGTGAGATTCGCGGAGGTGGAGACGACCAAGCTGCGTTTGCTCGTCACGCATCAGAGCGGTTTCAAGACGGGAGTCAAGGAGCTCATCCTGCGTGACTCTCCCATCGCGTACACACCCAGTGTGAACGGGGCTCCGCCGGTGCAACTCGATCGCATCCCGCTCGCGGACCCGAGCAGGGCATCGTTCGTGGGCTCGGTCTCGGACGACGGGTTGCCATCCGGGATTCTGACCCAGACGTGGACGGTCGTGGAGAAGCCGTCGGCCACCGCGGTGGTCTCGTTCACGGACCCGGCGTCACCCACGACCAAGGCGACGTTCTCGGAGGTGGGCTCGTATCTGCTTCGCTTCTCCGCCTCCGATGGCGATCAGACGACGGCCATCGACCAGGGCGTAGAGGTCAGCGGGACGACTCCACTCGGCCCCGACGTCTCGGCGACCGCCACACCCACGGCCTCCTACACGGCGTCGTGGAATCGGATCGCTGCGGTGAACGACGCAACGACGGATGCTGGTGCGGATCAGACGAAACTCTGGGGGACCTGGTCTGAAACGCGTCCCGCGGCTCAGACCCTCACCTACACCTGGCCCGAGGCGACGCGGCTGACTGCGGCGAGCGTGTACTTCTGGCGAGATGCCGCTCAAGGAACGGGCACGGGCGTCGCCGTTCCGCAGAGTTGGAAACTCGAGTACCGCGACGGTAGCGACTGGAAGCCGGTGCAACTGCGCACAGGGACGGGGTACCCGACCAACGACATGGGCCTGTCGAGCGAGGTCGCCTTCGCCCCTGTGAGCACGACGGCTCTGCGGGCGACCTTCTCCGCCTCTTCGAACGCCGACGGGTCGCTCCACTCGGCGGTAGGGGTCTCGGAGTTCGACGTGTTCGCGGACTTCCCGGCATCCTTCGAGGAACTGGCGAAGCGAACGGCTGTGAATCAGCCGACGACACTGCCGTCTAAGGCATGGGTGGTCTTCCCGGACAACAGCCGCGGCCAGCTGCCGGTGACCTGGGAAAAGATCCCGACGGCATCGTTCTCCGTACCGGGGACGATCACCGTGCACGGAGTCTTCACCGCTTCGGAACTCCCCGTGACCGGCACCATCAGTGTGGGCGACAGCGGTGATGAGATCACCGCGATCGAGCCGCAGGAGCTGTCGACGCTCGTCGGAACGGCCCCGGATCTCCCGCGCACCAGCGTCGTGACGTTCAGCGGCGGTACGGGAGCACGGGAGACCAGGGCCGTCACATGGGATGCTGTGGCACCGGAGTCCTACGCGTCTGCTGGTCAGTTCGTGGTGCACGGCGCTGTGGAAGGAACGGATATCGAGGCGACCGCTGTGGTGAACGTGGAACGACCATCCGGGTCACCCTCTGACCTGAGTATCGAGATCACGCCTTCGACGCGTTGCGTCGCCGGGAAGGCGGTTCTCATCGTGACCGTTTCCAATACCGAAGAGAGCCCGGTTGCAGCGGAGATCACGACGTCATTCGGAACGAAGACCATCGAGACCTTGCAAGCAGGGGCCTCCGTGTCGAGTTCCTTCAACTCGCGGAAGGCCTCGATCGACTCGGGAGAGATCGGCGTCACCGTCAGCGGGTCGGTCGACGGAGTGGAAGTCACCAGCACGCACGCTGAGGTCTATCAGGCGAAGAGTTGCGGATGAGTGCGGCGCGATTGCCTACATGGCGCACACCAGGGTTATTGCCCGAAGCATGAACGATGAACCGACGGCCGACCGGCTGATCGCGAGTCGGTGGGCACGCGCCCGCCGAGGACTGGAGAAAGCAAAAATGATCAATAGAAGTATGTCCGTCCGCTGCGCTGGTGGAGTCCTCGGCGCTCTTATGCTCGTCGGCGTCGGCACTGCCGCCTTCGCTGACTACCCGAACGCCGACGGCAATGGCGAGGTCGACGTCACAGTCGACATCGCTGCCATGGAGGACGGCGCTCTGAGCCTTACTGTCGCGGGCACTGAGACCACGTTGGCGGAGAGCGGTACGACCACGTCGTTCCGTCAGTTCACCGGTGCGCTGCCCAACGTCACGGTTACGGACACGCGGGAGAACGTCCCGGCCGGAGTGTACTGGTATGTCACCGGACAGGCGGGCGACTTCGTCGGCTCCGCCGGCCAGGGGAGCATCGCCCCCGATCACCTCGGCTGGGCTCCGAAACTGGTTTCGGAGAACAACGGCGAGGTCAGCGAGGGCGATGTCGTCGACACATCGATTGACGGCGGTGCCAACGGTGTCGGACTCGTCGGTCGGGAGCTGCTCGCCCTGGCGCTCGACTCGTCCGAGGCACAGGCGGCGTCGGGCCAGTGGACCGCGAACGCGACGCTCGTGCTCAAGACCCCGGTGGACGTCGACCCCGGATCGTACACCTCGAACCTCACGCTGTCGCTCTTTGAAGACTCCTATGAGTGATCCGCGACACGGTGCGCCGGTGACGTCATGATGTCTCGCCGCTCGGGACCGCTCGCCGTGTGGGTCGCGGTCACGGCGGCGGTGCTCGGAGTGCTCGGCGCACCCGCGTCGGCCAACGCCGCAGAGTCGCCGAGCGAGGCAGTGTCCTGGTCGGTCTCGCCTGCTGACGCGACGGGGGATGATGGCCGAGTCTCGATCCAGCACGTACTGGATCCGGGTGAGAGCGTGGACGAGCACGTGGTCGTCCGCAATCTTGGCGCGAGCGACGTCGTGTTCTCGCTCTCGGCTGCCGACGGCTTCTACACCGACGCAGGGCGCTTCGACATGCTCCCCTCCGATCAGGAGTCGACCGGCTCTGGCTCCTGGATCTCAATACCTGACGAGGTCGCCGTGCCCGCTGGGAGTTCTGCGGTCGTCGCCTTCACCATCACGGTGCCGGAGAACGCGGAACCAGGAGATCATGCCGCCGGCGTCGCAGCCTCGGTGATGTCCGTACAGAAGGACGAATCGGGCGCGACCGCCGTCGGCGTCGAGAGCCGCGTCGGCGTCAAAGTGATCACGCGCGTGGCCGGCGCGATCAGCCCCGCCTTCGACGTGCTGAACGTTCATCGCGATTATCAACTCAACGCCAACCCGTTCGCGGCCGGCGAGCTCGCAGTCACGTTCGACGTGCAGAACACGGGTAACGCTCGGGTTACAACCGCTGGTGCCCTCGACATTGCGGGGCAGGCGATTCCCTTCCCCATTGCGGGTGAGCGATCGCAGGTGCTGTTCCCTGGCGAACGCCGATCGTTCACGCTGACGGCGCCCGACATCTGGCCGCTGTTCTTCCTCGGAGGAGAGCTGTCCGTCGAGCCTACTGCCGCATCGATGGACGGAGGCGTCATCGCCGTCGAGGCGGAGGTCGTGTCGCTGAATGTATGGGTGATGCCCTGGCCCCAGCTGCTCGCCGGCACCGGTCTCGTCCTGCTCTTGGTGGCGCTGCTTTGGAGCCGCATCCGCTCACGTCGTCGCGTGGACGACCTGATCTCTAAGGCCGTGGAGCGGGGCCGTGCGGAGGCACTCAGCGAGAGCAGCCGGAGAGGATGAAAGGAAGAACGCTGTGGTGGACGTGAACCCGGAAGAGGTCTGTTCGGACTCTATCGGACGTGGGTGTCCTCGCGTACCGTGGAGGCCCGCACGACCACCTTCCCGGGTATCTCGAGAACACCCGATGGGAAGCTCGCCGCGGCGAGCACGGCGCGCGCGGCCGTGCGGCCGAGCTCGGACAGGTTCATATCGACGGAGGTCTGAGGCAGTCGCGCCAGGGACGCGAACGGCGCCCAGTTGTCGAATCCGATCACCGCCACGTCGTCCGGAACTCGCAGCCCTCGCGCGAGGAGGCAGTCGATGGCGCCCCGCGCGATCAGGTCGTTCGCGCAGACCAATCCGTCGAGTTCCTCACCATTGTCCAGGAGTCGCCTGGTCGCCGTCCATCCCCAGCCCTCTGTCCAGTCGCCGAACATTGGAGATCCGCCTACCACCCGCAATCGGGCCTCCGCCATGGCGTGCATCACACCCTCGGCACGGAGCGTCGATGCTGAATGACCTACTTCGTTCGATGCGCGCGGCCCGCCGATGTGCGCGATGCGTTGTCGCCCCAGCGAGAGCAGATGTTCTGTGGCGAGCCGCCCACCCCCTAGGTGGTCGCCGACGATCGAGATGTCTCCGGCGGCGGTAGAGGGGGCATAGGCGTACACGACAGGAACCCGCACATCGCTCGAAAGCGGGGGGACAGCTTCCGGCGTGTCGCCGACGCGGATGATCCCGTCGACTCGTCGACTCAGCAGTGCTGTCAGGTGCCGATCCGCGAGATCGGGTCTGCCGCGCGTGTTCGCCATGATGGCGACCGCCTCCCCTTCTCCGAGGCCGTCTTCCACCCCGGCCATGACCGGAAGCACGAATCTTCCGTCCAGGTCGGTCGTGAGCAGGCCGATGGAGCCGCTGCGGCCGAGCATGAGGCTGCGGGCCTGCTGGTTGGGGAAGAAGCCCAGCGCCTTGGCGGCTTCCTCGACCCGGGAGCGCGTCACCGGATTCACGCCGTGCTTCCCGTTGAGTGCCTTGGACGCCGTCGCGAGCGACACGCCTGCGGCGTCCGCAACCTCTGCCAGCGTCGTTGCGTTGGCTCGCCTGTCGGTCGTTGAGTCAGTCATGACGGTCTCTCCCGGTCCAGCGCAATCGTACAGTCCTCGATACTTGACATTGCCTGCGCAAGCCTCTAGGTTCGCAGAACGAAAGGCCTTTCGCAACAGGGGAGTGGTGCCGTAGGGCGGCAAATGCGCCCTCACCTCTTCGCGATCGACCGCAGTCCCGCACACGCGTCTCACACGAAAGCACACGCCGGTTCATGACTCCCATTTCCTCTCTGCAACCGCTCCCCATCCGTGATGCCATCATCGATGATGCGTTCTGGGCGCCGCGGCGCGAGATGGTGCGGCAGCACACGCTTCCCCAGCAGGAGCACCACCTGCGCACGGGGGGCCAGTTCGAGGCGCTCGCCCTTCAATGGAAACCGGGCGACCCAAACGAGCCGCATATCTTCTGGGAGAGCGACGTCGCCAAGTGGATCGAAGCTGCGAGTTACCTGCTCGCCGTTGCGCCCGATGAAGAACTCGAGGCATCGGTGGATGAGGCGATCACGCTGCTCGCGGATGCGCAGCAGGACGACGGCTACCTGAACGTCTATTACACGGTGGTTCAGCCCGGTCAGCGTTTCACAGACCTCCGCGACGGACATGAGCTCTACTGTCTCGGGCATCTGATCGAGGCCGCGGTCGCGCATCACCAGGCAACTGGCAAGCACACCCTGATCGACGTCGTTCGCCGGTACGCGGATCTCGTCGAACGCGAGTTCGCTCGCGGAGGAAGGTGCGAGGGCGGATACGACGGACACCAGGAGATCGAGCTGGCGCTCGTGAAGCTCGCGCGGGCAACAGGTGATGACCGGTACCTCGTCTTGGCCAAGAACATGATCGACAATCGAGGCCAGCGACCGTTCTACTTCGACATCGAGAGCGAACGGCGCAATCGACCGGGCTACTTCCATCGAGAGTTCCCTCAGCGTGACAGTCAGGCCCAACGGTTTCGCGAGTACAACCAATCGCATGTCCCCGTGCGTGAGCAGACGGAGATCGTCGGCCACTCCGTGCGGGCGATGTACATGCTGAGCGCGATGGCCGATCTGGCCGTCGAAACGCAGGACGAGGAACTGTTTTTCGCCTGCCGTGCGCTCTGGGACTCCACGACGGAGTCGAAGATGTACGTCACGGGTGGTCTCGGATCTGATCCGTCCATCGAGGGCTTTTCAGCACCGTTCGATCTCCCCAACTACACGGGCTACGGAGAGACGTGTGCGGCGATCGGGCTGGTGATGTGGGCGCAGCGCATGGTCAACATCACGGGGGAGAGCCGGTATGCGGACGTCTTGGAGCGCGCGCTCTACAACGGAGTCCTCTCCGGTGGGTCCGCGGATGGGACCTCGTATTTCTACGGGAACCCTCTCGCGAGCCATGGTGACGTCCACCGCCACGAATGGTTCGGTGTCGCCTGCTGTCCGCCGAACCTCGCCCGTCTGATCGCCTCACTGCAGACATACGCCTATGCTCAGAGCGCGGACCAACTGGCCGTGCATCTGTATATCGGCGGGTCCGTGCGCACCGAGGCGGGCGGTGGTGCGCGCGTCACCGTGATGACGAAGTATCCGGCGAACGGTCATGTGCAGCTCTCGATCGATCCCGACGACGACGCCGAAGAGTGGACGTTGTCCCTTCGCATCCCCGCGTGGGCGACGTCCACGCGGATCTCGATCAACGACGAGGAGATCGATCAGGATGCTGTCGTCGAGCGTGGTTATGCACATCTGAGGCGCCTCTGGGCGACGGGGGACGTCGTAAGCATCGAGTTCGCCTACGCCCCGCGGCGTACCTGGGCAGATCCACGCGTCGCTGCGGACGCGGGGCGCGTCGCTCTCCAACTCGGACCGCTGGTGTACTGCATCGAAGGCGTCGACCACGCTGTTCCTGTGCAGTTCATGATGCTCCCGAGGGGTGCTGAGCTGCACGTGGAGGAAGATCCGTCCCTCGCGCTGAGTGTCATCGTGGCGGAAACTGAGGCTGAGGCGCCTGTACCCTCACGCAGCCTCTACGCGGACGACATGCCCCAGTGCCAGGCGCAAACATTGCGAGCTGTTCCGTACTTCGCCTGGGCGAACAGGGGGCAGTCGACGATGAGCGTATGGATTCGAGAGAGCTAGGTGTGCTGCCCCGAGGCTCAGGCGGATGCCGGTGAGACGACGAGTGCGGCGGACCCGGCGTTCGGCATCGGAAGGATCAGCCGATTCCACCCAGCGGCGAGCTTGTGGGTCGACGCGGTGCTCGCGGCGCTGGTTCGAACCGCGTACTGTCCGGGCTGCGGCACTCGGAGGAGGGCTGTCAGCTCGTGTCCGTCGCCGGTGATGTTGTCGATCGTCACCTGGAACGCGCAGTCGCGTAGTGCGAGCTGCGCGAGGGCGTCCCTCTCGAGCGCGATTGCCCAATCGTTCTTCGTGTCGAAGAACCGAACTCGCAGTCCATCCTGAGGAGTTGCCTGGTATCCACCGGGCAGCTCCTCGAGCGTGCCGCCCAGCATCGCCAAGCGCCCGCCGTCCTCGTATGCGACGGATGACGCGCATTTGAGAGCACCGAAGAACCCTAGTGCGCTCTCGCCGGACATCGCGACGACACCCTTCAGATACGTCTCGTCGCCTTTGCCGGAGAACTCCCCGCGCTCCCCGACGACGATCCATCCGGATGCACCGATGTTCTCCGGCTCGTCGCTCAGATATCCACCCGAGTTGAAGATCGAGAAACCCGCCAGGTACGACCCGTACATCGCCTTGAGTAAATCGGGACTGTGGTGGCCCTCCTGCAGCGCCCAATCGAAGAGCGGGAACGCACCGAGCTGCGTCATGTAACTGGCGTTCCACTGGCTGTCGCCGCTGGCCCGCAGGTCGGTCATGAAGAGGTGCCACACCGGCTGACGGCCCCGGTTGGCGAGAGCCGCCTGTACAGAGCTCGCCATGATGCGGGTGTCTCCGATCGCCTTTCCGTATGCATAGACGGCTTCGAATGCGGTGGAGTCGTATGCCATCTCGGATCCGAACGGATACTCCTTCCCCGCGAAGTACTGTGCCTTCTTGCTCACCAAGCCGCTGAGCTGGGCCGCTTCCTGATCGAGCCCCTCCGCGCGGAGAGCCTCTCGAAGCTCAAGTGCGATCACCAGCTCGCCCATGTTGCCGTACCTGTCGGCGCCCTCGCCGTGCGGGAACATCCAGTGCGAGAACATCGCGATCGTGTACGCGTGCGCTTTCCGCAGCCACAGCAGTTTGTCGCCTAGGAAGTCGAATTCGTAGCGTGAGGCGATGCGATACATGTTGTAGTACGTGTTCGCCACGTGTACGTAGTTGAAAGCACGCCACACATCGTCGACGCCGCGTCCCGTCCATCCGTCGAACATGCTGAACCAGGGAACAGCGCGGTGAACGCGCCATCCGGGCTGCTCCGTGAGGCGACCTTCGAGGAAATCCCTGCAATACAGGTCGAGAACACGCACCTGCGCTTCGTCGGGTCGATACACGTTCCATTCCGAGAGGAAGAGCCCGCTGACCAAGCCGATTTCGTCGCTGCCGCCAGCCATCCAGGCGGGTACGTCTGTGGTCGAAGAAGCGTTCACGCGCTGCCGGCCGGCCATGTCCCACATCAGAAGGCCGTGGAATGCCGGGTCCGCGGGGTCGGTCTCCCATTGTCGCGAGGTGATGAACTCCGCCTGAGCGGTAAAGATATCCTCGGGAGGTTCGATTCCCCAGAAGACGATGATCGATCTGCGGCCGTCGATCTCGACGCCTACAGCGCATCGCCCGTATGCGAACAGGGTCAGGCTGACGCTCCAGTGCCCGTCCGCGAGCGGCACGACCTCTTCTGCGGCGCAGGATCGATCCACGGGGGCGACGACGGGTCGGGACTGTGCGCGAATGGTCGCGACAGCGGGCGTGCGCACAGGCAGGACCATTCCCGGTGTCGTCTCGAGGAAGAATCCGTCGTTGTCCGCCAGCCATCCGGTCGCGGACTCATGGTCCGGTTGCATCGAAACAAGGAATGAAACCGTGAGCGAGTCCCCGGGGTGCAACTCGCGAGGTCCCGCGCACTCGGGAAACTCCTCGGTCGGGTCGCTGATCGCGAAGATCGTGTAGAGCCCTTCGAACGCCTCCGAGAAGTCGTTGCGGGGCCCCCAGACTTCGTCACCGCGAGCCAGTTCAAAGCGTTCCACGGACGTGTCGCCGAGGGCCTTCAGTAGAAGCAAAGGCATCTGTCCACTCGACTTGGACCAGTAGAACCACGAGTTCGGACCGCAGATGCACGCGTGCCGCAGCACGCACTGCTCGTACTTGAACCGATCATCCCCGCGAAAGTACTGATTCATGAGAAGCGGGAATCCCACCGACCGAAGAGTGAGCAGCACATCGGTCGGGTTCTCGATCGTGGTATTCCACCGGATGCCCGACGCTGTCCGCGTGTACTCCTGCTGCACGTTCAGCCCGCCGGTAGCTGCAGAAGGAGCGTACTGCACGACGATTCGCTCCGGCCCGACTTCGACCGAACGGTCCTCGATGATCGACGATGTGACGAAACGTGTCGGGTGTTGTGAGTCGTCCGGGTCGACCGTGATGTCGACAGTGCCGAACCAGCGGGCGTCGGGGCGGTCGTACTGCGGGAAGTCCTCTGGTGTGAGGAGGAACTCGGTCCCGTGCGCATCATCCTGTGCTGTGAACGAAGTCCACGCTGCGCGCGACGGGTCGAATCGGGCGTGGAACTGATCCAGGTTCCAGATGTCGACACCGACATCGCCTTGCATACTCACGCGTTCTCCTTACTGAGTCGGCCTTGACTCGCGAGGCTGTTGAAAGGCCTTTCGTAGGCTAGCGCTCCGTTCGTGTCAAGCGCAACGGGTTTGGGGCCCCGGCCCGCGCGGCTCGTGATTGACAAACGCATCAGTCGCGGGTACGTTCTCCCGCAGATGCTTCGAAAGGCCTTTCAGTACTCGTGAAGGGGTAGAAGGATCGCACCCACAGAACAAACGATCAAGGGAAGAAAGATGGAACAGCGCAGTTCCCGACGAAAGAAGACCCGCGTAATGTCGATCCTCGCCGGCGCGTCTGCACTCGCACTCGCCTTGGGCGGTTGCTCCGGCGCCGGCGGGGATGATCCGAGTAAAAAGACGCTCACCGTGATGTTCTGGGGTGATGAGCGAGCGCCCGCCGACTGGAAGGCGCTGGGAGAGGCGTTCCAGGCGGATGGCCATGAGGACGTCGAGTTCAAGTTCATCCACCAGCCGGCCGAGTACGACACCAAGCTCCAGACGCTCGTGGCCGCGAACAACACGCCGGATGTCTTCCTCATGAACTCGGCAGGAATGGGCCGATTCATCGATGCCGGTACACTTCTTGATCTCGCGCCTGTCTACGCCGAGCTGGGGATTGACCTCGCGAGCGAATATCGCGAGCAGGCGATCTGGCAAGAAGGCGACTCCGTGTGGGGCATCGCTCCCACGATTCACCTGATGGCCATGTTCTACGACAAGGCGACTTTCGATGCCGCCGGTGTCGACTATCCATCGACGGATCCGGCATCGGCGTGGTCCTGGGACGAGTTCGTCCGTGCTGCGACAGACCTGTCGGACCCGGCGACGGAGGATGACGGCTGGGGGGCTATGGTCCTGACCGATCCATTGGTGACCGCCCCGCTTCTCGCGTCCAATGGTGGCTATTGGTTCGACCCGGACGCGACGGAGTTCACCCTGGACGAGCCTGAATCCGTGGAGGTGTACGAGGCGATCAAGACGCTCGCAGACGACGGTGTCTCCATCCCGCCGCAGAACCTCAGTTCGATGGGGCTGGATGTGGTCCTCCAATCGAGGAAGGCCGCTCTGTACCCAGGTGGAACCTGGAACCTTCCCGCGATCGAGGAGGCGTGGGGCGACGACGCCGGTATGGCGATCCTGCCTTCGTTCGGAGACCCCAAGTCGCTAGCAGTTACCGACCAATTCGTCGCGTCGAACAAGACGGCGAATCCCGAGCTCGCTGCCGAGTTCATCCGGTTCGCGACCGATGCGCAGAACAACCCGCATGCCTTCGACGGTGTTCCTGCATCGAGTTCCGCCTCCGTTACGGCGTCCGCCACCACACCGGTCGGCTACGAGGAAACGATCGACAATGCGCTGAGCGTTACGATGGACGATCCATCGCGGAAGGTTCGCGACCTCAACGACATCTGGGCCAGAGTTCAGTGGACCGACGAAGGCATCAATGGCTACTTCAATGAGCTCGTGCCGGATCTCGGCAAGGCGCTGACCGGCGTCAAGCCGGACATCGATGCCATGCTCCAAGGTGAATGATGGCAACGGCGACCGCACCCACCGGTAGTAAGGACGACCTCCCCGCGAAGAGCAAGGCCTCTCGGCGCAGCAGCAGGCGGCGTCGTCACGAGACGATGGCGGGGGTGGCCATGGCTGCCCCCGCGATCCTAGGGCTCCTTGTCTTCTTCGTCGCTCCGCTCATCGCGGCGATCGCGATCAGCTTCACGGACTGGGGGCTACTTGCCGCCCCCGTCTTCGTCGGACTGGACAATTACGTCCAGATGTTCTCCGATCCGCTGGTCGCGAAGTCGCTCGGCGTGACGGTGTACTTCGCGGTATTGTCCGTGCCGACCGGCATCATCGCGGCGATCCTGATCGCCACGTTGCTCAACCAGCAGACCCGAGCCAACAGGCTGTTCGTCGTCCTGTTCTATCTTCCTTCGATTCTTCCCGCCGTTGCCGTCATCGTCGTCTGGCTGTGGCTTCTGGATCCGCAGTACGGACTCGTGAACCAGGGCCTCAAGTCCGTAGGGCTGCCGACGCTCAACTGGTTCTCCGATCCCAATCTCGTGATCCCGTCGTTCGTCCTCATGAACATCTGGGGAATCGGTGGCTCTGCGCTGATCTTCCTGGCTGCGCGCAAGGGAATTTCGCCGAGTCTGTACGAGGCGGCCTCGCTGGACGGGGCGAGCCCCTGGCAGCAGTTCTGGGCGGTGACGCTGCCGATGCTGTCGCCGGTCATTCTGTTCACGCTTGTCATCGGCATCATCGGCGCGATGCAGACTTTCGCCCAGGGGTTCCTCATCGGCGGAGGCGCGGGACAGTCCGCGCTCTTCTTCAACCTCTATCTGTATCAGCGTGCATTCCAGAGCGGTGAGATGGGCTATGCCTCGGCCCTCGCCATGCTGCTGTTCGTCATCACGCTGATTCTGACGGCCATTACGTTCAAGTCGTCGAGCCTATGGGTGTTCTACGAGAGCAGGGCCAAATGACTTCCCTTGAGACAACCGACATCGTGACCCGGAATTCCGCCCGTGCGAAGAGGTCGCGTCGTCCCGCAGGTGGACGCAGTCCCGGGGCCCGGTTCCGGCGGGTCCTGTCGAGGATCTGCGTGTGGGCGCTGCTCCTCATCGGTGCGATGGCGGCGATCCTGCCGCTGCTGTGGATGGTGTCGACATCGTTCAAGGCGAACGCTGAAGTATTCAAGATGCCCCCGACCTGGATTCCTGAACAATTCACGTTCGACTACTACGTGGAGGCATTGCTCGGTACCGAGCCGAACTTCATCAACTTCTTCGTCAACACGATGATTCTCGAGTTTCTTGTCGTGCTCGGCACGGTGCTCTCCAGCGCAATGGCGGCCTACGCGTTCAGTCGCGTGCAGTGGCCGGGGCGGGACCTGGTGTTCGGGGTCGTTCTTGCCACGATGATGGTTCCGTTCGCCGTGACCTTGGTCCCGTTGTTCATCGGTTGGTCCTCGGTCGGGGCCATCGATACCTACTGGCCTCTTGCTCTGCCGGCGTGGTTCGGCGGCGGCGCGTTCAACATCTTCCTATTGCGTCAGTTCATGATGCAGATACCAAAGGAATTCGACGAGGCGGCGATGATGGATGGGGCAAGCCACTGGTATATCGCCACGAGGATCCTCGCCCCGATGATCCGGCCGGCCCTGCTCGTTGTGACGATCTTCACGTTCATCGGTGTGTGGAACGACTTCTTCGGACCGCTCATTTACCTCACGAGCAACGAGAACTACACGATTGCGCTCGGGCTGACGTCCTTCAAGCAGACCTACGGAACTCAGTGGAACCTGCTGATGGCAGCTTCGGTGGCGACGATAATCCCGGTGGTCGCGGTTCTCTTCATCTTCCAGAAGCCCATCATCGAAGGGGCGAACCTGAACCCGGGCCTCAAGGGCTGAAGGCCTGCGGCATGCAGCGCGTGGTCGCCGTGACACCGTCGATCGACGGCGCGATTCCCGACGCCACGGTGGCCGCGATGCAATTCGCGGGCGCCGACGAGATCCATGTGCTCGGCGGGATGCGGGCCCCGGCAGTGCGTTCGTGGCCGAGGCCAAGCGTCAGCTGTTCGGCGACATGGGGATCGACCTGTTCGCGCGGCCGAGGGAGGTGCTCATCATCGCCGGCGAGAGCGTCGACCCGTTCATCTCAACAAGACGCGTGCTGTTATGTCTCACGACATCCCTGACGGTTCTGCCTGTTGATCCTCGCATCCGTCTCGCGATCACGCAGTGCCCGCCCGATGCCCGCGAGGGGCGGTGACGACGTTCTGCCTGGAGCACGAGATTTCTCGAGAGACGTTCTATGCGATCCGGCGACGCGCTCAGGCCGAGGGGCCGGCGGCCGCGTTGGAGCCCCGCTCGCGACGTCCGAAGAGCAGCCCTGCCAAGTTGTCCGACGATGTTGCGGCCCAAGCGGTCGCTGTGCGAGCGGCATTGGAGCAGTCCGGTCTGGATCACGGGCCGATCAGCGTGCACGAGAAGATGCGGTCGCTCGGGACGGTGCCGGTGCCGTCCACGGCGTCGCTGGCGCGCATCTTCCGGGACGCCGGGGTGGCGAGGCTCGAGCCGAGGAAGAAGCCGCGGGTGTCATATCGGCGGTTCGTGTATCCGCAGCCGAACGCGTGCTGGCAGTTCGACGCGACCGAGTATGTGCTCTCCGGAGGTCGCAAGTGTGTGATCTTCCAGCTCATCGACGACCACTCCCGCCTCGCCGTCGCGTCCCAGCTCCCTCGGGGTGGAGGCGATCACCGGCAAACCCTATAAGCCGACCACGCAGGGCAAGAATGAGAGATTCCACCGGACGCTGTTCCGGTTCCTGGACAAGCAGCCGATGGCCGACACGCTCGAACAGCTGCAAGAGCAGGTCGACCGTTTCGACATCGTCTACAACACCGATCGCCCCACCAAGGTCTGCCTGGGCGTATCACTCCGCAGCGAGCATAGGACGCGACCGCTGTGGCGGTTCCACCGCGACCGGCCACCCCGCATACCCCGCTGCCCGACCCCGGCGAGGACATCCGGATCAAGCTCGTTCAAGTCGGCGGATCGGTAGAGTTCCGCGGCGTCAAGTTCGGCATCGGGCGCGCGTTCGGAGGCCACCGTGTCTGTGTCTTAGACGCCGGGAAGACCGTGCAAGTCTTCGACCTCGCCGGAACCCTCATCATCGAGCGCGCCTGGCCGCCACCCGGAACCAAGTACGTCAGCAACAGACGACCCCGCGGACGCAGCACCGGAAACACGCGACTGTCAGAGATGTCCTGACACATCCAACGTCAGAGATGTCCTGATGCAGAACTGTCAAGCATGTCTTGATACATCACAGTCTGAGCCGACAAGCCTTGCTCCACGCCTGCCCGCATACGACGACGATGAGCCATAGTCGGGCCGGTGGTGTCGCATGGCGAGTTCAGGCGTTGGCGCTTCCCGTCAGCGCGATAACTCGCGGGACGACTCGGAGCCGTTGCGGCAATTCTCGTCCCAACTCGTCTTGTCGTTCGTGGTTCTACAGGCCACGTGAGGAGTCGCTGAAGGGCATGAAGGAGGGGGTGTCGCAGGCCTACTGCGACGCCCCCCTCCTCGCTGGGGTCAGTTGATGAACGAACGCACAGCGTTCGCCAGCTCGACGGGCTTCTCCTCGGGAACCCAATGGCCGCACTCGTCGAACACGACCTCCTCGACGTGCTCCGCCATCTGCCGGAGCGACTTGCCTACCTCGTTCGCTCGACCCCAGCTGGTACCGCCGCCGACGGCGAGGGTGGGGATGGTCAGCTTCTCGCCCAGAGCTTCATTGTCGGAGACGTCCTGACCGATGGAGCGGTAGTACGCGAACCCGGAGCGCAGCGCGCCGGGCGTCGTGTGCGTGCGGAGATACTCGTCGCGCGCATCCTGGCTGATGGCCGCCGGTGTGTGGCCGTAGTTGTCGAAGAACCAGTTGAAGTAGTGGTGCTCGCGACCGTCGCCGATGAGCGCCTCCGGCAGGTCGAGAGTCTGCAGGAAGGTGTGGTGCCAGCGGCGCCCCGCCTGGCCGATGTTCTTCTGTCCGTCTCCCGGGATCGCCACGTCGACGACCGCAAGATGCGTGACGGGGGAGGGGTAGTGAGCCGCCAGCGCGAATGCCACAGTTCCGCCCCAGTCGTGACCGGCGACGGCGTACTCCTCGATGCCGAGGTGCTCGCTGAGCAGCTCGTGCACGTCACCGGCGACCGTCTTCTTGTCATAGCCGCCCGCGGGACGAGTGGAATCACCGAGCCCGCGCGTATCGGGCGCGATGATGCGGAAATGGGGGCTGAGGAGATCGACGACCTCCTTCCAGCAGTACCAGCTTTGCGGATATCCATGGATGAGCACGAGCGTCCGCGGACCGCTGCCTGCGGTGACGTAATGCATCTTCACGTCGCGGAGGACGGCGTAGTGGTGTTCGATGTTGCTCATGATGGGCCTTACTTCGTAGCGGTGGGGACAGCGGAGGATGTCGTGGGCGCGGCCTTCGCGGTGACCTTCGTCCGCCAAGTGGCGACTACAGCGCCGAGCACGGCGGCCGCGAGAAGGACGTAGCCGAGAGTGTAGAAACCGCCCTCGGCGACTGTTCCGCCGCGGGTGAGCGCCCCGACGAGGATCGGTCCGATGATGCCGCCGAAGTTGCCGACCGACAGAACGAGGCTGGATGCGTAGCTGGTGTTCTCGCTGGACACGCCCTGCAGTGCCCAGGGCCACCAAGGCCCGAATGCCGCGTGGACTCCCACGCAGGCGATGACGAGGAAGATCATCTCGACCCACAATCCGCCGGGGACGAGGTGCTGCAGCAGCAGAGCGGCGCCGGCGATGGCGATGGGGATCACGACGAACGGCGTCCGCTTGCCGTCTGCGCGGTCGGATTGGCGGGAAGCGAAGAACATGCCGATGGCCGCGAAGATGAAGGGGATGGTGGTGAGCCAACCGACTGCCTGGATCCCGGCGCCGGATGCTTCCGACAACAGAGTCGGGAGCCACTGGTTAAACCCGTACAGGCCGGTCATCCAGAGCAGGTAGGTGATCCCGATGAGCCAGACGCGCGGGTTGAAGTACACGTCGCGGAACGTGCCCTTCGATGCGGTGTCGTCGGAATCGCGGTTCTCCAGGATGTACGTGCGTTCCGCTTCGCTGATGCGGGGGTCGGACTCAGGGTCGGCCTTCAGGAGGAAGATGCCGATGATCGCGACGAGGATCGGGAAGATGCCCTGGACGATGAACATCGTCTTGTAGTCCCAGTGAGAGATCAGCCAGCCGCTCATCGGGGCCATGATGATCGCTGAGATGGGGATGGCGAGCAGGGACAGTCCGGAGGCGCGGCCGCGCTCCCAGGATGGGAACCAGCGAACGAAGAAGATCGTGATGGCGGGGAACACGAGTCCTTCGCCGAGTCCGAGCACCACGCGCACAAGGATCAGCTGAGTGAAGTCCTCGGTGAGTCCGGTCGCGGCGGACGCGAGACCGAACACGAACAGTGCGCCGACGATCGCGCGTTTCGCGCCCAGTTTGGCGACAGCCCAACCGGCGAAAGCCAGGCTGACGACGTAACCCCAGAAGAAGGCGGACAGCAGGATGCCCATCTGCCCGGAATCGAGCCCGAGTTCCTCCGTCATGGATGGGGCGGCAACAGACATGTTGGTGCGGTCGATGTACGCGACGAGGTAGCTGACGAGCAGCAGCGCACCGATGCGAGTCCAGCGCGAGCGGGGGACACCCGCGCTCAGCTGGGCGGCGGACGGGTTCGACATCTTCGTCATCCTTTCGTGATGAGTATCTCGCGTGACGCCGCGAGCGGTGCGACTTACTTGGTGACGGTTTCGCGGTAGGTGCGGAGCACGGCGGAGTCGTCGAAACGTCCGAGACCCGCGTCCTGAGCGAGCTCGAAGCGGCGCGCGGCCGCGTCGAGGATCGGAGTGTCGGCGTGCGAGGCCGCGGCGGCTTCCTGAACGAGATGAGAGTCCTTGACGAAGATGTCGATGGCCGACAGCACGGGCGGCTCGGCTTCGAGCATTCGAGGACCGCGGTCGTTCAGCATGAACGACGCAGCAGCGCCCGACCCGACGATCTCCAGCACGGCTGCCGGGTCGAGCCCGAGTGATTCGGCCAGGCTCAGCGCTTCGCCAGCTACCGCCAGATGAACGGAGCACAGCAGCTGATTGACCAGCTTGACCGCTTGGCCGTCACCGATGCGGGGGCCGCACTTGGCAAGGCGGGTTCCGAGGAGTTCGAGCACGGGAAGAACCGCAGCGATGTGAGCGTCATCCCCGCCGAGGAGCAGTGTCAGCTCTCCGGTGCGCGCACGGACGACCCCTCCGGTGACGGGCGCATCGACAACCACAAGTCCTTGCTGGGTGAGCGCGTCCGCGGCGGTGGTGACGGCTTCAACGCCGACAGAACTCATGATGAGCACGGTCGAGCCCTGAGCGGCCGAAGCGGCGATCCCGGATGCATCGAATAGAGCAGAAGCCAGCTGCGCCGGCGTCGCCACCATCACGACGGTGACCTCAGAGCCTGCGGCGGCCTCCCCTGCCGTGGCAGCCGCCGTCGCGCCTCGAGACGCGAGTTCGGCGACGCGTTCACGGTTCAAATCGAAGACCGTCACGTCGTGGTGGGGGAGCAGCCGTTCGGCCATCGGATAGCCGATCGCGCCGATGCCGACGAAGCCAACCTTCATGTCTTACACCTCACTGTGAGTGGACTACGGCAGCTCCGACTGGACCGGAAAAGGCCACGCGGCGCCGTTGATGAAACTGACACTAGCGCTACCGACATTTTTTTGTCAACATTTATTCAGTCGGGTACGCTGACCCGAGTCGCGGCACAGCCGCACGACGATTCAAGGAGGAACCGCCCGATGTCATTGGACCCACGAGTGATCTGCAGCACGATCACGCTGCGCCATCTGCCGCTGGCCGAGGCGCTCGCCGCCATCAACGACGGTGGCTTTCAGGAGATCGACCTGGGCGCGCTGCCCGGCGTCTGCGACCACGTACCGTACGAGCTCGACGCGCAGGCGGTCAAGGACGTCGCCGCGACAGTGCGCGACTCCGGCCTCAGCGTCCGATCCGTCAACGGTGACATCGGCGATCTCAACGCCGAACTCACGAGGGCGGAACTTAGCGCGCAGGACGAGCACGCTGACCACCTCTTCGAATTGACGGGAGCCATTGGCGGACGAGCGCTCGTCCTGCCGAACGGCGCGCAGGCCCATGATCCGATCCGCATGCTCGATGCGGACCTCGACGTGGTCGCCGACCGACTGAACCGACTCGCTGTCCGCGCGCCCGAGTATGGCGTCGAGCTGTGGGTCGAAGCGCCGCACTGGTTCCGACTCGTATTCGATCTTGACCGCACCGCTGCACTGCTCGACCGCCTCGACCCGGCCGTGGGCGTCGTGTGCGACGTGAGCCACATCACCGCGAGCGGGTCCACCCCGCGGCAGTTCCTCGACGCATTCGCTGATCGCACTCGTCATGTGCACATCCGGGATGCCGAGCGAGGCTTCATCCATCACTCCGTCGGCAAGGGGATCGTCGATTTCGCTGACCTGGCGGCAAGCCTTCACGCTCACGCCTACTCCGGAGCTCTGGCGCTCGAGCTGGAAACGCGGGACATCCGCGATGAAGATCGTGCGGCCGAGGCCGTCAGAGCCGGCGAGTACCTCTCGCGACTGCTGTCCACGACCGAACCGGCTGGAGTCCAGCGATGACGATCCCGACCACGACGGAGCCCAGTGCAATGACTGGTTTGGCCTGGAACGACATCGACCGTCGCGCAGTGGACACGGCGCGCCTCCTGGCGGCGGACGCCGTCGAGAAGGTCGGCAACGGTCACCCCGGCACCGCTATGAGCCTCGCACCGGTGGCCTACGTCCTCTACCAGCGTGTACTCCGCCACGACCCGACCGATACCGACTGGCTGGGTCGCGACCGCTTCATCCTGTCGGTGGGCCACTCCTCGCTCACCCAGTACGTGCAGTTGTATCTCGGCGGTTTCGGCCTCGAGCTTGAGGACCTCAAGGCGCTGCGCACCTGGGGCTCCCTGACCCCCGGTCATCCCGAGTACGGCCACACCAAGGGCGTCGAGATCACCACGGGTCCGCTGGGCCAGGGCCTCGCCTCGGCCGTCGGCTTCGCGTACGCCGCACGCTACGAGCGCGGCCTGTTCGACCCCGAGGCCCCAGCCGGCGAGAGCCCGTTCGACCACTTCGTCTATGTCATCGCCGGTGATGGCGACCTGCAGGAGGGCGTGACCAGCGAGGCCTCCTCGCTCGCCGGCCACCAGCAGCTCGGCAACCTCATCGCCATCTACGACTCCAACCAGATCTCGATCGAGGACGACACCAACGTCGCGTTCACCGAAGACGTCGCCGGACGATACGAGGCCTACGGCTGGCATGTGCAGACGGTCGACTGGAAGAAGACCGGCGAGTACGTCGAGGACATCGCCGAACTGTACGCAGCCATCGAAGCAGCCAAGGGCGCGACAGACAAACCGTCGCTCATCATCCTCAAGACCGTCATCGGATGGCCGTCGCCGGGAAAGCAGAACACCGGGAAGATCCACGGCTCCGCACTGGGCGCGGACGAACTCGCAGCCACGAAGCGCGCGATGGGCGCGAATCCCGATGAACAGTTCGTCGTGGCCGACGACGTCATCGCTCATACTCGCGGTCTCGCCGCACGCGCCACCACAATGCGAGCCGACTGGCAGGATGCTTTCGACTCCTGGGCCGTCGCCCACCCTGAGCGCAAAGCGCTCCTGGATCGGCTCGAAGCAGGCGACGTCCCCGAAGGCCTCGCCGATGTGCTCCCCGTGTTCGAGGCAGGCAAAGCCGTCTCGACCCGCGCAGCATCCGGACAGGTGATCAACGCCCTGGCAGCCCAGCTGCCCGAGCTGTGGGGCGGGTCAGCCGACCTCGCCGAGTCGAACCTCACCACCATCAAGAATGCCAGGTCCTTCATCCCAGGCGAGTGGTCGACGCACGAATGGTCCGGCGATCCGTTCGGACGAGTGCTGCACTTCGGCATTCGCGAGCACGCGATGGGCGCCATCGTGAACGGAATCGTGCTGCACGGCAAGACGCGTGCGTTCGGAGGAACGTTCCTGATCTTCAGCGACTACATGCGCCCCGCCGTGCGTCTCGCCGCTCTCATGGACGTGCCCAGCATCTTCGTCTGGACTCACGACTCCGTCGCCCTCGGAGAGGACGGCCCCACCCACCAGCCCATCGAGACACTCGCCAGCCTGCGGGTCATCCCGAACCTGGCCGTGGTGCGCCCCGCCGACGCCAACGAAACCGCGTTCGCCTGGCTCGAGATCCTCTCGCGCCGCAGCGGCCCCGCCGGAATCGTGCTCTCACGCCAGAACCTGCCCGTGTTCGACCGGTCGGGTGACCTGGCATCCGCGGACAGCACGCGACGAGGAGCGTACGTTCTCGCCGACTCCCCGACGGGATCCATCGACGTGATCCTCATCGCGACCGGCTCGGAGGTGCAGCTCGCGGTCGACGCTCGCGACGCTCTCGCCGCCGAAGGCATCGGCGCGCGTGTCGTCTCAGCGCCGTCGCTTGAGTGGTTCAACGAGCAGAGCGCCCAGTACCGCGACGCAGTGCTGCCGCCGAACGTGACAGCCCGAGTCTCGGTGGAGGCCGGGACGACAGCGCTCTGGGCAGGCATCGTCGGCTCCCGAGGTCGGTCTGTCGGAATCGACCACTTCGGCGCGTCCGCAGACGGCCCGACCCTGTTCCGGGAGTTCGGCGTCACGGCCGACGCCGTCGTCGCCGCGGCACGCGAGACCATCGAGGAGAACTCATGAGCACCCCGACTGAAGCGCTCTCCGCAGCGGGCGTCGGCATCTGGCTGGATGACCTCTCTCAACTGCAAGCCCAAGGGGTGGAGAAGTTCATCGCCTCATGGAGCGACCTGCAGAACACGGTTCGCGCCGCACTCACCCCCGCCCTCAGCAACGGAGCATCCTCATGACCAAGCTCTTCAATGACCCGGCCGATTTCCCGATCGAACTCATCGACGGTTTCGTCGCCGCCTACCCGGACTTCGTCTCCGCCGTCCCCGGTGGAGTCGTCCGCAGCACCCACTACGACGAAGTGGCGGTCGTGGTCGGTGGCGGCACCGGCCATTACCCGACCTTCTGCGGCCTCGTCGGCGACGGCCTTGCTCACGGTGCGGCCATGGGAAACCTCTTCTCGTCGCCGTCCGCGCAGCAGGCCTACTCCGTCGCGAAAGCTGCAGACCGTGGCAAGGGAGTCATCTTCACCTTCGGCAACTACGCCGGCGACGTTCTCCACTTCGGAGAAGCCGCCGAGCGCCTCCGCAACGAGGGAATCCCTGCGGACATCGTGCTGGTCACCGATGACATCGCGAGTGCATCACCGGCGGAGATTCAGAAGCGCCGCGGGATCGCAGGGGATCTTACCGTCTTCAAGATCCTCGGAGCCGCTGCCGCTGCTGGCTACACCTTCGATGAAGTCATTCGCGCAGGACGCCACGCGAACAACCGCACGCGCACCTTCGGCGTGGCCTTCGCCGGATGCACGCTCCCCGGAGCCGACGCCCCGCTGTTCACCGTCCCGGAAGGGATGATGTCTCTGGGGCTCGGCATCCACGGCGAACCCGGCATCAAGGACGTGCCGCTCCCGTCCGCCGCCGAAGTGGGGGAACTGCTCGTCGAGAAGGTCCTCGCCGAGCGACCGGAAGGTGCCGGAGACCGCGTCGCCGTGCTCTTCAACGGACTCGGCACCGTCAAGTACGAGGAGATGTTCGTCACGTACCGAACGGTCTCACGTCTGCTGGGCGAAGCGGGGCTCACGGTCGTGTCACCAGACCTCGGCGAGCTGTGCACGAGCCTGGACATGTCCGGACTTTCGCTCACGCTGTTCTGGCTGGACGAAGAACTCGAACGACTCTGGACGAGCCCCTCCTACACTCCCGCCTACCGCAAGGGCACCATCACCCCCAGCCGGCAGCTCAACGACGCCGAACGCGATGAGATCATCACCCGCACCCAGACCGTCGTCACCGTCGAGACCGCCGGCTCCGACGCGTCGCAGGCGTCCGCCGAGACCGTCGCTGCAGCACTCAGGGTTCTCCAGCGCACGATGACCGAAGCGGCGGATGAGCTCGGTCGGATCGACGCGGTCGCTGGCGACGGCGACCATGGCATCGGCATGGATCGTGGATCTCGAGCCGCCGCCGAAGCCGGTGCGGCCGCCGTCGAGCAGGGTCTCGGCGCAGGTACCGTCCTCGCGCACGCGGGCGAGGCATGGGCCAACGTCGCCGGCGGGACCTCCGGTGCCCTGTGGGGGGCCGCGCTGAAAGCCGCCGGCCGGGTGTTCGGCGACCAGGAAGCAGTCACTGTCGAAGACATCGCCGAAGGCATCCTCGCCGGGCATCAAGCCATCGCGGAGCGCGGAGGCGCGAAGCTCGGCGATAAGACCATGATGGACGTTCTCATTCCCTACGCCGAACGCATCGAGGCGATGCTCGACGGCGAGGAATTGGATGCGGAAACGTGGTTGGAGGCTGCGGAGCTGTCCCGTGACAAGGCTGCGCTCACCCGCGACCTCGTCCCCCAGCTCGGCCGCGCCCGACCGCTCGCTGAGCGAAGCGTCGGCACTCCTGACGCAGGGGCGATCTCCCTGTCCATGATCATCAGCGCCCTCACCGAAGAACTCACCGGCTCGTCCAACGAAGGAGACCACGCATGACATCCACCACACCCCTCCGCATCGTCATCGGAAGCGACGATGCCGGATTCGCCTACAAGGAGCTGCTGAAAGCAGACCTGGAATCCAGCGATCTCGCCGATCTCGTCGCAGACATCGGCGTCGACGCGGACGGGCACACTGCCTATCCCAAGGTCGCTGTCGCGGCCGCCGAAATGGTCGCTCGTGGTGAGGCGGACCGCGCACTGCTCGTGTGCGGAACTGGACTCGGCGTCGCCATCGCCGCGAACAAGGTCTCCGGTGTCCGTGCGGTCACGGCGCACGATTCCTTCTCCGTGGAGCGAGCCGTCCTGTCGAACAACGCCCAGGTGCTGTGCCTCGGCCAGCGCGTGATCGGCCAGGAGCTCGCGCGCCGTCTCGTGCGCGAGTGGTTGACGTACCAGTTCGATTCCACGTCAGCATCCGCTGAGAAGGTCGCCCTGATCTCCGAGTACGAGATCGAGGGTTCCTGCTGACGTCATCCGTCAGCAGGCGTGCGTGCCGGGGGCGGGGGAGTACCCCGGCACGCGGGAAGCGAGACACCATCCGATTCCGCACTCCCATCACTCAAGGAAGAGAAACATGACAGACAACACACGCCCCTTGGCGCTCATCTCCGGGGGATCCGCTGGCATCGGTCTGGAACTCGCCCGCCAGTTCGCCGCTCACGGCTTCGACCTCGCGATCTCGGGCAGCAGCGAGAAGGTCTTCTCCGCCGCGGAGACGCTTCGCGCCGAGTACCCGGTCGAGATCTATCCCCATCGGGCCGACGCTTCAACATTCGCGGGAGTCGAGAGCTTCTGGCGGCACGTCGAGGCGTTGCGGCGGCCCGTGGACGCCGCAGCATTGAACGTCGGCGTCGGTCTCGGCGGCGCATTCAGCGACAATTCCCTCGAAGACGAACTCCGGGTCATCGCCGTGAACATCACCGGGACAGTCCACCTCGCCAAGAGGGTCGTACAGCACATGGTCCCGCGGGGACAGGGGCGCATCCTCATCGTGTCCTCCATCTCCGCCACGAGCCCCACGCCCTTCGAAACGGTCTACGGCCCGTCGAAGGCGTTCGGCTTCTCCTTCGCCGAAGGGCTTCGCGAAGAGCTCAGGGGGACCGGGGTCACGGTGAGCGCGCTGCTTCCCGGGGCCACCGACAGCGAGTTCCACTCCAACGCCGGCATGGACAACACCAAGCTCGGGCCCGGAGCGAAGAAGAACGACAAGCGCCTTGTTGCGAAGCAGGGCTTCGACGCGCTCATGAACGACGTGGATCACGTCGTCGGCGGTGACGCGGAGACGCAGCAGATCGTCGTCGACAACCGCACGACGCCAGAGACCGTCAAGGCGGCCCGCCAGGCCGAACTGACCCGGCCCCAGAACTGAAAGGCACATCATGACAAAGATCAACGGCGCTGTGGTCGTCATCACCGGCGCATCCTCCGGAATCGGCGAAGCAACCGCGCACACGCTCGCCGCAGCGGGTGCGACCCTCGTCCTCGCCGCACGCAACGAGACGAAACTGAGCGCATTGGCCGACGCCATCAGAGCGAACGGCGGCACTGCCGAGTATCGGATCACGGACGTCACGGACCGCGCTGATGTCGCATCACTGGTCGACTTCGCCATCGCCCAGTACGGTCGCGTAGACGTCTTCATCAACAACGCCGGGCTCATGCTGTTCTCGTTCTGGCGAGACGTCGTCGTCGACGACTGGGACAAGATGATCAGCACGAACGTCCATGGCTACCTCAACGGCATCGCCGCCATCCTCCCGCGCTTCCTCGAGCAGGGGGCCGGGCACATCCTGAACATGAGCAGCGTCTCCGGCCACAGCATCGGCCCGGCCAGCGGTGTCTACAGCGCCACGAAGCACTTCGTACGCGCCATCACTGACTCGCTGCGGATGGAAGTGGGCGTCGACAGCGGCATCCAGATCTCGATGATCAGCCCCGGCGCGATCGCCACCGGCTGGGAAGAAAAGGTCACAGACGAAGGCGGCAGAGGCGTCGCCGACTCCATCAAGGGTGTCGCGATCTCATCCGAGAAGGTCGCGGAGGCCGTGCTCTACGCGCTCGACCAGCCCGCCGACGTCGCCATCAACGACGTCATCATCCACCCCACACGACAGGCCTGGTAGCCCGTCTCCCATGCGGGGGTGACGCGCGAAACGTCACCCCCGCATCTTGCGCGAAGACTTGTTGACGAAAAAATGTTGACATTTAGAAGTCGACCGTCCAGTCTTGATTCAGCACCACCCGTAGTTTTCGAAGAGGAAAGCAGTACTTCAATGACGAACATCAGTGAACTCCAGCCGACCGAGTTCTTCAGCTTCTTCCAGGAGATCAGCGACATTCCGCGCGGCTCTTACCACGAGAAGCAGATCAGCGACCATCTCGTCGCCTTCGCCCGCGAGCGCGGCCTGGATGTCACACAGAGCGACATCGGAAGCCTGATCATCAAGAAGCCCGGCACCAGCGGATACGAGAATGCGGCTCCTGTCGTGTTCCACGGCCACATGGACATGGTCCTGGCCAAGGACGACGGGGTCGACCACGACATGCTCGCCGAGGGCGTGCGTCTCCGCCTCGACGGTGACTACATCAGCGGGTCCGGAACCACCCTCGGTGCGGACAACGGAGTCGGTGTCGCCTTCATGATGGCGATCCTCGACTCGACCGAGATCGCACACCCGCCCATCGAAGCCATCATCACGGTCCAGGAAGAGGTCGGCAAGGCCGGCGCCATCGCGCTTGATGCCTCCGCCATCACGGGTCGCCGACTCATCGACTTCAACTGGCACGACCCGGAGTCCATCTTCGCCGGCTGCGCGGGAGACATCTCCGCGTGGTTCGAACTCCCCGTCGACACCGAAGCCCCCGCAGCGACGAGCGTCACGCGGAAGGTCTCGGTCCACGGCCTTGAAGGCGGTCACTCCGAATTCGACATCCACCTGCAGCGCGGCAACGCGATCATGATCCTCGGGCGACTGCTTCGCATCGCCGGCGACCACGGCGGCCAGCTCGTCAGCATCGAAGGCGGTGTCAACCGGTACGTCATCCCGAACACCGCCGAACTCGTCGTGCAGATCCCCGCCGACGCAGTGGAGACGTTCGACCGTGATGCCCGCACTCTCGCGGACAACATCGTGAACGAGTTCTCCCGCAGCGATGCCGGCCTGCGCATCGACATCGACTCGATCACGTCCGAAGCTTCCTCGGCGGTCAACGCACAGAGCACGGCTCGCGTGGCGCGTGCCATCAACCTCCTGCCCAACGGAGTCCAGAGCATGAGCCTCCAGACCGAAGGCCTGGTCGAGAGCTCGAACACGGTGGCGCAGATCGAACTCGTCGACGACACCGTCCGCATCCTCATGACCATCCCGAGCGCCGTGTCGTCACGCAAGTACGAGATCCTCGATCGCGTGAAGGGTCTTGCTGACCTGCTCGGCGACGGTGCTCGTGTCGAGACGTTCGCCGACTGCCCGGAGTGGACGTTCCAGCCGGATTCGCCGCTGCTCGCCACCGCCAAGGAGGCCTTCCAAGCGACCATCGGGATCGATGCGCACGTGGAGGTCTCCCACTCGAGCCTCGAGCTCGGCATCATCGCCAGCAAGCTGCCGGGCGTCGAGATGATCTCGCTCGGTCCGGAAGCGTACGACGTGCACACCACCAAGGAGCGGCTCGCGTACAAGACCGTCGCGCCGGTGTGGAAGGTCATCGTCGAGATCCTGCGTCGACTCGACGACTGAGCCGACGTTCACCGTCCGGGTGCTGGGGCACCCGTTCGCAGCACACAGCAGTGCAATTCCCTTCACAAGAGCACGGAGATCAAAGATGATTCGCAAGCGTTTCGCCGCAGTGGCGTTGTTCGGAGCAGCGCTCCTCGCCCTCAGCGGCTGTTCCACATCCAACCAGACCGGAGACAGCTCCGGCGGGGGTTCCGCGGCCGGAGCGCAGTGCGACCCGACGGTGTCGCGGGTGCACACCGGCGATGAGGTGCCACCGGCTACTGCCGACGGCACCATCAAGATCGGCATCAGCCCGACAGCGATGGACACGTATTACCAGCGCGTGCTCGCGGGCGTCCAGGAAGAGATCGACGCGGTCGGCGGGGACTCCGTGGTGACCATCGACGTTCAGGCGCCGACATCGCAGTCCGCCACGGACGACCAGGTCCGCAGCGTCGAATCGTGGATCTCGCAGGACTACGACGCCATTGTGGTCGCGCTGTACAACGAGTCGGCGCTCGAGCCGCTGTTCAAGAAGGCAGCGGAGAAGGGCATCCCCGTCTTCACCTTCAACTCGCCCATCGTGTGCAGCTCCTACGTCGTCTCCGACATCGGGTACGACCAGAGCGAAGGCGGCAAGGCGCAGGCGGAGTGGATCGTCGATCACTACGGCGACGAGGAGACGAACGTCGCGATCCTGGAGGGGCTTCCGGGCCCGCACACCTCGGAGCGCATGCGTGGCTTCGAGGAAGTGATGGAAGGACACGACAACTTCACGATCGTCGCTCAGCAGCCGGCCGGGTGGACGCGGGAAGACGGACTGACCGTCACCGAGAACATGCTTCAGGCGAACCCCGACATCGACCTCCTCGTCGGCCTCTACGACGAGATGGCGCTCGGCGGCCTCGAGGCGGTGAAAGCGGCCGGTAAGACGGACCAGATCGACGTCGTCGGCTACGAGAACATCAAGGAAGCCAACGACGCCATCAAGTCCGGCTCGTTCCTCGCCACCGTCGACACGGGCGCGAAGACCGTCGGACGCAACATCATCGACACGGTGCTGGCGTACGTCGCCGAGGGCGAGGAAGTGCCTGCAGAGGTCTACAACGACGTCACCGTCTACGACTCGACGAACATCGACGAGTTCGATCCGAACGACTACGTGTACGTCGCTCCGACCAACTGATCCTGAACGGCGGCGACGTCACGTCGCCGCCGTTCTCTTCACCGAGGAAGTCCCATGGTCACCCAGACACCCCTTCTGCAGATGCGGGGCATCGACAAGAGATTCGGTGCAACGCACGCCCTCAAGAACGTCAGTCTCACTCTCGACCGTGGCGAGGTGCTCGGCCTCATCGGCGAGAACGGTGCAGGCAAGTCCACCATCATCAAGATCCTCTCCGGAGCGTACGAGAAGGACGAGGGCGAGATCCTCATCGACGGCGCGGCTGTGGAGATCGGCAACCCGCGTGCATCGCAGGAACTCGGCATCAGCACCATCTACCAGGAGCTGACGCTCTTTCCCGACCTCAACGCCATCGACAACGTCGTCATCGGGCGCGAATATCTTCGAGCCGGCACCGGCGCGAGCATCGTCAGCCCGCTCGACCGGCGCAAGGCCCGCGCAGAGGCACACCGCCTTCTGACCGAAGAGCTCGGCATCAACATCGACCTGACTGTCCCGATCCGGCAGCTGACCCTCGCGGAGAAGCAGCTCGTCGAGATCGCCCGATCGCTGCACTCGCGCGCCGAGATCATCATCATGGACGAGCCGACCGAGGCGCTCGAAGCCGCGGAGCGAGAGCGCCTGTTCGCCATCATCGCCCGGCTCCGGGAATCCGGTCGCGCTGTCATCTATGTCTCTCATCTGCTCGATGAGCTCGTCCGCATCTCCGACACCGTGATGGTCATGCGCGATGGAGCGAACGTCGCCACCGAACCGGTCGCCGACGTCACTGTCGAGAGCATCATCTCGAAGATGATCGGTCAGGAACTCGGCGAGAAGTACGCCGAGAAGGACGCCCCGAGCGAAGAAGTCGTGCTGAACGTCGAGGGCCTCGCCCGAGCGGACAAGTTCGCCGACGTCAGCTTCCAGCTCAAGCGGGGGGAGATTCTGGGAATCGCCGGGCTTGACGGGGCCGGCAAGAAGGACGTGGTGCGCGCCATTTACGGCGCGCACGGCTTCGATGACGGCATCATCCGCGTCGACGGGCAGACGTACCGGGGCGGTTCGATTCAGCATGCGAAGGATGCGGGCATCGGGCTGATGCCCGGCGACCGCAAGACGGAAGGCCTCTTCCTCGACAAGTCGCTCGAGTGGAACATCACGATCGCTGATGTCTCCGCGAGCCGCAAGAGCGCCCTGCCGCTTCGACGGCTCCGTGAGCTCACGGGAGAGTACATCCGATCGATGAGCATCCGGACCCGTGGGGCATCTCAGAGCATCAGCGACCTCTCCGGAGGGAACCAGCAGAAGGGGATGCTGGCGCGCTGGCTTCTCACCAAACCCAAAGTGCTGGTCCTGGAAGAGCCCACACGAGGCGTGGATATCAAGTCGAAGGCCGAGATCTATCGGCAGATCGTCCACGCCGCGTCCGAAGGCACGTCCTTCATCATCATCTCCGCTGACAGCCCCGAATTGCTCGGCGTCTGCCACCGCATCCTCGTCATGCACACGGGTCGAATCGCGGCCGAGCTCGATGCACGGACAGCGACCGCGGAAACCATCGCCTACTACTCAGTTCAGACCACAGGAGCTCACTCATGACTGATCACGCACAGGCGCGTGACTCGCGTCTCGCTTTCGCCCGCAACCTCCTCGGCACGAGCGCCGGACGCATCTTCATCGTCTTCCTCATCGTCGTCATCGCGCTGTCGCTGGTATCGCCTGCCTTCCTCAGCGTCGACAACCTCGTCAACGTCACCCGGCAGATGGTCTACGTGTCCATCATCGCGTTCGCCGCAACCTTCGTCATCGGTCTCGGAGGCATCGACCTCTCCGTCGGTGCCAACGTCGCACTCACTGGCCTCGTGATGGCCGACCTCATGCTCAACGGTGTCAACATCTATCTCGCCCTGGTCATCGGGCTGATCTTCGGATCGGTCTACGGACTCATCAACGGGCTGCTCATCAACAGGTTGAGCATCGCACCATTCATCGCCACGCTCGCGACCATGATCATCGGCCGCGGCATCATCCAGGTATACAGCGGCGGTGTTCCGAAGACGGGGCTCGGCTTCCCCGAGTTCCAGGTGTGGGGCCAGGGCGCGATCCTCGGCATCCCCATCCCCGTCCTCGTCATGGTGGCTGTTTTCGCAGCCGGGTTCTACCTGCTCTACCGCACGAAGTTCGGCCGCTTCACGCTCTCCATCGGCAGCAACCGCGAAGCCGCACGTCTCGTCGGCATCCCTGTTCCGCGAGTCGAGATTCTCGTGTACGTGATGACCGGGCTCGCGGCAGCCATCGCCAGCATCCTCCTGACCTCCCGCCTCGAGGCGGCGATGCCGGAAGCGGCCACCAACTACGAGCTTGACGTCATCGCCGCCATCGTCATCGGCGGCACCAGTCTCGCCGGCGGCCGCGCGTCGCTCGTCGGCACACTCATCGGGGCCGCGCTGATGGCGGTCGTGCGCAACGGCATCAACCTGCTCAACGTGAACACGTTCTGGCAGCAGGTCGTCATCGGCGGCATTATCCTCATCGCCATCGCCTACGACGGCATCGCCAACCGCCGCATCACCCTCGGCAAGAAGCCGCGGCGGAGCAAGACGCTCGCACAGGTCGCGGCATGAGCATTCCGGAGGCACGCCCGCAGCTTCGTGATGCGCTCTCCGCCGCGCTGGCGGCCGCGATCGTCGCGACGACCACGGGAGCGCGGTCAGGGGTCACATCCGGGGACCTCACCGCGTCCGCTCGAAACGTCCTGCGAGACTCCGACGCCCGTCCACGAGAGATCGAGCAGCTTCGGGCTCTCATCGACACCATCGAAGAGCGCGATGTGTCGCGTGAGAGGGTGCGACGCGGCGCGGCACAGACATACCGGAATCTCGCGAGAGGAAAACAGAGATGACCGCATGGTCGGCATGGGTCTTGGAGTACGCGGTCGCGTACGAGTTCCCGATGAGCCTGGCAATCTACGGACGACACAACGAAGGCACACGTAGGGCTCCCTTCAGCTACATCGTCCTCAAGCGCGGGGCGACAGTGATCCTCGTCGATATCGGGTTCGGAGATTCCGCATCTCAGCGACGAATCGCGGAGGACTCCGAGGTGAGCGAATGGCGAGATCCTTCGACCGTGCTCGGACGGATCGGTCTCACTCCGGAAGACGTCACGTTCGTCATCGTGACTCATGCCCACTACGACCACTTCGGGAACTCGGGGGCGTTCCCGAACGCGCAGTTCTATCTCTCCCAGCGGGAACTGGAGTTCTGGGTGTCGGAGCTTGCCCTTCCCCCGGCACTGCGCACCTTCTCGAGTCCCATAGACCCCGCCGACCTCCTCGCAGCGGTCGACCTCGCAGCGCAAGGACGGCTGCACTTCCTCAGTGGCGCCACCGAGAATCTGTTTCCTGGACTGGACGTGCTGCCCGCGTGGGACACGCACACTCCCGGATCGATCTACGTCAAGGTCCAGACGGAGGATGGTCCGTTCGTGCTCGCGGGTGACAACGTCTACGCCTGGGAGAACCTCGAGGGCATGAACGGAGACGGCCTCTACCGGCCCGTCGGACTCGTGGTCGGCAGCACGATCGCGGCAACGCGCATTCTGGCGGACATGGTTGCGCACGCCGATGGACGAACCCGGCGCGTGATCCCCGTGCACGAGGACCGGTTGCGTCTTGAGTACCCATCACGTGAGACGGAGTCCGGAGCGATGATCGTGGAGCTCGCGCTCTCGTCCGACGAGACCTCGCGCATCGGCTGATCGCAATGGCGTTCACGACCGGCATGGCGGCCGAAGGAAATACGCGGCGTCCCGATGCGAAGCGCATCATCGCCGCCGACGAGCGCACGCTGCGCCAGCGGTGCAGTCGCTACATCCGCGACAGCATCGTCTCCGGCGATCTCAGCCCTGGCATGCACCTGGTCGAGGTGCGACTTGCCCAGGAACTCGGGGTGAGCCGCGGCACTCTGCGCGAGGCCCTCCGCCCGCTGGAGATCGAAGGACTCGTCGTCGCGGACGGCCGCGGGCACATGTACGTCAGAGCGGTGAATCTCGAAGAGATCCGCGACGTGTTCGAAGTACGTGCAGCACTCGAAGTGCTCGCGGTCCGCAAACTCACTCTCGCTCCGCGACGCGCTGCCATCTGCCGAGAGCTCCTGAAGCGCCTTGCACCGCTGAAGGACGAGTCGGCTGGTTTCGCCGCTCATATGGCCGCGGATATGCAGTTCCACAGCGCGCTCTGCGAGCTGACGGGCAACCGGATGCTCATCAGCTCCTGGTCCCAGCTCCTGGGACAGATCGAGATGATGATCATCTCGGCCGGCTCCGGCATCGCGTCAGGACGAATGCGGCACGACGAGCACGCGCTCATCGTCGATGCGATCCGCAGCGGAGACGTCGATCAGGCGGAAACGGTGATCCGATCCCACATGAACGATTTCGCCTCCCGGTGGGGGAGCGAGGCGAGTCAACGCGACGGCTGAAGCTCCGGCCCTTTGTCGAACAGATACTTCATCGCGAAGTCGTCCATGTGCGCTTGCAGAGTCTTGGACACCAGTGCTTGATCACCGCTGGCGATGGAGTTCACGATTCCGATGTGCTCCGCGTAACGCATGCGGTCTGATGCGCGCAATGGCCCAGCGGCGATGATCATCATCTCGATTTTGCCGATGAGCTGACGCCACGATTCGAGAAGCGTGGGATTTCCCGTCAGCTTGCAGAGCAACTCATGGAACCCGAGGTCCACCTCGATCTGGCGCGCGAACTCGATGTCCGGATCCTGCAGCGGCGCGAGCGCCGCGGTCAGCTCGGCCGCCACGGCCTGGCGATCGGAGCGCTGTGCGAGGATCGTCGCCGCGAGAATCTCCAGCGCCGCACGCACCTGGAACACGTCTCGGATCTCTTGGGCGCTCATCTCTCGGACGAGCATGTGCCCGCGTCCATCGCTGACGATCAGCCCTTCGATCTCCAGCGGGCGCAGCGCCTCGCGCAGAGTTCCGCGACTCACCCCGAGCTCGTCCGCCAGCTGTGTCTCGATGAGGTGCTGGCCCGGTGCCATCGCACCGCTGACGATCTGGTCGCGCACGAAGTTCGTGCACCGTTGACGCAACGTGCGCTTATCGAACGGCGATGACGTGGGCATGCGACCTCCAAAGGGGGAGCAGCCTCCCGATTCTGTCGACAATTGTACATTTTTGCGCGGCAGATGGGGAGTGCGATGCGTCCTATGTCAGATGGCGGACGAGCTTCGCGGGAACTCCAGCCACGATGCAGTCGTCGGGTACGTCCTTCGTGACGACGGCGCCTGCGGCGACGACGACGTTGCTGCCGATGGTGACGCCGGGCAGGACGGTGCAGTTCGCTCCGATCCACACGTCGTCACCGATGGTGACGGGCGACGGGATGGCGATCTTGTTGCGACGGCCCTCGATATCGAGCGGGTGATTCACCGTGGAGATCACCGTGTTCGGGCCGATGAGGCAGTTGTCGCCGATCGTGACTGTCGCGACGTCGAGAATGGAGACGTTGTAGTTCGTGAGGAACTCTTCGCCGACGGTGATGTTCTTGCCGTTGTCGCACCGGAAGGGCGATTGCATGTAGACGTTGGTGCCGTGCGATCCGAACAGCTCCGTGATGATGGCCTGCCGCCCGGTGAGGTCGGCCGGATCGATGTCGTTGAGCTGTGCGCAGAGGCGTGCGCTGCGTTCCTTGTAGACGGCGACCTCGGGGTCGAGGAAGTTGAACGGCTCGCCGGCGAGGTACTTTTCGAGGTTCGAGGTCACGTTTGCGGGTACTCCAATACTCGGGTGTGCGCGGGTCGGCTCACGTCGTGGTGGCTTCTGCATCTGACCGCTGGGAGGCGCGCCAGCTTCCCAGCAACGCGAGCGCGGCCGAGGAGTTGGCGTCGGCGGCGGTATAGACGAAGAGCGTCTGATCCGTGTCGTCGGGAATGGTGAACGCCTCCCAATCGATGGTCAGAGGGCCTCCGATGGGGTGATCGAACCGTTTTGTGCCCGTCGTGCGTCCCTGCGGATTGGGCGTTGCCCACCACCGGCGGAACTCCGGGGTGGATGTCGCCAGCGAGCCGACCAGGGCGGCGATCTCGTGGTCGTCCGGGTTCGCACTCGCTTCGAGCTGAAGGACCCCGACCAGTTCTGCCGCGACGGTGGCCCAATCGACGTACAGAGTGCGCGTCGTTGGCTCCGTCATGATCCAGCGCAGCAGGTTGCGATCGCCTGTCGGCATGGCAGGGAAATCGGCAAGCAACGCCCAAGCGAGGTCGTTTCCCGTGAGCACCTCCATGCGCGGGCCCAGGACGAAGGCAGGCTGGTTGACGAACGAACGAACCATGCGGGTGATTCCAGGACGAACCAACGACCTCTTGGCGGAGTGGTTGTTCAACCCGGCGGCCGGGCGCGCGAGATTGAACAGGTAATCGCGTTCGGCGTCGTCCAGGCGCAGGATGCGGGCGATGGAGGCCAGGACCGACTCCGACGGTGTGATCTGGCGTCCCTGCTCCAGACGGACGTACCAATCCACGCTGACTCCCGCGAGGAAGGCGACTTCTTCGCGGCGGAGACCGGGGACGCGTCGGTGGCCGGTCTCGGGGATTCCGGCCATGGTGGGAGTCACCGCGGCGCGCTTGCCGGTCAGAAACTCGCTCAGGGCTTCGTTCTTCGGCATGCCCCCATTGTCCGCCAGGGAGAGCTCGCGAGCGACTGCTGAGGGTAGGTCCCGTTGTCCTACGGTGAGCACTCCCTTCCACGGATCGACAAGAAGGCGTCTGATGGATAACGCCGATGACACGTCGGCTGCACCACACACGAAAGGACATGATGGCTAACTGGCTCATCACGGGAGCATCTCGCGGTTTCGGCCGTGAGGTCGCTCTAGAAGCACTTCGCCGCGGCGACACGGTCGTGGCGACTGCACGAAACACGGATGCACTGCAGGACCTGACGGAGGTCGGCGGAGAGCGCGCCGTCCTGCTCGCCCTCGACGTCACGAATGCCGAGCAGGTGAAGAACGTGGTCGCTGACGCGGAGGCGCAGACGGGCGGCATCGACGTCCTCTTCAACAACGCCGGGATCGGCTACTTCGCCGCGTTCGAAGAGAGCGATGACGATGAAGCTCGCCGCATGATGGAGATCAACGTCTTCGGGCTCGCGGACGTCACGAAGGCGGTCCTCCCGGGCATGCGCGCGCGTCGCTCCGGCACCATTCTCAACGTCTCGTCCGTCGGAGGCGTCCGCTCATTCCCTGCAGTGTCCTGGTACAACGCTTCGAAGTTCGCCGTCGAGGGACTCTCGGAGAGCATCGCGCAGGAAGTCGCTCCCCTCGGAATCCGTGTCGTGCTCGTTGAGCCCAGTGCCTTCGCGACCGACTGGGCGGGCAGTTCGGCGGCGGAGGTCGAAACCAACGGCGTCATCGCAGACTATGACGAGACCGCTGGCGCGCAACGCCGCACGTTCCGCGAGAACGTCGGCAGCGAGCCCGGCGACCCGAAGCTCGCCGCTGTCGCCATCGTCGACGTCGCACACGACGCGGCTCCGCCGCAGCGCCTGCCGCTCGGCAACTTCGCCTACGACGGCATCCTCGAGAAGTTCGACGCCGTCCGTGAGGACATCGCAGCTCGCGAATCCGTGAGTCGCGGCGCCGACCGATCCTGACCCTCGGAGGGCGGGCCGAACGCGGGCCCGCCCTCCTTCCACACTTGCGTCCACAAGACGCCGATTGAAGGAGTTCTCATGACAAACACACGTCCCCTCGCCCTGGTCACCGGAGGCTCGTCCGGCATCGGGTTCGAGCTCGCGAAGCAGTTCGCGGAGCACGGCTATGACGTAGCGATCTCCGGCCAGAGCGATCGCGTCTTCGCCTCCGCGGACGAGCTGACCAAGCTGGGCGTCGAGGCGTACCCGTACCAGGGGGATGCCGGCACATACGACGGCGTCGAAGGATTCTGGGAGTTCACACTGAGCCAGGGACGGCCCGTAGCCGCCGCCGCGCTCAACGTCGGCATCGGCCGTGGCGGGTCGTTCGTCGACAACACCCTCGAGGACGAGTTCAAGATCATCGCCGTCAACATCACCGGAACCGTGCACATGGCCAAGCGGGTCGTGCAGCACATGGTGCACAACGGTGACGGCAAGATCCTCGTCGTGTCGTCCATCAGCGCGACAACTCCCACCCCGTTCGAGACGGTCTACGGTCCCTCGAAGGCGTTCGGCTATTCCTTCGCCGAGAGCATCCGCGAGGAGCTTCGCGACACCGGAGTCTCCGTCACCGCCCTACTCCCTGGAGCGACGAACAGCGATTTCCACGCGAACGCCGGGATGGGGAACACCAAGTTCGGCGACAACTCCTGGAAGAACGACAAGACCGATGTCGCACGTCAGGGCTTCGAGGCTCTCATGAACGGCGATGACCATGTCGTCGGCGGCGACGCGGCGACCAAGCAGGTCGTCATCGACAACCAGACCATCCCTGAGGCGGTCAAGGCCGCCCGTCACGCCGAGGGCACCCGCCCCAACAACTGAGCAGAGCTCACCGGCATCGCGATCGATCCGGAACAGGTCCCCTGCCAGACAGGTCTGGTAAGCCGTTCACAGGGGCGTCCTCCCACCCGCACTCTTGGCCAACCGTCGACGAAAGGGCCGCACACGTGACCATCAGTACTGACTCGAGCGCCGCCACGCTCACCCACGGACGCGCATGGGTCGACCAGGACGCCGGCGTGCGCCTCGGATACACCGTCGCCGCGTCCACCCCGAACCCGACGAAAACGGTCGTGCTGCTGCACGGCGCGCCCCAGACCCGCCATGCCTGGCGGCACGTCCTGATCCCTCTCGCTGACGCGGGGTACCGGGTCATCGCGCCCGACTACCGCGGCGCCGGCGACTCGACCAAGCCTCGTAGCGGCTACGACAAGTGGACGATGGCCGGAGACATCCACCACCTCGTCCACGACGTGCTCGGCGTCAAGGGGCCGGTATCCCTCGTCGGCCACGACCTGGGATCGATGCTCGCGCTCGGCTACGCCCTGCGCTACCGGGATGACGTGCTCAGCGTCACGTTCATGGAAGCGCCGCTCCCGGGGACGGACTACTATGAACAGCGCAAGGTCGCCAAGAGCGCCTGGCACTTCGATTTCCACTCGCAGCCCGACATCGCCGAGTATCTGACACAGGGCAAGGAGCGGTGGTACGTGCAGCGCTTCTACGACGATCTCACGTATCAACCCAACGCGATCACGAATGAAGACGTCGACACGTATGCGCGCGCGTTCGAAGCGCCTGGCGCGATGCGGGCCCTGTTCGAGATCTACCGGGAGCTTGATCACGATGCTGAAGTGCACCGCGCGGCGATCGAACGAGACGGCAAGATTACCGTCTCCGTCCTCGCATCGGGAGGCGGGGCGCAATCGCTCGCGTCGAACTATCTCCCAATGTGCCGCGAGATTGCAGAAGACGTGCGCGGCGAACTCATACCCGAATGCGGCCACTGGGTTGCCGAAGAACGGCCGGAGCACTTCGTTCGCATGTTCGTCGATTTTGACACCGACGTTCGAGCGTGACGCGACCCGATGATGAGCGCGGGCCGGATGACGCGGCGAAGGAACCATGAACATCACGACGAGAACTGTCACGTTCAACGACGGCAATTCGATCCCCAGCTCGGACTCGGCGTCTGGCAGTGCAGGGTTCATCCGATCCATCGGGCCATCGACAACTTCCCCGAGGCGCTTCTGACGCGACTTATCGACGAGACCGGTGTGACACCGGTGATCAACCAGATTGAGTAGTATCCCTGTCTGCAACAGCAGCGTCGGCGATCAGTCCACGCAGGGGGCGGGCATTCGGGTCGACGCGTGGAGCCCGCCCGCACGGAACCAGGTGCTGCAGGATCGGGCGGTCAAGATAATCGCCGTCAACACGCCGCACCATCGGTTCAGGTCATGAACCGCTCGCATCTGCAGCTCGGGAACGTCGTGATCCCAGATCCGTGAACCCCGCTCGCATCAATCAGAGGTCAGGCGTCTTTGAGGTGCTCCTCGATGACACCGACGTGATATCGAGGGCTAGACTCTAGCGCGGCGAGCGGCTCGGGCCGGATCTGTTGACGCTGAACTGACGTGTGCGCCCGGGTCACGCATGTCAGAGGAGGGGTTGTCATGCATTTGCGATCCATCCGGAGAGCGTCGTGAGACTGCGTCCTGCCGCCGAGATGACATCGCCGAGGAACTCGTCGAATTCGACAACGTAGACCTCGGCATGCGGTGCCGCCGCAAGTATTCCTGCCCAGTCTATGATGCCTTCACCAACGGGGAGTTGGTCCATTCGATCGGTGGAGAGGAGCCCGTCGGCGCCGAGTGGCGCGTCTTTCAGGTGAAGGAACCGGACCCGATTTCCCAACGTGCGAAGGAGTGCAGTGACATCCGCGCCGGCGATCGCCGCCCAGTAAGTGTCAACCTCGAGTGCGGCATTGCGGGGTAGGCGGGCGGACAGGTATTCGAGAGCCGTCTTCCCGTCGACCGTGTTCTCCACCTCCCAAGCGTGATTGTGGTAAGCGAACTCGAGTCCGTACGCACTCGCGTTGGCCGCAGCTTCGGCAAGCTCGTCCGCGACGGCCTCGACATCCGACTTCGTCGTCCAGCGCTCTTTCGCCACAAACGGATCGATGATGGTCTGCACGCCGAGTTCCGCTGCCGCCGACAAGATCGCATCCTGGTTGCCCTCGGTGAGTCGGGCATGCGCGGTCGTTGCGGCGATGCCGTTCGCGGTGAGTTCACGCGCGATATCCTCCTTCCACGCGACGATGTTGTAGAGCTCGACAGACTCGAACCCGATCTCCCTCACACGAGCCATCGAGCCCGCGAAGTCATATTCGAGCTCGCGTCGAATCGAATAAAGCTGTAAGGCGATATTCGGTGTGAGCGTCATGGCCGGTTCCTCCGCTTCCGTGGGTTCGCGATCAGCTGTTCGCGATCGTGTCGCGCCAGCTGTGTTGAGGTTTCCAGCCGAGCACCCGCTCGGCCTTGGAGATGTCTGTTGTGCCGCCGACACCCTCGATTCCGCTGGTGACGGGTACCTCCGGAAACACTTCTTCCAAGAGGTCCATGGTCGGACGTGTCATGACCGTGTCCGCGGCAGCGATATTAATCGCCTCAAACCCGCTGCCTTCCCACGCGAGCGCCAGCCGCACGGCGGTCGCGGAATCGCGAGTGTCGACATAGCCCCACATGTTCCAGCTCTGCGCATGTGGATCGTCGTGCAACTCAGGGAACCGCGCGAAGTCTTGCTCGTCGAGGATGTACGAGAAGCGCAACCCGACCATCTTCAGCTCTGGATCGCGCCGCGTGAGTTGGCGTGCGAGCTCTTCTTCCAGGACTTTGGCAAGCGAATATTCCACGTTGCCCTGCGCCGCGTACTCCTCGTCCATCGGAACATACGGCGGGCGGGTTGTGCGGAACGGATATCCGAGGAGCGTCTCGCTTGACGCCCACACGACATTGCGGATGCCGGTGATCCGCGCCGCCGTGAAGACGTTGTACGTCGAACCAAAGTTGTTCATGAAGGTTGCTGCATTCGCAGCCTTCGTTGCGCCGGGGATCGCCGCGAGGTGCACGACAGCATCCACGCCTGAGTGCAGTTCGTCGATGCCGTTGAACGCCTCTATGACACTTCCGAGATCCGTCAGGTCGATGCGGGTGAAGCTGACGCCCGGTTCCTGCTCGCGCGGTGGCACCGTATCGAAGCCGTACACCTGCCAACCCGCGCCCGCGAGCTCACGCACCACTGCTCGTCCTAGCCGGCCGCTGCTTCCGGTGACGGCGACCCGTTTCTTCACGTCCATCGTTGTCTCTCTTTCGTGCTCCATTGAACGTCGCTGTACGGCGGTCTCACGCCTCAGCAAAAACCTACGCAAAGTAAGTATTCACGATAGGTCGTGGCTGCGCAAGCATCCCTCATGACAGTTCTCGCGAGGCGATGAGCGCCTCAATATCGAACGAGGCAGGATCGCCGTTGGGGTGAATGACGATCTTGTTCGAATCGCCTGACAGCAGCTCGATCACCGGGGTGAGGTCGCCGAGCGGGAACCGATGGCTGATGATCCAGCCGATGTCGATTCGCCCGCTGGATAGAAGCTGTGCAAGGTCCTCCCAGGTATCCCACATGCGGCGACCGAACACGCCCCGAAGGGTAATTCCCTTCTTGTTGATGTACTTCGCTATATCGATGGGAATCTCGTACCCGGGATGCCCCACCGTGACGATCGTTCCCTCGTTGCGGACAGCCTCGAAGACAGCGGGGAATGCGGCGGGTGCCGCGCTCACTTCGAATGCGACATCGACACCGCTGCGGTGCGCATATTTCGCCGCGACGTATTCGACGACCGGCCCGCCGGGTTCGAAGACCGTCGCGCCAAGTCGAGCGGCATGCGCTCGGCGGTACGGGTTGGGCTCGATGGCGATGACCTCGCAGGCCCCGAGATGGATTGCGTACTGAATCAAGAGAAGGCCGAGCGGTCCGCATCCGGATACCAACACGGAGGCACCAGCGACGCTGAGTCCGCTGCGTTGCACGGCATGCCACGCGACGCCTGCGGGCTCGAGCAGACACGCCAGTTCGAGCGACATGTCGTCGGGCAAAGCGAAGCAGATCGACTCTGGAACAGCCACACGTTCTGCGAATGCTCCGTCGAGATGCATCGCGAGGATCTGCATGTGCAAGCAGTTGTGGGCGTTCCCGGTTCGGCACATGAAGCAGGCCTCGCAGGGGACATGGGTCTCCAGCGCAACTCTGTCTCCCGGCATGAAGCGCGTCACGTTCGCGCCGACGGCGATGACGACACCGGATGCCTCGTGGCCGAGTACCACGGGCACCTTCACGTTGAACGCGACGGCCGATGGGGTCCATTCGTACATCTCACGGTCCGTGCCGCATACCGACACCGCAGCGATGTGGATGAGGACGTCATCCGCAGCGATGACCGGTTCAGGGTAGTTCTCGTCGATGACCACGCCGGGGCTCGCCTGATTCTTCACGATTGCTTTCATGTCTCCGCGCTTCGAGTGGGGTGAATGTCGGTGAGAGGACCAGCGACACGTCGATTCTTCCCCGCGTACTCACCCGTGCACCCGACGGATTAACGCCCGAAGCGGGCATATTCATGGCGGGGAACAGATCGACACCTGTGCCTAAGGTGCAGTGATGATCTCTGCCCACGACGACTTCAGTTCCTCTCGAGACGGGGGCGGGGCGGCCAGCGGTCGGATCCCGGCGCTCGTGTTCGTCCTCGCCCTCGCCGGCTTCCTGAGCGTTGTGACAGAGCTGCTCCCGGCCGCACTCCTGACGGACATCTCCCGAGACTTCGACGTCCCTCTGGCGTTCGCGGGCTCGATGACATCGACGTATGCGATCGGCACCCTGTTAACCGTTATTCCGCTCACGCGCTTCGCGATCCGCTTTCATCGACGTGGCGCGATAGCGGCCGTTCTGGTGCTTTTTGCGGTCAGCAATGCGATCGTGGCGGTGAGTCCGACAATCGTGGTTGCGCTCGGCGGGCGATTCCTCGGGGGTGTCGCCCATGGCGTGTTGTGGTCGCTCTTGCCCGCAGCCGTCGAACGGATTGTGTCGGCGCGTGCGCTTCCACGCGCCATGGCGCTTGTCTTCGCTGCCAACAGTCTCGCGATCGCAGCGGGTGCGCCGCTCGGTGCGGTCCTCGGCCACGCTGTCGGCTGGCGGACGTCGTTTCTCATCGTTGCGGCCCTCGGCGTCGTGCTCGCCGCGATTGTCGGCGCCCGTCGCGGCCACGAAGATCCTCAGTCCGCAGCGAAGGTCTCGCTCTGGCAAGCCACTCGAGAACCTGGCGCCCTTCTTGCGTGCTTCGCATGGGCTTTGCTCATGCTGAGCACCTTCACAATGCTGACGTTCATCGATGCCTATGCCTCCCGGCCCGAGCTTGAAGGTGACATCAGCGAGCTCGCTATCGCGGTCCTGGGGATCGCTGGAGTCGGAGGCGTGGCTCTGGCGGCGCGTCTCACGCGCCACAAACTTGACGTCGGAATCGTAGGCGTGCCGGTGACGCTCATCGCGGCTTTCGTTCTCATGGTGGTCGCGCCGACCTCGCCCGTATGGGTCCTCGTGTTCATCGCACTCTGGGGCGTTGCGTTCTCAGCGACTGTCTACGTGTATCAGCGGGCGGTGCTGGTGCTCGGATGGCGAGCGCCGGAGACCGTGAATAGCATCTCTGTCGTCCTGAACCAGATGGCGATCGCGGTGGGCGCCACGGTCGGCGGCATATTGGTCAGCACGGTCGGTATCGCGCAGCTTCCTCTCGGAGCAGCAGGCTTCGCCGCGATTGCATTGCTCCTCGTGCCTGCAGTCAACCGCAGGCTCAAAACCGTCACATCGGAGTGATCCGACGCGTCGCGTCGGATCACTCCGATGTGAACTCGCCCGCCTAGAGCGTCGCCTCGAACGGATCCCAGTCTTCGGGCAGCGGCAGCAGTTCCGGAGTGCTGCTTGTGACGCTTACCATCGAGCGGGTCTCGAGGGATTCTTCCGTCGCGGCCATCGCGTCAAGGATGTGATATCCGAGCTCGGCTGACGCACGGTGCGGCTCGCTCGCACGAAGAGCGCGCGCCATCTCCACCACTCCGGTGCCACGCTCGGCGCGAAACTCCGGGGTCAATATTTCAGTCCATTCGTTCGTTCCGTACCCAGTCACAGTGAGAGCCCCGGTGAAGTGACTGGGGTCAGGAACGCGCAGAGCACCCTCGGTGCCGCTGATCTCAATCCAGCCGAGGCGCTTGAACGGAGACTCGAAGCTGTACACGCTCTGGGCTACTTGGCCACCGGTAAAGCTCGCGATCACCTGGACGTTCGTCGCGATCTCAACCGGAAAAACTTCGCCAGCTTGCGGACCCGTGGCCACGACACGCGTAGAGGTCGCCGTTGTGCCGACTGCGCCGATTGTCTGGAACGATCCAAAAAACTGGGCGAGCATGGCGTAGTAATACGGCCCGCGATCAAAGATCGGCCCCGCGCCACGGGCATACAGGAATGAGGGGTTCGGATGCCAAGATTCGATCCCGGGGTCCTGCATCATGGTTGTCGCCGAGACCGGCTCGCCGATCGCGCCGCTTGCAAGCAGCCGATGAGCGCTCTGGATCCCCTGGCCAAGGATGGTGTCCGGTGCGCTGCCAACGCGCAATCCGAGGTCGGCCGCGCGATCGATGACACTTTTGCCGCCGTCGCGGTCGATCGCGAGGGGTTTCTCGGTCCACACGTGTTTACCGGCGTCGAGAATTGCCAGCGACACGGGGACGTGAGCCGCGGGGATGGTGAGGTTGATCACCAGCTCCACGTCGTCGTCACCCAGGACCTCATCGACGGTGCCGCCGTAGTTCAGTCCGTGAAGCTCCGCTTGAGCGCGGGCGCGATCAGGATCGCGGTCGCCGATACCTCGAACGTCAATGTCGGGAAAGCTCGTAAGGTTGCGAAGGTACTGATCGCTGATGAAACCCGCACCGATGACAGCGACGCGTAAGGGGTTATTGGCCTGCGTAGTCAACGCGGCTCCTTTCTATAGATGTGTAGCCTGCCGCGATCCCGCGACTCACCGCGGGATCGGAAGCCCGGTGGCGGTGTCCAACATCTCTTCGACCTCGACGATCAGGCCGTCGTCATCGAAGTGGAAGATGCACCAGATGTGCATCTCTCCGACGACGACCTGCCGAAAGACCAGGTGGAGTCGGGCGAGTACACGCGTCGGGTCGAAGAATGGCTCGATCGTCGTGTTGATCTCGTACGGCGGTCGCACGTCGAACTTACGGGCGGTGATTCGAACGAGTTCGTCGATCCCTTCTACCGTGCGTGCCGCGTTGAAGGGGAACGTCTGACGCCCTTCGGGATGCCACATCTCACGCCACGTGTCGATATTGCGGTCGCGCTCCGACTGATAGAACGCTTCCACCGTACGAGTGTTGCGCTCGCGCTGCTGATCGTTTGTCGTCGTCATTTCACTGCTCCTGAAGCTAGTCCCTGCACGATGTGCCGTTGCACGAGCAGGAAGGCGATGAGAACGGGAAGCGAGATGACCACCGATGCGGCCATCATCTCGTTCCACCTGGTTACGTCGAGGCCCTGATACGCGTTCAAGCCGACGGCGAGAGTGCGAGTCTGAGACGTGGTGAGGACCGACGCGAAAAGTACTTCGCCCCAGCCGCTGAGGAAGGTGAACACGCCCACGGCCACAATGCCCGGACGTACGACCGGCAGCACCACGCGAATGAATGCGCCGAATCGACTCATCCCGTCGATCATCGCCGCTTCTTCAATCTCGACGGGAACCGAGGCGAAGAACCCCATGAGCATCCATGTCGCAAACGGGACCGCGAACGTCATGTAGGTGATGATCAATCCGGCGTAGGAGCCGGTCAGGTGTATGCCGGTCAGCTTCGCCACCTGCGTGAACAGCAGATACAGCGGAAGAAGGAAGAGGATGCCTGGGAACATCTGCGTTGACAACACCAGCAGGCTGAAGGGGCGTTGACCGCGCCACCTCAAGCGTGCGATCGCGAACGCGGCGAGGATCGCGATGGTCAACGACAGTGCTGTTGACACGGTCGTGACGATGATGCTGTTCACGAGGTACTGCGCAAGCGGCACCGACTTCCACATCGTGAAGTACGCCGAGATCGTGAACTCTTTCGGCCACCATGTGAACGGTCCAGTCACGTCGGAGAGTGGCTTGAAGGAGGTGATGAGAATCACGTAGAGCGGTACGGCCACTCCGAGAGTGATGAGACCGAGCACCACGCCTCTCGTGACCTTGAAAGCGACGGTCTCACGCATGGCCTGGCTTCTCCTTCGGCATGACGAGGCGGATATAGACGAGCGACACCGCGAAGAGCACGACCAGCAGCAATGTGCTGACAGCGCCACCGAGGCCGAAGTTCCAGGTGCCGAACGAGAACTGGTAGATCAGCGGGGAGATGAGGAGGGCTTCGGGTGGACCCGATGGCCCGAACAAGATGTACGGGATCGTGAACTCGTTGAAGGCGCGGAGGAACATCAGCAAGATCATCACGACGTTTGCCGCACGAATGTTCGGCAGGGTGATCGAGAAGAACTGACGGAATCGACCGGCGCCGTCAAGCGCGGCCGCTTCGAAGAGCTCTTCGGGTACAGACTGCAGGGCTGCGAGCTGCAGCAAGAAGGCGAACGGCCACGTCGACCACACGGTCGCTGCGACCAGAACGAAGAAGGCGTTCCCGCCGATCAGCCAGAACGGCCGATCGCTCAAGAGCTGTAGATCGTCAACGAGGATCGAATTGACGATGCCATTGCGCTGATTGAACATGAACGCGAATGTGGTCGCGCTGACGAAAACCGGCAGTGCGTACGGGACGAGGAAGAGGGTACGGAGAATACCGCGACCCTTGAACGCCGTATTGACGAAGTACGCTGCGGCGGTGCCGATGACCCAGCACAAGCCGAGGACGAGCACGGTGAAGATAACGGTCCGCCCCAGGCTTCCGAAGAACTCCGAGCCGATGGCGGTCGTGGGATTGAGCCCATTGATGAAGTTCGTCAGGCCGACGAACGGTGCTTTCGTCCAGTTGTTGATCGTCAACTGGTTCAGTCCGATAAAGGCGATCCAGATCCCGAGAATCATCGGGATGATGTGGATGAACATCTCCGCCAGGAAAGCCGGTGCGACCAACCCATAGGGCAAGATGTTTCGCCGCGAACGACGCTTCGCAGGTCGCTGTTTCTTGTCCGGCTCGGACTCTGTCGACTGCGGGCTCATGAGCGTGGCCATGAGATCTCCCAACTTGTGAACTGCTCAGTGATGGAAGGGGCGAGGCGACCCGCGCCTCGCCCCTTGTGCGGCTTACCCGGCTGCGTTGAGCTGCGAGTTGGCTTCTTTCAAGACCGCTCGGATCTGATCCTCGGTGACTGTGCCAGAGAGCGCCGCCTCTGAGAACAGCTGTTTGATGGCGTCGCCGACGAGCGTCTCCGCCTGCGCAGTCTTCGGTGTCAGCGGGAAGGTGTCTGCGTGCTCAGTGATCACCGTTTCACGGGCCTCGAAAACTGCGTCCTTCTCGATGTCGGGGGATGCATAAGCGTCAGCATTGACCGGCAGGATTCCCTGCTCATTGGCGAGGGCGATCTGCGCACTTTCGTCCGTGAGGTACTTGACGAACTGCAGGGCCTGCTCGGTGTGCGGCGACGCGCCAAAGACACCGATGTTCGCTCCGGCCACGTGACTCATGATCGGATCTCCCACGAGGGGGTCTGCGAGCGGGACAGGAGCTGCGGCGAAGTCTGTGAATCCGGCTGCTTCGAAGGCGGGCAGCGGGTTTCCACCGATGAGCATCGCGACTCGACCGTCTGCCATCGACTGATAGACCGGGGTCTGGTTCTGGTTGTCAACGTCGCCGGATGCCATGACCTGATCGACCGTCATCCAGTCGGTCATTTCCTTCGTGGCGGCAACGAGGCCGTCAGAATCGAGCGTGCCCCTGTCGTCAGCGTCGAACATCTCTCCGCCGTATTGGCGGCCGAGAGCGAAAATCACGTGCGAGAGCTCAGTGGGGTATCCCGCCGAGAAGCCGAATCCCCAGACATCTGGACTGCCGTCGCCGTTCGTGTCCTGGGTGAGTTTCTGACCGTCCTCGACGAACTCATCCCAGGTCTCCGGCGGGCCGTCGATCCCTGCTGCTTCGAACATCGAGGGGCTGTAGAACAGCGTGTTGACGGTGTTCATGAGTGGCAGGAAGGAGGGGCCACCCTCATCTGCGCCGCCAGCAGCAGCAAGCGACGCGTCGACGAACTTATCCGCGCCTCCGAGGTCGTTCATCTTGCTCTCGTCCAGCTGCACGAAGGCTCCAGTGGACGCGAGCGTTGGCGTCCACGTGGTGCCGATGCTCATGACGTCCGGACCCGTGCCGCTAGATACTGCGCCGAGGATCTTGTTGTAGTAGTCGCTCCAGGGAGTGATCTCGATCTCGACCTTGATGCCGGTCTCTTCCGTGAACTTGTCCGCAATGGGCTGGTAGATCTCCAGATCCTGCTCGATTGTTGCAGCCTGGTTGGTTGCCCACCACGTCAGCGTGACGTCTTCATCGCCCCCGCTGTCGCCGCCTTGCGCGCAGCCAGCCAACAATGCGCCGGCCGCAACTGTCGCAACAACGGCTCCAATATTCCTCTTGCCTGACATCTCAGTACTCTCCCTTGAGCGGTAGTGGTGCTGTGGGTGAGGACGATGACGACCGTCCTCCGAGGATGAAGGAGAGACCGCACCTTCATCCGTAGACTCGAGTCACGATACGTACGCCTCCGTACGGCTTCAATGACCGGATTCCGCCCGATCAGGGCAGAATGCGGTCGGATACAGACCGGTATAAATCCGCTGATTAGGTGCAAAAATCGGCCCGTGGCAGAAAAGGTAGCTCCGCTGAACAATGGCGGTCGTTCAGCCGCCGACCGTGCGCCGACGATGAGCGATATTGCGCAGCACGTCGGCGTCTCTCGGCAACTCGTCTCGCTCGTCCTGCGAGGCGACGACGGGCCCAGCACGCAGTCGCGCGAGAAGGTTCTGAGCGCCGCCGCGACCTTGGGATATCGGGCGAACGCATCAGCGCGCCTTTTGAGGCAAAAGCGCACTGGTCAGCTGGGAGCGTTGTTCACGATGCGCAACGCCTTCGAGTCCAAACTCGTCGACGAGTTGCTCGCTCAGAGTGACGGTTCAGGCTACGGGCTGCTCCTTGCTCCGATCACTGAGCGTCGCACAACGGAGCAAGCGCTCGAGCAGCTCCTTGAGAACAGGGTGGAGGCTATCATCGGCTTCACTCCGTCGGAGGATCGCGGTTCCTTGCCAGCCCGCGCTGACACGACGCCGATCGTATGGCTCGGCGGGCCGGCGCCAGATGTCGACAACGTGCACATCGACGACCATGAAGGCATGCGGCTTGCCATCGAATACCTCATGCGTCTCGGGCATACCGAGATCGCGCATCTCCGTGGAAACGACGGTCCCGCTGGCAAGGAGCGGGCGCACGCATACGCGATTGCCATGGAACGCGCCGGACTCGCCGCGTTTCGAGACGTCGTCGGTCACGGCTTCACCGAAGAGGATGGGGCTGCTGCCGCGAGTCAACTCCTCAACCGTTCGCGACTTCCGACTGCCCTTCTGTGCGCAGGCGATGCGAGCGCCGCAGGCGCGCTGGCGGTATTCCGCGCTCGAGGCGTCCGCGTATCCGACGACGTCTCAGTCATCGGTTGGGACGACAGTCGCCTCGCCCGGCTGAGCTACCTGTCGCTCACCTCAGTCAAACAGGACATCGAGACGACTGCGCGGTATGCGATGCAACTCGTTGGACGCCGCCTGTCGAATCCGTCTGCCGCCGGACAGATCGTGCTGACGGCCCCGGAACTGACGGTACGAGCATCGACGGGGACTGTTCGAGCTCCGTGAATCGACTCAGGCCGCGTGAACGGAAGACCTCAGCTCGCTCAGCCGATTGGTGCGACTGCGACGCTCGATGAGCTCCTCGATCCGGTTTGCTGCCATCGCCGCTTCGCAGCCCAAGACGATCGCGCCGGCGACTCCAGCGTGTGCGCCGAGCGGCGCGAGCGAGATGGTGAGGTTGCGGGTGGCGAGGGAGAGCGCGCGGCTGTACACCGCATTTCGAACGCCGGCGAGAAGATCGTCGGACGCCGCGGCGAGATCTCCGCCGATCAGCACGCGCGCGGGGTTGAAGAAGTGGACGAGTGAGGCCACGACATCGCCGATCGCTCCGGATGCTTCGTGCACGAGAGCAATCGCTCGCGGATCGCGATGGCGAACGCCGTCAACGAAATGCGTCACGGAGTCGGGTTGTGCAGCACCCGGGGGGGACCAACGACGTGCGAGCGCCGAGAGCGAAGCTGCTGCTTCGAGGCATCCGACGCGTCCGCAGGGGCACTCGGCGTCTGACCCGAAGATTCGCAGGTGGCCGATGTCTCCGGCTGCGCCGTCAGCGCCGTTGATCAGGTCACCGGTTGCCGAGACGAGACCGGCGCCGATGCCGTAGCCGACCTTTATATAGAGGAGTGGGCCCGAGGTCGCGCTCGAGCGTGCTTCTCCGAGCGCGCGAGCGTTGACGTCGTTCGCGACCAAGCCCACGCCACCGAGCACATTCTTCACGTGATCTACCACGGGGTACGAATCCCACCCGGGCATGATGGGTGGCCGAACAAGTGTGCCACGTCGATCATCGACGGGGCCGGGCACGTTGACGACCGTGACACGATAGCGCTCCGCGAGGTTGGTTTCTTCAAGAAGTCGCTCAGCTTCGGCGATCGCCGCATCCAGACTGACGCGCGGCCCTTCCGAGAGTCGGCTCGGCAACTCAACCTGTGCGTGCACTCGCTGGCCCAGATCGGCGACGGCGACGCGGACGGTGCGGCTACCGAAGTCCAGCGAGATCACGACGCCGAATGTCGGATCGATCTCGATGAGTTCCGCAGGACGGCCACGGCCCACCGCGCCTCTCAGGCCACCTTGGCGGATGGCGCCGATATCAAAGAGCGTCGCGAGCGCCCCATCGACGGTCGTGCGCGCAAGCCCGGTCGTACTTACGAGCTCGGTGCGCGTCTGGGCGGCGCCGCACGCGATCAGTCGCAGGAGGGTGGCGCCGATGACGGACCGGCTTACCCGCGCAGACAGCGCGGGTACCTGCAGTCGTAGAGCTTCCATGACATTCCTCAGTTCTTGGCTCGTGCCAACCGGATGTGTGAGCGAGGGAGACGCTTCGCGTGGGGAGCGACTCAGAACGGTTCGGGTAACCTCGGCGTATACGGCGCCGATAGCGAATCGAGCTCCGCTGCGGTGAGCTCGATCTCGAGCGCGGACACTGCATCGGTTAGGTGGTGTGGCTTTGTGGCGCCGACGATCGGAGCGGTGACGCCGGGCTGAGCCATGAGCCAGGCCAGCGCGACCTGAGCGCGAGATGCCCCTCGACTGTCGGCGATTGTAGCGACCGCTTCGGTGATGGCCCTGTTTGACTCATCGTGCCCGCGGTAGAGCTTGCCGACGATCGCATCGCTATCCATGCGGGCAGCTCTGGCTTCCCAGTCGCGGGTGAGGCGTCCTCGAGCGAGAGGGCTCCACGGAGTGATGCCGATCCCTTGGCTGCTGCAGAGCGGAATGAGTTCCCGCTCGTCTTCTCGTGCGAGGAGGTTGTACTGGCTCTGCATCGAGACGAACTCCGCCCATCCCTCTGCTCGCTGAATTCCGAGGGTGGTGGCAAACTCCCACGCGTACATCGAGGATGCGCCGATATACCGAACCTTGCCCGACCGGACGACATCGTCCAGGGTGCGCAGAGTCTCGCGCACTGGTGTGCGGTGATCGAATCGATGGATGATGAGCAGGTCGACGTAGTCCGTGCCGAGCCTACGCAGGCTGTTGTCTACTTCCTGCAGCACAGCTTTGCGAGACAGGCCATGTTGGTTGGGGCCGGTGCCGACGTCTCCGAACACCTTCGTTGCAATGACGACCTGATCGCGGACGGCGAAGTCGCGGAGCGCTCGTCCGACGATTTCCTCGCTCATGCCATCGGAGTACGTGTTGGCTGTGTCGAAGAAGTTCACACCCAGCTCTACCGCGCGCTGGATGAAAGGCCGGCTGTCTTCCTCGCTGAGCGTCCAGCCGTGCGCACCGCGTGCTGAGTCGCCGTAGGACATGCATCCCAGTGCAATGGGCGAGACCTCGAGCCCAGTGTTACCCAAGTGCGTATATTGCACGATTTCTCCTTGCCCGCTCACGCGGGAGCGACGATTGTCGTCCGCTCAGGGAAATCGAACGACGGTGTACGTTTCGGCGAGCTACAGGAAAGTACATCCGCTCCGGGGTGCGGCTGATCCGTTGAGTTAGCTCGTTCCAAGTAACGGTATACGTATACAGGTGGTCCCGCAATACCTTCTCGGAGTTAGTTTCCGATGCGCTCGCTCGCAAACGCTCAGGTACTCCGATCGTGGGATTGGGTATCTGTGCGAGAGTACGAATGAGGCGGTCGCGGTGACCAAGGGATGTGCGAGATTGGTGTGCTCCTGCCCAGCAGAAGCACACCAATCATGACCGCCGTCGCGAAGCGCCGATATGCGGGTTTCACGGATAGACCGAGATTCTGCCGATGTTCGAGGCGTGATGTCGCCGGCTACACGCGAGACTGGATGCCGAAGATCTCGCGCGTCTGTGCCGGGGTCGCGATGCTCCGGCCGAGCGTCTTCGCCATGTCGGCGACGCGGGCGATGAGCTCGCCATTGTTCGGAAGTCCGAGCCGCGCGTACGGGTCGTCACCCAATCCGACTGCGATGTGACCTCCGAGGGATATTGCCCACGCAAACATCGACATGCCATCACCGTCGCGAACGTGTACCGACCAAGGTTCGTCTCGAGGGGCGGAGTCGAGAAACGCCTGCAAGTTCGCGAGGGTTGGCGGAGGGCCACCCGGCACTGCGTCGCCCGTGAACCCGAAATGCCAATATGACCGTGCAGGGAGCAGTCCCTTCTTGCGCATGGCGAGTGCCGTCCTGAGGCCGCCAGCGCTCCAGACAACCGGCATGAGTGTAACGCCGTTGTCGCGGAGGATGACGAGGAGCTCTTCGAGGTAGCCGATCCGGTTCAGCACGAAGTTCGAGTCGGTGAGGAACCTCCTCTCGGCGTCCAGCCACACATCGTTTCCGTACGCGCCGAAGTCGACGGGGACGAAATCGATCGTCGTGGCCGGATCTCGGTTCAATTCGAGAATGTGCGCTACGCGAGACGGCGCGTCGTTTTGCGTGCTCATGAAACCGAGAGTCGGATGCAACACGACATCCGAGACCGCTCTGATTCGCTCGACGACCTCGCGATAGAGCTCAACCGAGCCGGGGTGCTCATCGCCATCGACATCGGTTGCGTGCCAATGGATGATGGACGCGCCTGCTTCGACCGCGCGAAGCGCCTCGGCCACGATCTCGTCGGAGCCGTAGGGCAGTGATGGATTCGCACCTCGCCGCGTCGACTCATTCAACCGTGCCTCGATAACGAGCGGGGCTGGCTTCTCGGCCGAAGTCATGAGGTTCGTTCTCCGGCGTGCGTAGCTTCAGCGCCGATTGGCGGAGTCGTAAGTTCCGCAGCGCTGTCGTCGTGGAGATCCTGTCTACGGAGGAGCAGCGCCGTGACGACCGCACCCGCTGCGAGAGCAAGCAGGTACCAGGTGGGGGATGTAATCAGACCGGTCTGCGCGATCAGGAACGTCGCGATGAACGGCACGCTGCCACCGAAGAGGGCATTCGGGATGTTGAAGCCGATCGCAACGCCGGTACCGCGAATCGCGACCGGAAAGAGTTCCGGCATAGAGACTGCGGAAGCAGCGAGATAGACGGCAGCGCTCACACCGAGAAGGAGCTGACCGATGATGGTGAGGAACGGATTCCCGAGCGTCATGATGAAGAACACGGGGAAAACGAGGATTGCGAACGACACGGATCCCGTGATGAGAATCGGGCGCCGCCCGATCTTGTCCGCGATGATCGCAGCAGTCGGGAGAGTGATCATGACGGCGACCGCAGCGATGAGCGTCGAGATGAGGCTGAAGGTCGCACCGTATTCGTTGACGGTACCGATGTAGGTCGGCAGGTAGGTGAAGACGGTGTAGAAGGAGCCGGTGTGCAAGGCGCCGATGCCGACGATGAGCCACAGAGGGCGAGCGCGCGAGAAGAGCTTCTTGACCGGGTGCGGTTCCACCCGCCCTTCGGCGACAAGCTCAGTGAACTCGGGAGTGTCTTCGAGGCGAGCGCGGATGTAGAGCGCCACGATCGCGAGAGGAGCGGCGAGGAGGAAGGGGAGGCGCCAGCCCCATTCGTTCATGCCGTCGACGCCGATCGAAGCAGTGAGGACCGTCACGATGAGCAGGCCGATGGAGAAGCCGACCGCTGAGGCGAAGGTGATCCAGCTCATACCGAACGCGCGGCGACCTCCTGCGGCATATTCGAGCAAGAACGCGCTGCCGCTGGCATACTCGCCGCCGGCAGACAGCCCCTGCAAGCACCGCAAGAGCACCAACAGAGTCGGAGCAGCGATCCCGATCGAGGCGAACGACGGCAAGAGTCCGATAAGCACAGCGCAGGTAGACATCATCGTGAGCACGATCACCAGCACGCGTTTGCGCCCGATGCGATCGGAGAGCGGGCCGAAGATGAAGCCACCGATGGGTCGCGCGAGGAATGCGAGCCCGAAGACGGCGAACGAGCTGAGCAGGGATGCAGTTTCGTTGTCGGCGGGGAAGAACTGGTGGCCGATATAGACCGCGAGAAACCCGTACACCGCGAAGTCGTAGAACTCGATTGCGTGCCCGATAGTTCCGCCGACGATCGCTCTCACGCGGTGGGGCGTGTGTGTCGTCGTCGGGTTCAGTGTGTTTGTCATGGTGATGTCCTTATTGCTTCGTCGCGAACAGGGGGTAGAGGTGCAAAGCGAAAGCGTGGTCACGCGTGGCGCGTCGCCTGATGAGTCGGCGCGCGCCTTACGCGATATCGAGCAGAGGTACTGCAGCGGCAGAGTCCTGCTGTCTGAGGAGCCGGTCAACGTACGCGACCTCGAGGATGAGCGAAGGCAGTGCCTGTTTGAACCAGGACAACATGTCGCTGATGTCGGCGGCGTCGTCGGGGCTGTAGCCGAGCGCCTCGGGGCGCGGGACAATCTCCTTCGGCGAGTACTCACGTGCGAGCTCAACCAACGCGAGCTGCGCCTCGAAAAAAGGCGTGGTTCCGGCGAGCGGGCGCACGCGATCCCACGTTATAGCGACCGTCTCTTGCGAGACCGAGCTCAGGGACTTCTTCCAGAAGCCCGGAACGACGAAGCTGCCGTGTAGCTCGGCAATGTCGTCGGCGAGGCGTCCTTGGCCGACGGTGTCGCTCTTCGGCGCTGTCGCCATGACAGTTCGCCTTTCAACGGAAGTCGCGTCTATCGCGAGCACGAAGAGGAGATTCCGGGGATTCGACGTTTGATAGTTTCGCGCGTGCTGCGCCACCACACTGACGTCGTCGCCGAGATGAAGGTCGTTCGGTGGGAAGCGTGCAACGAGCTGATTCGCCAGCTGCGCAGCTTCGCGCTCGAACTCAAGCGCGCGCGGCCCAGAAATGACGTGCACAGCTGTTTCGATGCACGTGTCGAAGTAATGCTCGTACGACGCCAGCGCTTGGTACAAGGCAGGCACGTAGTCGACGCCGAGTCCGGCGCGAATATCGCGGTAGGCGCGTTCAACCTGCGGTCGGGGTGATGCTTCTGAGACCAGCCCGATCTCCATCCAGCGTTCTTTCATCTTTTTCCTGTCTTCGCTCGTCCCATCGCTGGGTGCGGCGCGCTCTCCGGTGAGACTACGTAGTATGAGACTACGTAGTCTCACCGGAGAATGCAACAACTACTTCGCTCGCAAGCTCGACCTCCTCGAGACGTGATCGGCTCAACAGACGCATCCGATTCGCTGGCGGCTCATCGGCCTAAACTGGCTGGAGTGGGTGCGATCGGCGTAGCCACACCGTGTTATTGAATATTCGCGAGCGAGGTGCGATGGTTACCAGCCATGAAGTCGCCCGCTTGGCGGGCGTCTCTCAGTCGAGCGTCTCTCGCGTGCTCCGTGGCGCGAACAATGTCGACCCCGACATTCGCGAGAAGGTGCAGCGGGCACTCGAAACGCTGTCATATGTCCCGAATGCGTCGGCTAAGGCGATGCGAACCGCACGCACCGGGGCAGTAGGAGTTGTTGCTTCCGAGATCCTCAATCCGTACTTCCCTACTCTCGTCGACGCGATAACTCGTGCGGCTGCTGAGAAGGATCTGAGCGTGCTCTTGTGGAACGATGCCGACCCCGATGCGCCGCTCGCGCGTCAGGGGGTTGCTTCTGGCGCGGTCGACGGTGTCATCTTTGCTGCGGCGAGGCAGGATACCCGTGCGATTGCGGAGTTTGCGCGCCGCAACGTGCCGTTGCTGTTGATTAGTCGAGCCGATCCGACGCTGGCTGTCGATCAAGTCACGTCTGACCATGAAGAGTCGGGCTACCGGGCGGCGGCGTATCTCTTGGCTCACGGTCGCACGGATATCGCGACGATGTTCGGGCCGCGCGACACTTTTGCGAGCCCCGCTCGCGAACGGGGATTTCGCCGACGACTCGATGAGTCAGGGATCGCCGTCCCTGATGAACACTGGATGGTGGGGGAGACGACGTACGACCACGGCTGGGTTTCTGCGCGGCGCCTTATTGACTCGGGCCAGGTTCCGTCTGCACTTTTCTGCTCCGCCGATCTGATCGCCATCGGAGCGATGAGTGCGTTTCGGCAATCGGGCGTTCGCATCCCCGAAGACGTCTGGGTGATGGGGCACGATGGGCTCCCGATGGCTGAATGGAGCGCGTTCGATCTGACCACACAGCGTCAGCAAGTCGATGCCCTGGCGACTGCGGGAATCGAGTTGCTTTCAGAGCGGATGAGTGGAAGCGCACGAGAAGCACGACAGATCGCCTTGCCAACGGAGATGGTCGTGCGGAGTTCGACAGCGTTCGCGCCCGCATAGGCGCAACCGACGCCGCGATCACGCTGCACTCAAACGGTGCGGTAAAGGCTGACGAGGTCCTCGAGCCGACTCGGGATATCGATCTCAGGGTCAAGTAGCCACTGAACCTGAAGGCCGTCGCTGGCGGCGATGAAGATGGACGCGAGGTCCTTCGCGTCGACCGTGTTGACGATGTGACCGGCCAACTGATCGTGTCGGATCGAATCCGCGATCTCGGTCCTGAGAGCGGCGAAACGTTCGGCAAAGAACATGTTCGTCGCGCTGTCTTTGGGTTCGGCGGACGCGAGGCCACACATCGAGCTGTAGAGCGCAACAAGTCCTGGTACCCTCGCGTTTCTGCGGGCGGTCGCGATTGTTGCGTCGAGTCGGCTGATCTTCTTCCCTGCGGAATAGCTCGTGTTCACGACATCGCGTCGTCGCAAGATCTCCACGAGGAGGCCATCGCGCGAGCCGAAATGATGCAAGAGGCCTGGGCGCGTGAGGCCGACTTCTGCAGCAATGTCGTGCAGCGTCGTTCCGCTGTAGCCCTGGGTGCTGAGGATCTGCAGCGCAGCTCGTACAGCCTGATCCTGCACCGCGGACGTCTTCGCGTACTTCCCTCTCGTCGCCATAGACGCTAATGCTAAGGCAGCAAAGCGGATCGCTGGCGTTTCCCACCGCGCAGCGAGCCGATCGCATTGGTTGTTGCGGTTTGCTCTCGATTGCTAAATACTACTCCGAGTAGGGATTCACGCGTGTTTCCCTCGTTCATTCCCGTTCGAAGAAGTGCGAGAGATACCGACTATGAGGAACATCAGGCGAGTCGCGGTGACGGAGAGTGCTGGATGACGCTCGACGGTCGAGGCCTTCGGGTAGGCATTGTCGGAGGGGGATTCATGGCCGGCGTGCATGCGCACGCCGCGCGCGCAGCTGGTGCGGAGCTCGTGGCGGTTGCTACCACGAGTCTCGAGCGCGCTCGCTCTGCTGCCGAGCGGCTTGGCGCCGCGCGGGCGGCGTTCGCCGACGACATCCTCGCAGCCAGTGACGTGGATATCGTCCACATTTGCTCGCCGAACAGCACACATGCGCGGATGACTCTTGCAGCGCTCGCGGCAGGCAAACATGTGGTGTGCGAGAAGCCCATCGCGACGACCATGGACGACGCTGTGTCGATCGCGCGCGCCGCAGACGAGGCCGGTCGTATCGTCGCGGTGCCGTTTGTCTATCGATTCCATCCGCTCGTTCGCGAAACTCGCGCGCGTCTCGAGGGTGCAAAGATCACGACCTTCCAAGGTGCGTATCTTCAAGACTGGCTGCTCGAGGACAAAGACTGGAACTGGCGGGTGGACGCGGGCCAAGGCGGACGCTCACGAGCGTTCGCCGATATCGGCTCGCACCTCGTTGACCTACTCGAGTTCGTGACGGGGCAGCGCATCGTCGAGCTTGTCGGGCACACATCTCGGCTTCATGATGAACGCGGCGGCCGTCTGGTCGAGACCGAAGACGCGGTATCTGCGGTTGCGGGCCTTGACGGAGGTGGCATGGGGACGCTCCTCGTGTCGCAGGTGTCCCCGGGACGCAAGAACGGTCTTGTGATCGAAATATCAACGGACGAAATCACCTACCGGTTCGAGCAGGAGCATCCCGAGCAAATGTGGCTTGGGAGACGCACGGACAGCATTGTTCTTCCGCGCGATCCGGCTCAGCTTTCGTCGGATGCGGCTCGACTGAGCGTTGTGCCAGCGGGGCACCCACAGGGATACCAAGACGCGTTCAACGCATTCGTATGCGACGCATATGCCTCTATGCGGGGCGACCTACGCTCGGGACTTCCCATCGCGGCGGATGGCGTCCGTGCTGTCCAGCTCACCCAAGCAGTCATGGATTCCGCCGATCAGCACAGCTGGATAGATACCAAGTTTTCAAAGGGGAGCCGTCGAGTATGACGAACCATCCTGTGACGTTGTTTACCGGTCAGTGGGCGGATCTTCCGTTCGAGGAGGTGGCGCGTCTTGCGGCCGAGTGGGGCTACGACGGGCTGGAGGTTGCAGCATCCGGCGATCATCTCGACCTTCGTCGTGCCGACGAGGATGATGCGTATGCGGCATCCCGGTTGGAGATCCTGGATCGTCACGGGCTGAAGCTGTACGCGATTTCGAATCATCTCGCGGGTCAGGCGGTGTGTGATGCGCCGATCGATTTTCGGCATGAGGCGATTCTGCGCGACTACGTGTGGGGCGATGGTGAGGCTGAGGGTGTGCGGCGGCGTGCGGCGGAAGACATGCAGCGGTCGGCTCGTGTTGCCCGCAAGTTGGGTGTCCACACGGTGGTCGGGTTTACGGGTTCGTCGATCTGGCAGTATGTGGCGATGTTTCCGCCGGTGCCGGCGTCGGTGATCGAGGGTGGTTTCGAGGACTTCGCGGCCCGGTGGAATCCGATCCTGGATGTGTTCGATGGTGAGGGTGTGCGGTTTGCGCACGAGGTGCATCCGGGTGAGATCGCGTACGACTACTGGTCGTCGGTGCGCGCGCTCGAGGCCATTGAGCACCGTTCTGCGTTCGGGTTCAACTGGGATCCGTCGCACATGATGTGGCAGAACATCGACCCGGTGGGGTTCATCTGGGATTTCAAGGACCGGATCTATCACGTGGATTGCAAGGACAGCCGGATGCGTCCACGCAACGGGCGTGCCGGGGTGCTGGGTTCGCACCTGCCGTGGGGTGATCCGCGGCGCGGGTGGGACTTCGTCTCGACCGGGCATGGGGATGTGCCGTGGGAGGACTCGTTCCGTGCGTTGGATGCGATCGGGTACACCGGTCCGATCTCTATCGAGTGGGAAGACGCGGGCATGGACCGGTTGCACGGCGCCGCCGAAGCGGTCACGTTCGTGAAGTCACTGCTGTGGCCTGCCCCGGATCGTCCCTTCGACGCAGCCTTCAGCAACCAGGACTGAGTCGAACCGAACACGATGAGAGGGAATATGGAGACCGCGACAGTGTCGTTGGCGCGAAAGCTTCGTCCTGGACAGCGAAGCCGGGTCGTTGTCATGGATGCATTCTCTGGCAGCAGGTCTGTCGTGCTCGAATCATCTGAACGCCTCTTCGAAGCGCCGAACTGGACACATGACGGGACCCTGCTCCTGAACGCGGACGGAGGCCTGTGGCGGCTCGAGCTCTCTACGGGCGACGTCTCGGAAGTCGCGTTCACCGATCTCCCGGAAATCAACAACGATCACGTCCTCTCGATGACCGGCGACACGATCTACCTCTCGGCGAACGACGGACACATCTATGAAGGCGCCGTTGTCGGGGGCGCGGTGCGACGAGTGACGAGTGACGTGCATTCACGGAAGCACTTTCTGCACGGCGTAAGTCCGGCGGGAGATCTTCTCGCATATATCGGAGTCGAGACGAACCTCGCTGGCGTTCGAGAGGCCAACGTGTTCACGCTCTCGATCGCAAGCGGCGAGAGCGTACAGCTCACGTTCGGCGACAAACCTTCCGACGGCAGCGAGTTCTCACCGGATGGTGAGTGGATCTACTTCAACACCGAACGGTTCAGCAGTTCGTCTGGGCACGCACAGATTGCGCGTATGCCCAGCGGGGGTGGCGCCATCGAGCAGCTCACCTTCGACGACGGGGTGAACTGGTTCCCTCATCTTTCGCCGGATGGCGCCAGCGTCGTATTCCTCACGTACCCCCCGGGGACAGTAGGTCACCCAGCCGATCGAGACGTTGCACTTCGTCTCGCGCCGACGACTGACTTCGCTCAAGCCCGTGACGTCGCGCGACTGACGGGCGGTCAAGGCACGATCAATGTACACAGCTGGGCTCCCGACTCTCGCAGATTTGCGTTTGTGGAGTACCCAACCGAGTCTGAAGGAAGTCAATGATGCCAGAACCACTCACGTTCGAAGACCTCGCGGATCAAGAAGCCGCGCTTGAGTTCGCGCATTTCACCCCCACGGACGCGTGGCAGCTTGGTACGTCCCTTGCCGAGCGGGCGATCGCGTCGGAGTATCCGGTCGTCATCGACATCCGCCGACCCGGGTTCGTGCTGTTTCACGCGGCGCTCGAGGGGAGCACGCCGGACCAAGACGAATGGGTGAGCCGCAAGTCCTCGACGGTTCTGAGGATGGATATGAGCAGCCGAAGGTTCGCCGCTCGCATCGCCGCGGGAAGTGTTGACCCCTTCGCAAACGGCTGGCTGAACGAACGCTACACGTTGGCTGGTGGATCGATACCTATCCGGGTGAAGGGCGTTGGCCTTGTTGCCGCCGTGACGGTTTCTGGACTTCCTTCCCACGAAGACCACGACTTCATCGTCGAAGGTATCGCCGCCGCGTTCGCTTCGGTGCCTGGACTTTCTGCAGCAGAAGCCGTCGTTCAAGGAGCAATAAAATGAAGTACGTCAAGCTGGGATCGACAGGCCTAGATGTCTCGGCGATCGCTCTGGGATGTATGAGCTACGGGGATGCTTCCCGCGGTGGCCACCAGTGGGTTCTGAACGAAGAAGATAGTCGACCGCTGTTCGCTGCTGCGCTTGATGCGGGTATCAACTTCTTTGATTCCGCCAACGTGTACTCCGGTGGAAGCAGTGAAGAGTTCCTTGGTCGTGCGCTTCGTGAACTAGGAGCCAACCGCGATGCTGTCGTGGTTGCAACGAAAGTCCACGGCACGATGCACGACGGGCCCAACGGTGCGGGGCTGTCGCGCAAAGCGATTCTGCAGGAGGTAGACAACAGTCTCCGGAGACTGCAGACCGATTACATCGACCTGTACCAGGTTCACCGTTGGGACTCGTCGACACCGATCGAAGAGACGCTCGAAGCCCTCAATGACGTTGTAAAAGCGGGCAAGGTTCGCTATCTCGGCGCATCATCGATGTACGCATGGCAATTTTCGAAGGCACTCTATCTTCAGAGGTTGCACGGTTGGTCGTCGTTTGTCTCAATGCAGGATCACTACAACCTCATCAATCGAGAGTTCGAGCGCGAGATGGCAGGCCTCTGTGCGGATCAGGGCATCGGCGTCGTCCCCTGGAGTCCGCTGGCGCGAGGCAAACTGACCCGTGATTGGGGAGCACAGAGCGCACGCTCGGAGTCTGACTCGATTTCCGGGCGGCTCTACGCGCAAACAGAATCCGCCGACCGCAACGTCGCCGACGTCGTCGCAGCGGTTGGTGCCGAGCTCGAGGTTCCGCGGGCGCAGGTTGCGTTGTCGTGGCTGTTGTCGAAGCCTTCGGCGGTGCCCCTCGTCGGCGCCACGAAGCTCTCACACCTCTCAGATGCCGTCGCAGCGACGCGGCTGGAGCTTTCTGCAGAGATAGTCGCACGGCTGGAGGACCCGTACGTTCCGCACGCATATATCGTCTAAGCGAAATGACTCATGGGACGCCAGAGGGATATCTGGCAGGATGTCGGTCCCGTGGGGGCTGTCGATACGATGTAGACGACAATTACCTCACGTGCGCAGAAGCGATCGTGCGCGTGCGCGCCGACTACCGGGCCGCCCGACTTCCCGCCGATCGTCCGATTCCACGAGATGCCACGGAATTCGATCGACTTGCCTCGCCGCCCGAACGAACGGTCGTTCACGGCACGTCGTGGGGGTACAAGCGCGGATGCCGGAGCGTCGAAGTCTGTCCGAACAGGGATCGCGCGGAACTGACGTGCTCCGAGGCGCGCCAGCGCTACTACGCGAGCTACAAGGCTGCTCGCGCATCGGGCAATGGCACCGCGATTGCGCATGGAACTGCGGCAGGCTACATCGCGGGATGCAGAGACACTCGCGCCTGCTCACGCGATCCCGTAACGGGCATGACGTGTCTCGATGCGCGCCGGGCGTACAAGCTTCAGTACGCCCGGCGGTCGGGGATCTTGCCCCGCGAGGAATCGCGCGACGCGCGGAGAGCGGCGAAGTATCTCCGGCTACTCGCAGCCCAAGGCCGCTCGATGCGGTCTCTCGCGAAGGACGCGGGAATCGCCAAGGAGACCGTGCGGAGGCTTCTTGCAAGTGAACTCGAGCAGGGAGTACGTGCATCGGCCTCGACGATTGAAGCCGTCGAGCGTCTGTATGCAGCATGTCGGATGAGGAGCGACGCGCGGGTGAACGGCGCTGAGATCGAAGTTGATCGAGTGCGATAACTTTCGTACTTAGGTTCCATAACTTTCGTACCCAACTACTTGCAATTGGCGCGACGACGAAACTAAACTCCTAGCCAAGCGTCACACAACGCGGTCCCGGCGCACCTAATGCGCAGGGAACCATGGATCAAAGGAGACCAAACGTGTCCCGCAGTCGTTCACGAATCATGCAGGCGCTCGTGCTCGGAGCCGCCGCCACGCTCGTTGTCTCGGGCTGCGCTGCCGGGGGAGGGGCCAGCGGTGATGGCGGTTCCGCGACCTCTGGCACCGTGAACTGGTGGTCGTGGACCCCCGATAACGACCTCGCAGAGCGAGAGATCGCCGCGTTCAACGAGGAATATCCCGACATCGAGGTGGTCTACAAGAAGATCCCAAGCGGGGACTACAACGCGGTCATGCGGCCGGCGCTCGCTTCGAACGAGGGGCCCGATGTTTTCACCGTTGCGGCGGTCGGCACCGTTGGTCCCATCGATCTGTTCGGCGATTACGCCACGGACCTGACGGCGGATGCCGAAAAGCTCATGGGTGCCGACTGGAAATCGCAGGTCTGGGATCTCGGAGTCGAGGCGTTCACCGACGAGGACGATCGGTTCGTCGCAATGCCGTGGGCTCGTATCGGCGCTGGTGGAATGTGGATCAATCAAGATCTCTTCGACCAGTTCCAGCTGGAGGCGCCGACCAATCTTCAGGAGTGGAAAGAGGTCTGTGAAGTATTCCGCTCCAACGGGTACGGGTGCTTCAGAGAGGGAGTCGGGGCGAAACTTTTCGACGTCGACACGTTGCATTCGATCGTGAACAGCATCGAACCCGGACTCTATGAGAAGGCCATTCATGGTGAGGCGGAGTGGACAGATCCTGCCATTGTGGAAGCCTTTGAAATATTCGCGAGCCTCGAAAGCGAAGGCATCCTCGATCCCGGGAGCGTTGGCATTCAGCAGTACCCGGACGTGAACAACGCCTTCCTTTCCGGCGAGGTCGCGATGGTGCAGATGGGCTCTTGGTACGCCCAATACATGACGACGAACAGCATGACCGCAGCGCTCGCTGGAGCGGGTGTGCCAGCGAGCACTGAACCGATCACCATCGTGCCTGTCGACTTTCCGGATGTCGCGGGTAAGGGCAACCCCCCGACGTTGTTCATTGAACCCGATGCGGCGCAAGCCGTGAACGCAAAGTCGAAGGTACGCAACGCTGCGACGACGTTCGCGCTGTGGCTAGGCGGAACCGAATCAGGCCAGCAGGCGGTCACCGACAACATGGATTCCGTTCCGACGCTGAAGGGCATCGAACCGAAGTGGGATTCTCTCGAGCTGGTGAACCCCGATGTTCAGCTACCGCTCCTGCAGGAGCTTTACGCGGACTACAGTGCGGCCACTGAGCAGCGCAAGGGACTGCCGGGAGTCAACCTGCAAGCAATCGCGGACGCAAACCAGGCGGTGGTAAGCGGTCAAGCGACACCGGAAGAAGGGGCCGCGTCGATTCAAGCGGTGTTCGACGCTAACCCGGTGTCCGAGTAAAAAGACGACAGTTCGTGAGGGTGGCCGCAGCTTCCAACGAGTGCGGTCACCAAGAGAGGCATCGATGAACATCTCGTCACGTGTCACAGCGCCGGCCCCTGATACTGCGACGCTCGTCACAGGGCGCCCGCGGCGCACGGTCGTATCGCGAAAAAAGCGTAACGCGGGACTGCCTTGGATCTTGCCAGCGATCGTCGTATCCGTCGGAGTGCTGTACTACTGCATCGGCTACACAGGGATGCTGTCGTTCATGGAATGGGACGGCGCATCTCCGAGGCAGAGCTTCGTCGGGATCGACAACTATGCGCGTATGGTTGAGGATCCCGTGTTCTGGAAGTCGTTGAGGAACACAGCGTTCTATTTTGTTGTCGTCTTCGCGTCGCAGGTCATCCTCGGGTTCACGATGGCATCAATTCTGCACTCGAAGATTTACCTTCGGACGCTATACAAGGTCCTCATCTTCATCCCGGTCGTGATCGCACCCGCGACGGTGGCACCCGTGTTTCGCGAAATCTATGCGCCGGACGGGCAGCTCAACTCGGTGCTCGATGCAATTGGGCTCGGTGCGCTTAGCTCCGCGTGGCTTGCGAACGGAACCACCGCGCTGATCGTGGTCATGTCGGTCGCGGTCTGGCAGACGACAGGAATCATGTTCGTCCTGTATTACGCCGCGATGAGCCAGATCGATTTGGACACTTTAGAAGCCGCGCGCTTGGACGGTGCTGGCGAAGCACGAGTTCTCGGCAGCATCGTCTGGCCGGGCGTGCGTGGTACGACCGTGGCGATCGCAGTGCTCACTGCGATCGATTCCCTCAAGGTTTTCGACATACCGTTCCTTATCACCGATGGTGGACCGAACAACTCCACCGAATTTCTCGGCACGCAGATCTACGACGTCAGCGTCGCACTCTCGCAAGTCGGGTACGGCTCAGCACTGTCCATCGTGCTGCTCATCGTTGCGCTCACCGTCGCAATCATCATGAACTTGGCTCGACGCGAAAGGGTAACGTCCCGTGTTTGACCTCCGCACCAGGCGCAGCAAGCTCGTACTCCAGCTTCTTGCCACCGTCATCGTCGTGCCCTTCGTGTTCCCGCTTGTCGCGATGGTGACGGGTTCGCTCGCGGGCGCTGGGTGGCAAAATTATCGAACCGTCCTCGAGATGGGCACCTTGCCGAGGTTCTTCGTCAACAGCGTCATCATCTCAGCGGGCGTCATAGCCCTCGTTCTGGTCTGCACGTTGACGGCTGCGTTCGGGTTGTCGAAGCTCGGCATCCGCGGCAAAGAGATCTACTTCTGGATGCTGCTGGTGTGCTTAACGCTGCCCGAAGTCGTGCTCATTGCACCCCTGTTCGCCACGGTCACGGCGGCGGGTGCCTACAACACGTATCTGGCCGTCATCATCCCGGCAGCTGCGCTCTACATTCCGTTCGCTGTCCTGCTGGCTCGAAACTTCGTCGATGGGGTACCGAACGAACTCGCCGAAGCGGCGAGGGTCGACGGCGCCAGCAATGTTCTGGTCTTCTGGCACATCATCTTGCCGCTCACAAGGCCCATCGCGGCAGCGATCGTCGTGCTCGTCTTCATCTCATCGTGGAACGGATATCTGCTTCCGCTGCTGTTCCTGCAGACGCCTGACATGCAAACGATCACGCTCGTACCGCAGTACTTCGTCGGCGAGTTCAACAATGATCAGACAAAGGTTCTTGCGGCAGCCGTACTCACCGCGCTCCCCGTGATCATCGCCTACATCAGTTTTCAGCGCTTCTTCGAACGAGGCCTCGCGGCGGGCGCGCTCAAGTAGCCTCTCGCACCCTCTCAATACCCGCCTCGTGGCTGCTGTAGCGCCCGTGGGGCGGGTATTTGTGATGTCGAACTCCGGCGTGCGAGTGACATTCAAATAGGTGCTCTGCGGGCGAAACCGGGCTGCCTTAGCGCGAGAACGAGTGGACGGGGCGAGTTTTCGCCGAGCTGTTGACACTCGATCCAGAGAGCTCTATGTTCATGAGCACTGGTCAATCTTACTTACTTTAGTTTCCTCTAGATTCTCATTCTCTCGTCGCTGAGTGAATGGACGAGAGACAAGAGGACCCGGGTAAGGCCGAGGGCCATCAGAACTGGAACCACATCGACGCGACCCGCGTCGATCAGGACGACTCAATGTGGAGGCACAACTCGTGGACAGCGAACATACAAGCGGTGCGGGCGGTGGAGAAAGGACGTCACCGACCGATCCAGCACTTCCTGGCGCAGTGCCCGTCGATCAAAAAGTTGAACGAGTGGCGATCGCGGGGCGCTCTATTGCGAAGCGCTTCGGGCACGTTCAGGCGTTGTCCGACGCGAGTGTCACGGTCCGACCGGGAGAGGTCGTCGCGCTCTTCGGAGACAACGGCGCAGGAAAATCGACCTTCTTGAAGACTCTGCTTGGCATCGTCACTCCGGATTCTGGCCAGCTCATTATCGGGGGAGAGGAAGTCGAGCTTGGCTCGATCCGTGACGCTCAAAGCCGCGGCGTTGACTGTGTACATCAGGATCTCGCGCTTGCACCCGATCTTTCGGTCGTCGACAACATGTTCCTCGGCCACGAGCTCATGGCACGATCGGTGCTCGGCCGGTTGGGGATCGTCAACCGGGCAGAGATGACTGAGCGTGCGGACGCAGCTCTGCGAGAGCTCTCGATCAAACTTCCGTCTCTGTCCGTACAGATCCGCGACCTATCTGGTGGTCAGCGACAGGCCGTTGCTGTCGCGCGTGCAGTTATGTGGTCGCGTACAGCGGTTCTCATGGACGAGCCGACCGCGGCGCTGGGCGCGCGGCAGAGCGAGATCGTGTGCGACCTCATGCGCACCGTCGCTGAGCGGGGCCTCGGAGTGCTCGTAGTGTCACACGATCTACCGCGAGTGCTGAAGGTGGCGGATCGGGTCTGCGTGCTGTGGCGCGGAGCGACGGCGCTGGACGAGCAGGCAGACACGCTGACTGTGCCCGATGTCGTAGCGACGATGGTCGGCTACCGAGCGGAGGCAGCATGAACCTCCGCTCGAAATCGGCGACCGCGACCGGCGCTGTGGAAGTCGACCTCGATCTTCGAAGCGTGAAGGGGCCGTCGTCGTTCGTGAAATGGCTCCGTGCGGGGGGCACGTGGGTGCTTCTTCTGGATCTCGTATTGATCTTGGTATTCGGACTTCTCTCACCGGGCAACGTGTTCTGGTCGTTGCAGAACTTTCAGTCCCTTGCGCTTGCCGGCACGCAGTTGATGCTTATTTCGCTCGGTCTCGCGGTGTTCTTGGCCGCTGGCTACATCGACATCTCTGTCGGTGCGAACCTCGTGCTCTCGTCCGTCTTTGGTGCAAGGGCGATGCTGGAGTTCAGCGGCCCGATGGATGCCGGAGGTAATTACGCCACGCCGGGCCTCGGAATCACGATGGGTCTCCTCGTCGCTCTTCTCGTGGGCGTGCTCTTCGGTCTCATCAATGGGTTCGTGATCGGCTTTCTCGGGGTGAACTCGCTGATCGCCACCCTGGGCACGACCGGGATTGCAACGGGAGTCGCGCTGCTCCTTACGAGCGGCTCGGATATCGGCCAGCTTCCGATCGAACTCCAGTCCGGATTCGGACTTCAAACGATCGGCCCTATCCCTCTGCCGGTGCTTGTCGCGGTACTCGTCGCTCTGCTCCTGTGGGTGATGATGCGGTACAGCAAACTCGGCGTCCATACCCTTTCGCTCGGATCATCCCGGGTGGCCGCGCAGCGGGCGGGCATCCGAGTGCGCAGCCTCATTCTCGGCCTGGCCGCGCTGAGCGGGCTCACAGCGGGTCTTGCAGGTTTCGTGTCGATCGCCCACTATGGCGCGACAACCGTTACCGGACATGCGAACGATCCACTCGCGGCGATCACCGCGGTCGTCATCGGCGGCACTGCGCTCGAGGGCGGCCGGCTGAGCCTCGCCGGAACGGTGTGGGGCGTCGGGCTCACGGTTCTTCTCCAGGGCGGACTGATCATCATCGGGGTCCCGTCTTTCTGGCAGCTCATCGCGGTTGGAGCCGTCCTTATCGCGGCGGTCGCTCTCGATCGGTTCCGCGCGAAGGGCCGACAAGATACGTAACCCAGCGCGCAGGATCTCTCAGCGACGCTGCACACCTTTAGACCAACTCAAAGAAGAGGAAACACAATATGAAAAGCAAGAAGACGTTCGTAGCGTTGTCGACAGCTGGCGTTGCGGTACTTCTGCTGTCCGCGTGCACCGGCGGCGGTGCGCCGAGTGCAACAAGTAGTGCCGACGGCGGCGCTGAGCGTGTGAAGATCGCAACAGTTATCGGCAACCTTCAGGACTCGTTCTGGCAAACGGTGATGTGTGGCGCGAAGTCCGGAGCGGAGAAGGACGGCAACGTCGATCAGCAGTTCTTCACGACTCCGACGACAGAGCCCGCAGGTCTCCAGGCGAGCTACAACGCCGCCGCGCTCACGAACCCGGATGGCTACTTTCTCAATCTGTTCCAGAGTTCACAGTTGGTGAACGAGACGAAGACGCTCATGAGCAAGGGCATCCCCGTGGTCGGAACTCAGCCAATGGAGCCTCAGGCACTCTACTCAGTCCCCTACGTTGACTTCAGTTCCGACGAGCTCGTCGACGAGTTCTTGGCGCGCCTCCCCGACGGCCCCGGAACGATCGCGGTTCTCGCCGGGACCGCGGGCATCGCGCCTGTAGAGGTGCGGTGGCAACCGCTGGTCGAGGCTGTCGAGTCCGAGCGGCCCGACATCGAGGTCGTGATCGAGTACACCAACTTCGACGTCACCAAGGCCACGACAGCCGCCACCTCCATCGTGCTCGCGAACCCCGACCTCAAAATGATTCTGGCCTCCAACGGACCCGACTCCGTTGGAGTGGTGGCGGCTTTGAAGCAGCTCAAGGTCAAGCCGGGAGAGCTCACAGTGTGGGCCTGGGACGGCGACCCGGTCGCAATCGACGCGCTCCGCGCTGGCTACATCAGTGATGTCTTCGCGCAATCGGCTTTCGCTCGAGGAGAGGCGGCGATCACTGAGATCGCCGAAGCGATCCGCACCCATCCGAAGGGGGAGGCGCTGGAGCCCCGACCGCAGTCCGAATGGTCTGCTCCGCCACTGGGGCATCTGACGACCGAGAACATCGACAGTGAAGAGTCTCAGCAGTACCTCTACATCACCACCGAAGAGTGCCCGTACGAGTAATGGATCACTCATCAACCCGCCGACCAGCGAAGGATCGCATGCCGGAGAACGCTGATCGGGCGAACGATAGGCCTGTCGTCGAGTCGGCGCTCTCGCTGCCCATCGACCTGTGCACGTGGGAGAGGTGGGGTGCGGATGACACGGCAGGAGCGCTGAACTACATCACGCCGCAGGTGATGAAGGAGTCTATTGGGACGGTCTCCGTAGGCCGGAGCGTGTCGCTGTCTTGGGATATAGATCCTCACATGCCTGACGAAGAGGACCCTCCCGCGAGACAGATGCTGCGAACTGGGGAGTCGGTGGGCCACCGCCCCCAGCCCGAGGGTGCGGATGCATCGCGGCTCGACTTCGCATCCGAACGGATTGCGATGAGCTTTCACGGCTACACGATCACCCACATCGACGCTCTCTCGCACTGCTTCTGGGACGGACTGATGTACGGTGGCCGACGCGCAGACGAGGTCACAGCCGCGGACGGAGCGACGATCCACGATGTGAGGTCGACGCAGGATGGCATCACCACACGGGGGGTCTTGATAGATGCGGCCGGATTCTATGGTCGACGCTGGCTGGATCCCGGGGAGACGGTCAGCGCCGACGACATTCGAAGGATCGAGGACGCGCACGGGTTTCGTATTCAACAAGGCGACGCGGTCTTTCTGCGGACGGGATTCGGGCGGCGGCGTCGCGAGCACGGTCCCAGTTGTTTCGACGACGGCTATCCGGGATGGGACGTGAGCTGTCTGCCGCTCTTCGCGGAGCGCGAGGTCTCTCTCATCGGTTCCGATACGGCAAACGATGCGCTACCCAATCCGTATGCCGGCGTCGGCATGCCGATGCCGATTCACGCAATCAGCATCGTGGCGATGGGTCTTCGGCTGATCGACAATTGCGATCTAGAGCCGCTGTCGGAGACATCCCGAGAGCTAGGCCGCTCTACGTTCCTCCTCTCTGTCCCCGCGCTGAGACTGGTCGGCTCCACCGGCAGCCCGGTCAACCCGGTCGCAGTCTTCTAGGTCCATCAACAGCCCACAACGAAAGGCACGAACAACACCATGAGATTCGAAGATCAGACTGCGATCGTGACCGGTGCTGCCACCGGGATCGGCGAGGGCATCGCGCTGCTGCTCGCAGAGGAGGGGGCGTCCGTTGTCGTCGTGGATGTCAATCCCAACGTGCATCACGTAGCCGATGCGATCGTCGCCCGTGGTGGACGTGCGCTCGCTGTCGTCGCCGATGTCGCAGCCGAGCGGGACGTCGACCGCGCAGTGGCGGCTGCGGTTGATACATTTGGCGGCCTGAATGTGCTCGTGAACAACGTCGGTATCCAGGACGGCAAAGGCATCGATGAGGTCAGTGCTGCAGAGTGGGATCGCACGATCTCCGTGAACCTGCGATCTGTCTACTTGTTTATGCACGCCGCGGTCCCGCATCTGAAGCGGGCAGCTCCGGCCGCGTCCGTCGTGAACATCTCGTCAGTACACGCCGGCAGCACGTTGCCGCAGACATCTTCGTACGCCGCGTCCAAAGCCGGTGTGCTCGGGCTGACGCGCAGCAGTGCGCTGGATCTCGCACCTTTCGGCGTGCGCGTAAACGCTGTCTCCCCAGGTACGGTTGGCACCGGCATGTTCTATCAGTGGCTCGACAGCACCGAGGATCGTGACGCATCGATGGCACTGATGCTGAGACATCAGCCGATCGGACGCATCGGCACGCCAGACGACATCGCTGAGGCAGTTGCGTTTCTCGCGAGCGACAAGGCTTCGTACATCACGGCCCAGACGCTCTGGGTGGACGGCGGGCAGTCCGCTCACGCGTTCATGCCGTAGCGAGCAAGTGAAACAGAGCCCCCTGGATGTCGGTATCCAGGGGGCTCTCGCGTTGTTCCTAATCGTGGAGGGAGGCGTCGGGAGAAGCGAGCCAATGGCGAGGAGCGTCCACGTAGCTCTCGTTGAGGTCGCGGGAGTGGGATGCGCCGAGAAGCGCCAGCGTCTGCCGAAGCTCCTGTTCGAAGATTGAGATCACTCGAGTGACGCCCTGTTCCCCACCAGCAGCAACTCCGTATACCCAGCTGCGAGCAACGGTAACGGCAGTAGCGCCCATAGCGAGGGCCTTCGCGATGTCGACCCCCGAACGAATGCCGCCGTCGAGGAACAGCTCAGTCTCGCCCGCGAACTCGCGCGCGATTCTGGCGAATGCGCTGACGGAACTCGGGAGTCCGTCGAGTTGACGGCCGCCGTGATTCGAAACAATGATGCCGTCGACGCCCGCGGACAGGGCGAGCCGGGCATCTTCGACAGTCGTCAGGCCCTTTATGTAGAGAGGCCCATCCCAGACTCGGCGCAGCCAAGCCAGATCTTCCCAGGTCGCAGTCAAGTTGGAGAGTTCACGATTGATGAATTCGCTATGCGATGTACTGCTGTCCCCTTCGGCCACGCCCTGGAAATTACGGAATCCGATCGCAGGCGGCTGCATCATATCGAGCATCCACCGCGGTCTCCGAGCGGCCTCTACGGCGTTGCGAAACGTGACTCGCGGGGGGATCGACATGCCGTTTCGGAGGTCGCGAATTCGGTTCGCGTTCAAGGGGACATCGACAGTAAGCACGAGGGCGGAGCAGCCCGCCGATCTGGCGCGCGCGACAAGATTCTCGATCAGGCTTCGGCTCCGCCAAAGGTAGAGCTGGAACCAGAGCGGCCCGGTCGCCACGTCGGCGATCTCCTCTATCGACCACGCCGAAGAGGTGCTGATCGTGTAGGGAATTCCACGAGCACCTGCGGCCTTTACCGCGGAGAGCTCGCCTCCGTTGCCCACAACGCGCACGAGGCCAGCCGGCCCGAGCACGAGCGGGAGCGGGAACTCCTGGCCGGCGAACGCGGCTGATGTATCCTGCGCGCTCACATCGACGAGTGTGCGAGGTCGAAATCTCACCTCGTTGAAGTCGGACTCGTTCGAACGGAGCGTTGTCTCGTCGCCTGCGCCGCCTTCGACGAAGTCGAAGATCATCTTGGGCAGCTTACGGCGCGCTCTGCGACGCATATCCTCGATGCTCGGCACCGCGGGAATGCCGGAGGGCCCCGATGGACTCAGGATCAACTTGACGAACTCAGTCAGACCCGACAACCGGTCCATTCCTGCGCTCCTTTCGGTTCGATTCGAGACGTGTTTCTCGTGCTCGGCTTGCGGGTGGTCGTTACTCATGCGCGAGCTCTTTCACCCGAATGTTGCGCCAGCGGCAGGCGGCTCCTGGACCCCATCTCTTTTCACCCATCGCGACGTCGTTGTCGTGGACTTCGAGCCCGATGTGCCCGCTCGGGCCGAGGAAGCTGGCCACTGCGTCTGCGTCATAATTCGGCGCAGAGATGGTTGCGAGGTTGATCGCGGCGATTTTCAGACCGTTTATCCACACGGTGGCGGTCGGCTTCGCACCGACTACGCGAATCCTGAACTCGTTCCAGTCGCCGAACCGCCAGGTAGCGAGAAAGTCATCAACGTCACTCACGTAGGTCAGCAGACCGCGCTTCGCATCGTCGATTGGCTGAAGCGATGTCTTTGGATCGTCCTCTCGCAAGCCGACCGGCGTTCCTGAGGCGTCGTACTCGGCATCTAGTGCGAACGGTACGCCGAGAAAACTGCCGAGCCCGTTGCCGTAAAAGCCGCCGATGGAACCGGACTGTCGATGATCGACGAGGACCTGCAAACCGTGGAAGCTGTCCGGACGCTTGCGAACCATGATGCCGGTATCTGCCGGCCAATCCGGTTTCGCCTCGATGAGAAGCTCGAAGTTGCCAAACTTGCGTTCGCTGACAAGATATCCCCCCCAACCACTGCCAGGTTCGTCCTGGCGGCCGACGATTGCACCATCCTCAACTGTCCACTTGGCGGCGTGGGCGGCAGCTCTCTCGTTGTAGTCGGCGGGAAACCCTGGACGCAGCTCCTGCAGGGTGGGGCCGCCCGGCCACATTTCTCCGTAGGTTCGTGGGGTCGCGAACCAGCCGTCGAGGTTCTCGCCATTGAAGAGCGGCACGAAGTCGTCGTCGTCGAGATCGGTCATGTTCTTTCTGTTCTCCTCGCGGTGGCTCGGTCTGTGGATGCGCGTCTATCGCCGCGTCGGGCGATATCCCGGGCGATTGTCCTGTAGCGAATCATCGCTGGGACGTCGACGAGCGGTGCTTCGCCGTTGGAGATTGTGCGGTGAAACTGCACGAGGTGGTCTCGAGCAGTCGTCTCGTACGCGGATGGCCACGTGAAGCGGCCGTCCGCGTCCTCTCGCATGAGCTCGCTCGTTTGGGCGGACCGAGGCGACTGATGTGCGAATCGCCAGTGCACGTCTGCGCCGAACAAATGAAGTTCGATGCGATCTTGCGAACCACCGACAATCCCGGTGAGGTTTGCCTCTACCGTGCCGAAGCGGCCGTGGGCAACGTAGCCGGTATCGGCGAGTGTCGTCCGCTCCGAGTCGAAGTTCGACAGGCCGAAGAGATCCAGCAGCGCCAGTTGCTCGACGAGCATCCCCTCGGTGGGGAGTCCCTCGCGGTCGGAATGCGTCATGACACATGTCGCGAGGGTGAGGCGCTGCCGGTCCCCTCGAAGCTGTTGATCCGCAGTTTCGCGGATCCGGTTCCCAGAATGATCGAGCAGGAAACCTACGGGTGCTCCGCTCGCGGCCTGATCTGCGAACCACTCGAGGTGTTCGACGGTGAGATAGGTCACTTCCGTGACGAGCACAGGAGTGTTCAGTTTTCGCGCCTGCGCGGCAGCCGCCTGAAATCGCGGTGATGACGCGGAGAGCGTTGTCGCGGAGCCGTCGGATGCCAACTGCTCGCTGAGCCGCAGAGGCATCGAGGCGATTGCCTCCCGCAAGCGTGCAACCGTGAGCGATGGTGTTGCGGGATCGATACTTATGCTTCTCAACACTGTCATGGTCACGCTGCCCCTTCGAAGTACGCTCGTGCGCCGTCGATGATGTCGAGCGCGAGACGAGTCTCGGCTATGACGTCATCGAGGGCCACAGAGGGTTCGCTGCCGCGCGCGACATCGGCGACATGTCGCCATTGCGACTCGTATCCGTTCATTTCGGAATGTAGAAGGACGATGTCGCCGTCGTGCTCGAATGTGGCCCGACTTGAGCCTGCGTGAACGAACGCAGGGGGGGACGCTATGAGCATCCGGTCTCGCCCACTCCATGCCTCGAACGCCCAGTCGGTCTCCCATGGCCCGGGCATGAGTGCGAGAAGCTCTGCGGCGCGTCTCCCATCGGAGAGCGTGATCGCGTATCCCCACGGCATCAACCAGCGAGCGTCAGTGACGCTCGTGAGCCCCGGCATGAGCGAATGCACCAGAGGTAGAGCATGCGTCGCCAGCCCTAACACCGACCCCGAAAAGGCGTTGTAGCGTCCTTGCGGCGAGCTGAGATCGTTCGGCGGACGCGGGCTCCGGGGGAGAAGATCTTCCACGCGTGCCTGTCGCGTCGGATTCAAGGGGAGGAACATGGTCGATCGGACGAACGTTGCGGTGAGAGCTTGATCTCGCCATCGAATCAACGCGGATCGCCAGGCGTCGTCGAAGGAGAGCATCGCCCCGACCACGAGACGCGTGCCGTTCGCCCGTGCCGCGTCTTCGATGGACGCAAGTTGGTCATACGACGTCGTGAGCGGCTTCTCGCAGAACACAACCTTCTTGCCGGCCTCACATGCGGCTACAACGTGCTGCGCATGCATATCGTCCGGTGAGCACACTGCGACGACTTCGACGTTCGGATCCGCAAGCAGGAGGTCCACGTCGGTAAGTGCGGCAGCGCCGACCCGGGTCGCCACTTGTGCCGCCGTGTCAAGGTCGCGCGACGCGATCGCGATCGTTCGGAGCTGGTCCGCACAACGCATGAGGACGGGAAGGTGGACGGCTTGGGTTGCCAGGCCAGCGCCGATAATGCCCACCCCGACCTGTCGTCGATGAGGTGACATCGGGATGTTCATCGGCTTCACCAATCGTCGTTGAGTTGCGGAGTCACTCCTGCTAGACCTTCACGCGTATGCGCGCCGACCTTCCCCGAGACTAGAGCACGGTCCCGAGTTAGGCAACCTATGGTAAGTAAGATTCTTCTTTGATGTGTGGCCGTGAAGCGTGATTGACGCAGACTTACTTTCTTACGTACTATCAGGTATCTGGTTGAAGCGAAGGTGTCGAAGCGTTGCGCTGACTCGTCGTTCGCACTGATTTTGAAGTTCGTCAATGTCGAGGAGGACACAGCATGGAATTCGCCCGGTTAGGAACATCCGGTTTGAAGGTGAGCCGCGTCGCACTCGGCTGTATGGGATTCGGCGACGGATCGCGTGAGCCGTGGACCCTGGACTCGGAAGGCGCGGCTCCAGTCTTCAAGCAGGCGCTTGAACTAGGCATCAACTTCTGGGATACAGCGAATATCTATAGCTTTGGTGCCTCGGAGGAGATCGTAGGACAGGCGATGAAACAGCTCACCCAGCGGGACATGATCGTCCTCGCGACGAAGCTGCACCGTCCGATGCACAGCGGGCCGGGCGGTGGGGGACTCTCCCGAAAAGCGATACTCGAACAGCTCGATGCGTCGCTCACTCGGCTGGGTACCGACTACATCGACCTCTACCAGATTCATCGATTCGACGATGAGACTCCGGTCGAAGAGACCATGGAAGCGTTGCACGATGTCGTGAAGGCCGGAAAGGTTCGCTACCTGGGTGCGTCCAGCATGTGGGCTTGGCAGTTCGCAAAACTGCAGCATGTCGCCCATACGAACGGGTGGACCAAGTTCATCTCCATGCAGAGTCAATACAACCTGCTTGCGCGTGAAGAAGAGGTCGAGATGTTCGAAGTCCTCCGTGATCAGGGTGTCGGCGCGTTGCCGTGGAGTCCGCTTGCTGGTGGCATGGTTGCACGGCCCTGGGGGGTTGGCAGCGCGACGAGGCCAGACCGAGACTCGAACATGAACTTCTCCGGATACTCACTCTGGCGCGAGAGCTCGAAGGTCATCGTCGATGCAGTCCAATCGATCGCGGAGCATCGTGGCGTTTCCATGGCTCAGGTCGCGTTGGCCTGGCTCATGAAGAACCCGACCGTGACCGCACCCGTTGTCGGAGCGCTCAAGCCGCACCACCTCGCAGATGCCGTCGCCGCCCTGGACCTCGCGCTGACTGGTGAAGAACTGGCCGCGCTCGAAAAGCCGTATGCCCGTCGTCCGCCGACGTGGGTATGACAGGCGGATCTCGTCGCGAATACAATCACTGCCTGCGCTTCGGATGAGCGCAGGCAGTGAGCTTCGTCTACGCGCCTTGGTGCGGAGTGAGCTCCCGATGGAGAACGAGAGATGCGGCTCCGAGAGCCCCCGCATCCGCCCCGCCGGCTCCAAGGCGAATCGTTGTGGTGTGTACGTCACGCAGAAATCCGACCGCGTTGACCTTCTCGTCAATTGCGGCACGAAACTGTTCGCCGAGTTGTGTGAAGCCGGGGCCAGTCAGCGTGATGAGATCGAGATCGAGCGCATTGACGAGATTTATGATTGCGGTGGCGAGGAGCTCGGCCACACGTTCGAAGAGCTCTACGGCTTCTGCAACGCCGCCGCGAACGGCCTGGGCGAATCGATCATAGATCTCACCGAACTCCATGTCTGGCGTCACGCCGCACGCGACGCGGAGTTCAGCGTCGTTTCGCACGCGCTCAGTGATCGCGTGGGGACTGCCGACGGTCTCGAGGCATCCGCGTCTCCCGCACCAGCACACAGCCCCGGCCGGATCCACGATGGTGTGGCCGACACTGCCCGCATTTCCTGAATATCCGCGATAGAGCGAGCCATCGATGACGATCCCACAACTCACCCGATACGCGAGGTAGATCGTCGCAAAATCACGCACCGAACTTCCAGATGTCCAGTACTCGCCGAGAGCCGCGCAGTTCGCATCGTTTTCGCGGGTGGCGGCGATACCGGTGAGTCGGGAGAGCTCTGCTTCTGTCGGGTAGTCCTCCCACGCCTTGATGTAGGCGTCGTCGTTGTCGCGTTCCGTTGGTGCGCCTTCTCGCCCGCCGCGCGCGACGCCAACACCGATGATGGATTCGGGATCGACGGCTCGTCGTTTGAGGAGTCGGTGCAGCGCCGCGGCGATTCGTTTGACGACAGCCGGAGGATGCTCGGTGCCCATTCCTCGAATCTCGCTTCTCGCCACTTCAGTGCCATCGAGTGCACATATCACGATGAGGCAGCGGGCTACGTGCACCGAGATGCCGACAGCGTAAAGTCCTTCGTGATTGAGGCGAAGCAAGATTGGTCGTTTACCGCCGGAAGATTCGGCCAAGCCGGCCTCTACGACGAGGCCCGCCTCGATGAGGGATTGCGCGATGACAGAGATCGTCTTTTCTGTCAGCGCGGATCGGCGCGCAATATCGGCGCGCGTGATCTGGCCTTCGACGCGGATCAGATCGAGAACCGCGCTGCGTGTTTCGGCGAATGAGCGACCTTTGAGGCGCTGGGTTCGGTCGCCGCTCTCGGGCGTGCGAGAGTTCCGATGCGGTACGGGAAATGATGTGTCTGATGACGCCTGTGGCATCGAGTCATCCTGTTCGTCCGATACGGATCGTGTCAGTGCCGACGTAACGTTCGACGTACTCGGTGGACACCGAGTGAACGGACCGTAAGTAAGTAAGACTAGCGCTATGCCGGGACTCAGCAAGGAGCATTAGTGCTCTTGTGCGTTTGTCCCAGGGTCTTGCGTCCCCGTCAGCTGGCTCGGCCAACGCGTTTGCCGAGCAGGCCGAGAGCGAGTGTGCTCACAGCGATCACCCTCGCCGTTGTGTGGACGTCTTCGGCGTACCCGCGCAAGTATGGTTCGAGCCCGTGCTGGATGGCGGATCGGCGGGACTCCACCCAGGAGTCAGCGGCGCGGGCAAGACGCATGCGAACGAGGCGAGCGGTGGCCTCTATCTTCGGTCGAGGAATCCTTGAGACATGCTGCGAGATCGCGAGGGTTGAGATGGGCGCCGCGCTCGCGAGATGCCGCCAAACCGTCGCATGAAGCAGCGGAGCGCTTCGACGAGTGCCCGCTCGGTCGAGAACATCGACGTGATGGCGCAGCCAGCTCGGAAGTTCCTCGCGTTCTCGGAGGGGCGGAAGTTCGGGCATTGCACGTATGGGTGGCGACGCGGGGTGGGTGCTCGTCGTGCCTGTGAGTGCGGCTAGGAGACCAGCCATCGTTGCGCTATTCGCCCTCGAGTATGCGATAAGGACGCGCTGCGCCATAGGGGAGTCGGGGGCACGCAGGCTGTGTGCCAACTCAGGCGTGATGCTCCGAAGGATAGATGCCGTCTCTCTGGGACGGATGAAAGGGCGAGTCGCGTCCCAGGTTGATTGCAGATCGGCGGGCGAATGGGCGAGCATCCGCCACACCGACGTCACGAATGGCTGCCCGGTAGCCTCGCGGATCTCGGCGAACAGAGACGCGTTGAGGCCTGTGGCTTCGCGCTCTGGCATGGCGGCAGCGGCATCGTGTTTCACTGTGGGGCCCTCACTTGCTCTTCTCATCTGGCGGGAATACGTATACACTGCCTTACGGCGGAGCGATCAGTCAACGGTCGCCGCTTGTATCTGGGTTACACAGACAACGAGGTCTCATGTCAAAAAGCAACGCGCTGACCGTCGAACGATCAGCGATCCGAAAGGTCGCCACGCGGCTCGTTCCATTCGTCGCGCTAATGTTCTTCATCAACTATCTCGATCGCACTGCCATCGGCTTTGCCGGACCGAACGGGATGAACGAGGATCTCGGCCTCAGCGCGGCTCAGTTCGGTTTCGCCTCCGGCATCTTCTTCGTCGCATACATCCTGCTTGAGGTGCCGAGCAACGTCCTTCTCAACAAGTTTGGCGCTCGCCGATGGCTCGCGCGCATCATGGTTTCGTGGGGCATCGTTTCGGTGCTCTTCACTTGGGTTCAAAATTTCGAGCAACTCGCCGTTCTTCGCTTCCTTCTCGGCGTAGCTGAGGCCGGGTTCTTTCCTGGAGCCATCTTCTTCCTCTCGTTGTTCGTGCCTGCGAGGCACCGGGCGAAGATTCTCGCGCTCTTTTATGTGGCACAACCGCTCACGACGGTGATCGGCGCGCCGCTCGCAAGTGGGCTGATTGCGGCGCACGGGCTGTTCGGACTAGAAGGCTGGCGAGTGATGTTCCTCGGAGTCGGGATCCCGGCGATTGTGGTTGGTGTCATCGCCTGGTTCTATTTGGTGGACAAGCCGGCCGACGCGAAATGGCTGACGTCTGCGGAGCGTGACTGGCTTACGCAGGAACTCGAGACCGAACACAACGCGAAGACGGAAGGCAGCGGGCGCGACCCGCGCGTGCGGGACGCGTTCAAGAGCGGACGTGTGTGGGCGTTGGGCCTCGGATACTTCGGGCTCGTCTACGGCTTCTATGCCCTTGCGTTCTTCTTGCCCACGATCATCGCTGGATTTGAGGAACAGGGCGGCGAGCCGCTCAATGTTGTTCAGCGCGGTCTCATCACGGCGATCCCGTATCTTCCAGCAGCGATCGCCCTGCTCGTTTGGTCGTTCTACGTGAATCGCGTTGGGATTAAGATCTGGCATGTCGCGCTACCGGCGGCGATCGGCGGCCTGAGTATTCCGCTGGCCCTCTTCGCGGGTTCACCGGTGGCAACGGTGGCCGTCATCACGGTCACTGCATGCGCAATCTTCATGTCGTTCCCGATCTTCTGGTCGATTCCGTCCCGTTTCCTCACGGGCGCCTCAGCTGCAGCAGGAATTGCGCTCATCGGTGCGATCGGAAACCTTGCGGGTTTTGTCTCGCCATACGCGACCGGTGCGCTGCACGACGCCACCGGCGGCTACGAGGTCCCCATGTTCGTCGTTGGGGGCATGATGCTCATTGCCGCGCTCACGCTCGTGATCCTCGGCCGCCGGGGCATCCAGAAATCCTTCGTTGACGCGTCGAAGCGTGTCGAGCCCACAACCGTCGTAGACGCATGACCCAAGCGGGGGTTCTAGTGAATGCATCACCGTACGTATCCCCAAGCACGGGGCGACGCGTAAAGGCCGTACTGTTTGATACGTTCGGCACCGTCGTCGACTGGAGGAGCGGCGTTGCCGACGCGGTCGGTCCGTTCCTCGCATCGCACGGTGCGCAGGTCAACCCGCACGCGTTCGCAGACGAATGGCGCGCGCAGTACGAACCGTCGATGCAGCCGATCCGGAGCGGCGAAAGATCGTTTACGCCACTCGATGTTCTGCACCGCGAGAATCTCGAGCGAGCGCTTGAGGTCGCGGGAATCGATGCTTCCTCGGTGCCTCATGATGAGCTCGCGCACCTCACCAGAGCGTGGGAACGGATTGGTCCATGGCCCGACAGCGTGGCTGGTATTCGAGAGCTTGGTCGCCGATTCATTGTCGGGCCGCTTTCGAATGCCAATACCGCTCTCCTCTATTCGATGGCAGAGTACGGTCAACTTCCGTGGTCGATAATCCTCGGGGCAGACACGACGCGTGCGTATAAGCCTAGCCCTGACGCGTATCTTTCGATGGCGGCGTTGCTGCGTCTAAAGCCCGGCGAAGTGATGCTCGCGGCTGCCCACAACTACGATCTTGCCGCGGCCCGTGAGGCTGGCCTAGCTACCGGCTTCATCCTGCGGGCGCGTGAATTTGGTGAGAAGCAAACAACAGATCTCGAACCCGAGCAGATCTGGGATGTGCACGCCGAGTCGATTACCGACCTCGCCGCGCAGATGACGGGCGCAGGCGTCGTGTAGCGGCCAACGCGCGCCCGATGCCAGTCGCCGCATAAGCTGATTCGAAGCCGAGCGCGATGAAGAGGGTGAGCGATGGTCACTAGCCGGGATGTTGCGCGGGTCGCGGGAGTCTCGCAAGCCACTGTCTCGCGCGTTCTGAACGACAGCAAAACGGTCAGTCCAGAAGTGCGCGAACGTGTTCGACGTGCGCTCGATGAGACTGGCTTCGTTCTCAACGCGCAGGCGAAGGCGATGCGGACAGCGCGGAGCGGCGCTATCGGACTTGTTACGAGCGACATTCGGAATCCGTACTTTCCGCTGCTTCTCGATGAGCTCACGAAGGCGGCGAATAGCCGAGGAGTGAAAGCTGTTGTCTGGGACGACACAACCGCGGACGGTCGATATGCGCTTGACGGGTTCGCGGCTGGATCCGTAGACGGGCTGGTGCTGACGTCGCTGCACACGCAGTCGACGGTGGTGGAAGCGCTACAACGGAGGAATGCACCATTCGTGCTGTGCAATCGTGCTCCCGACCTTGTAACGGCCGACGTGGTTATGGCAGACCATGAAGGCATGACACGGTCGATGGCGGAGTATCTGATTAGCGCGGGTCGGCGCAGCTTCGCTGCGATCTTCGGGTCGCCGACGTCGGTGGCGACGTCGCGAAGAAGAGCTGGATTCTTCGAGGCTCTGCAACGCAGCGGCATTCGCGTGCCAAAGGAGCGCGTCCGGAGCGGGGGGACGGATTACGAGTCTGGCGTCACGGCGGCCCGCGAGCTCGTAGCGAGCGGCGAACGGTTTGACACACTCTTCTGCGGGTCGGACATCATCGCTTACGGGGCGCTTGATGCGCTGCGACGACTAGGCGTGTCAGTTCCCGGAGACGTTTGGGTAAGTGGCATCGACGGACTCCCGATGTCTGCCTGGGGTTCGTTCGATCTAACGACAATTCAACAAGACGTTCCCGCTATCGCAGGCAAGACCGTCGAGACTCTGCTCGCACGCATCCACGGCGATGTGAGCCCACCAGTTCGTCATCTCGTGCCCACGGAACTCATCGTTCGCGGGTCGACGGCTCACTTTAGCTCGACGCTTCCTTCTCCGGCCTAGATGTCGGCGGATGGTGAGTTCCCCCGGAAGAGACCGGAGCACCCAGAGAAGCGGCTTCTGGTGAGTTCCCAGTGGTGCGCAGTGTCAGGCGAGTGGCAGTCCGAATGTCTCGCAGAGAACCACGTAATCACGCGCATCTCAGGTGCTGCCTGGGAAGCATCAGGGGTGTTCGTCGAAAGCCCGAGAGCGTCGGGTCCACCCGGCTACGGTGCTGCAACAGTCTCATCCGGCCTGAGAAAGTCTCAACTGAAATGAGAACTCAAAGTGGAGGGGCTGACGGGAATCGAACCCGTGCTATCTGCTTGGGAAGCAGAGGGACTACCATTGAGCTTCAGCCCAGCTCGGCCGTTTCGCGGAATCTCGCGGCCTCCAGATCGGCGCCAGTAGTGCGGTGATGCTCGGATCGTGGGCACTGAGGACCTGGAACACGCGGTCACCTTCAGAATGCTGGGCAAGTAACTCCTCCGCCACTGCGAGATGCCATCCTAGGTTCGCCGCCCTCTTCGCGAAGAGCAACGCGACCGGTCCTGGTCTGTGGCCAATGGTCAATCAGCGGGAGAGCATGCTGAGTTGGGCGACGGCTGGGGCACGCGCCAGGCTGTGGACGCCGATGACCCGGGTCGGGGGATCGAGCGTGCGTACAACCCCGTCGCGGACATCACGGCCAGGGTCTCTCTACAGACCTGGGTGGACACGACATGGTCGCCGGTACGGCTGTGTGGCTCATCGTGATCGCCACCGACAGTCCGCAAAGCAAGACCGCGAGGCCTGCAAGGCAGGCGGCGAGAATGCCCACGCCTTGGTTCTCATTTCGGCATTCTCCCGCGCCGCGGCTATTGTGGGACACCCCTAGGTGGCTCCAGGTAACTGGAACCATCCCCACGGTCATGGCTTCGGCGACGGATCCGAGTGTCCGAAAAGTGTCCCGTGCATCCCGAGAAGGCTGAGTTTCGAGTGATCGGCCGAGTCTCCCGAGCCTGGGGAGCGCGCCCTCGGGGATCGCGAGTTCCGCGGAATCACGCGGATCCCAGTATCTTCAAGGGCACCAGAAACCGTGCTCGAAAGAAGCGGCGGAAACCCGGGAATCACCCTGCTAAGGTGGAGTCCTCGCAAGGGGACCAGGGGTTCAAATCCCCTCGTCTCCGCAGAAAAACCCCCGGTTATCCGGGGGTTTTCGCGTTTGTGGATGTGTCATCGGGGGGGGTATCGGGGGTTATCGGCCAAAAGGAGTGGATAGGGTCGGGCGTTTTATCCGCGCCCTGCCCATCCGGCTCGTTCCCAGAGGCCTTCGCCTGCGTCGAGGCCGGTGTCGTAGAGGGCTGGGCCGCCGATGTCTTCGGGGATGGGCTAGTCGTCTTCGTCTTCGGGGTCGGGTTCTGGTGGGGGCGCGAGGGCGAGGGTGAGGGCTTCGTCGAGTTCCATTTGCCGGAGCACGAGGAACCATTCGACGGCTCGTTGACGGTGCGCTTCGCTCATGCCGCGGTGGCGTCGTTGATCCCGCCCTCCAGGGGGCTGGTCGTGCGGGGGTTGCCGTATGTGATCCATGTGAACAGGACACCGTCTCGGGTGACTTTCCGGATCAGGAGCCAGGCTTTGCGGAGCCGGTCGTGGGTGAAGCCCCATTGTCCGTTGCGGAACATCGTGCGTTCCCGGGTGAGGTGTCCGAAGGTCTGCCACCACTGTTCGAGGTGGAGTTGCCACCCGATCGCGTCGTCCTCGTCTTCGATCTCGCTGAGTCGCATCACGAGGCCGCGGAGGGCTTTGCCCGCGGGGGTTCTCGGGTTGCGGGTCAGGTGTCGGGTGGTGTTCATCTGCAGGTGGAAGATGCACCGCTGATGCTTCGTTTCCGGCCAGGTCGCGCGTAACGCGGAGGGGAGCCCGGATCCGCCGTCGGAGACGATCACTCCGGGCGCGGGAATCTGGTCCAGCAGTGCTGTCCAGGCGGCGGTGGTCTCTCGCCCGCACCATTGCCAGGCCAGCAGGTCGCCTTTGTCGCTGATCGCGATCAGCAGGCACCAGGTGCCGATCCAGATCCCGTCGACGAGCACGGCGTGATGGATAGTCTCGGCCGGGATCGGGCGGGGTTGGATGCTCCAGCACCAGGCCGTGTCGCGCCGGAAGGTCCGCCCCGTCGCGGTGCCGTCGATCTCGGCCTGTGTGAGTTTCCCCGTGATCCACCGCACGAATCGGCGCAGCTGCTCGCGACGGGTCACGTCGGGGCGTTTGCGAACCGATGACGCCCCGCACTCCGGACACCGCCACCGTTGCGTCCCGGAGCGATGCCGGCCGTTCTTCACCAGGCGAGCACCACATAGCACGCATGTCGTCAAGTTCGAGGGAAGGTCCACGAGTAAGCCTCGCAGACCATGCCGGTCCCCGATTCACCCCGGAATCACGCGCCTAGATCAGAAACCTATCCACTCCTTTTGGCCGATAGCCCGGGGTCGAGGGTGAATTCGGCGAGGATTTCTCCATTGGTCTGGCAGGCGATGGTGGCGTTGTTGTTGTGGATGAGGGCGATGATTTCGGTGCGGGCGTGGGCTCGTCCTATGCCGAGGTGGAGGAAGGGTCTGATGCAGGAACAGGTGGCATCGAACGTGGCTAGCCGAGAGGGCTGGCCTGGAAGGATGTCATCATGCCCAAGCCGTTTCCCAAGGAGTTCCGGGACGACGTGATCCGGGTCGCGGAGAATCGTGATCCGGAAGTGACGCTCGCGCAGATCGCGAAGGACTTCGGAGTTCATGTCGGGACTCTTGACAAGTGGATGCGTCAGGCGCGGATCGAGGCCGGCGAGCGGCCGGGTGAAACGAAGTCGGAATCCGCGGAGTTGCGCGAGCTCCGCAAGCGCAACCGTCTCCTCGAGCAGGAGGTCGAGGTTTTGCGCCGCGCGACTGCATATCTGTCCCAGGCTCATCTGCCGGGAAACGGCTCTACCCGCTCGTGAGCGAGCTCGCCGCCGATGGCATTCCCGTCGCGGTGTCGTGCCGGGTATTGACGCTCGCTCGCCAGCCCTACTACCGCTGGCTGCGCGATCCTGTGACGCGCCGGGAATTCGAGGAAGCCTATCGGGCGAATGCGCTGTTCGACGCTCACCGCGACGACCCCGAGTTCGGGTATCGGTTCCTCGCCGATGGGGCCCGCGATGAGGGCGAGGCGATGGCGGATCGAACGGCCTGGCGGATCGCATCCGAGAACGGCTGGTGGAGCGTGTTCGGGAAGAAGCGCGGCAAGAACGGCAAGAAGCCCGGCCCCGCCGTTCACGACGATCTCTGCGTTGCCATCGACGAGCACGGGCGCGAGCGTCACCAGTTCATCGCGGACGGACCGAACCAGCTCTGGCTGACCGACATCACCGAGCACAAGACCGCCGAGGGCAAGCTCTATCTCTGCGCCGTCAAAGACGCGTTCAGCGGCCGGATCGTGGGCTACTCGATTGACTCGAGGATGAAGGCGTCGCTCGCTGTCCGCGCTGTCCGCAATGCCGCCCGGATGCGCGGGAACGTGAACGGCTGCGTCGTCCATTCGGATCGAGGATCGCAATTTCGTAGCAGGAAACTGCGCCGAGAACTCAGCCTCCACAATCTCGTGGGATCGATGGGGAGAGTCGCGTCATGCGGCGACAACGCCGCGATCGAATCGTTCTTCAGCCTGCTGCAGAAGAACGTCCTGAACCGGCGTTCCTGGGGCACCCGCGAAGAGCTGCGGATCGCGATCGTGACCTGGATCGAGCGCACCTATCACCGCCGCCGACGCCAGGCCCGCCTGGGCCGTTTGACGCCCATCGAATTCGAGACCATCATGAACGAACACCTGGCCCTCGCGGCCTAACTAGAACTGTCACCTGTTCCTGCATCAGACCCGTCCTCGACGATGAGTGTCGCGAGCCGTAAACGAGCGCGCGGAGTAAGAGCAGCGTTAGCGTGGGACACGAAGGCCTCCGTGTTGCGGGAGCGGTTTCTCGACAGCTCCACTCTCGCAACCGGAGGTCTTCACCTCTCAACAGCTCACGCGCGATTCACGTCACAACGTCCCTGGGACATCACAGCTAGGGCAGGAGATCGGGGAGATCTGAACTGTCTCGGGTTCGTCCCCAGGTGCTCTGCAACGGCCGTACATCGAGTGGCGGCACCGGAGAATTGCGCTGAGGGCGGTATCCGCACGGCGGCCGAGGGGACGGGGCTCCCAGAAGTCGTCCGAAAGTCCCATCCGTGCTCGGGTCACTTCAGAAGATCTGCGATGCTCCAGCGATCGCGCCACTGGAGGTCGACGTCCTCTCCACTGATGTGAAGTGGTAGCCAGACTGGGGGAGAAGATTCGAGATTGCTCCGCGTCCAGCGATCGCCGATGTAGATGAAACCATCGCCGACGGGGGCAACGACGCTCACCTGAGAATCGTATGTTCGTGTGCAGGGCGGTGCGATGTCGCGCCACGGCGACCAGGGGCCTGAGAGCTCCGGCGCGATCGCGTACTTGTTGTCGTTTAAGTCCCATCCGGTGAGGTCGGAGCCGAACAGGAAGTAGCGCTCGTCATGCTTCACCAGGGTGGGCGACTCGTATCCGAGGTGCGGCCGGTCCTGCTGGCGCAGGGTCGCGACGATCGACTCGGCGCTGAGGTAGTCCTCGCGCAAACGGTAGATGTGCAGGCCGTTCCTGCGATCCTCGGAGAGGAGGTAGCCGACACCGTTCTCCTGATACACGCCGATGTCTCGCGTTTCGTTTCCCAGAGGCTGCTCGCTTCGCTGAAACACGTAGGGACCCACGGGGTTGTCGGCGATGGCGTAGCCGACACGAGCCGTCTTGTAATCGGGGGTGTCGAGGTGCACCAGCATCACCCAGGTACCGTCGGGTCGTTGCAGAGCCTTCGGGCGCTCGACGATGCGATCCGGCGCCAGCTCGCCTGAGCCGGCGACCAGCGATTCGCCCTCGAATCGCCACGTTGCGAGGTCGCTGGACGAATAGCAGACGACAGCCGTGAAGCGATCGTCGGCGGCCTTGTCCTCTCCCCAGGCATACCATCGATCCTCCACGCGCTGGAGGCCGATGCCATGGAGCTGAGCGACTCGGCCTCGATCGTCGATGAACACCTCGCCTGGGACGATCTCGGCTGGGCCGCTGGGGTGTGATCTGGCCGCTTCGCGACCGGCAGTTGATGGCACTTCGTTCCTCTCCTTGATGCCCTGGGCCGCTCGGGCGGCAGGGGTCGCCGGTCACCGTACTACGAATTTCAATCGTCTTGCAATGCATGGGTGTAAGCGATGTCCGATTCGGCGGAATCTCGGACGACCGTATGACTATTGGGCAAGACCATGGAAAAAGCGATGCTTCCCCTGGCGCAGGACGTCCGCGGGTGCTACGGTGAGGAAACGTTTTCTGAAATCGCTGTCCTTCAAGGGAGAATGAATGAGCATCCATCGCTATGCCGTCGTCGGGGCCGGCGCACGGTCTCATCTCTACATCGATGCCATTGCGGGCGCCTACTCGGACGTGGCTCAGCTCGTGGCGCTTTGTGAGCCGAACGAGGTGCGTGCGGCGTACGCCGTTGATCGCGCCGTACTGGCTGGGGCCGCGAGGCCGGCGGTGTGGCACCCCGATCGACTCGAGGAGATGATTCGTGCTGAGAAGATCGATCGAGTGATCGTCACGGCCCGTGACGATCTCCACGCACCGCTCGTCGTTCGCGCACTCGATGCGGGTGTGGACGTCGTCGTGGAGAAGCCGCTCACGATCGATGCACCGGGTGCCTCCGCCATCGAAGAAGCGGTCACCCGGACGGGGCATGAAGTCCTCCTGACGTTCAACTATCGCTACTCGCCGCGCAACAGTGCTCTTCGTCGCGTGATTCAGGATGGCCGGATCGGCGAGGTCGTGTCGATCGATTTCCAGTGGATGCTGGACACGAAGCACGGCGCTGACTACTTCCGCCGCTGGCACCGGGACAAGGCGCGTTCGGGGGGTCTCCTGGTGCACAAGTCCAGCCACCACTTCGATCTCGTCAACTGGTGGATCCGATCGACGCCGCGACGAGTGTTCGCATCGGGCGGACTGCGATTCTACGGTGCCGAGAACGCCGCGCGTCGTGGCGAGTCCATTCGCCCGAATCGGGGGACCCATGACGGCCCCCACGCCCCGTTCGAACTCGACCTGCGTGAGCATCCTCTGCTGACGGCGCTCTACCTCGACGCAGAGCCGCACGATGGCTACGTCCGCGACCGCGACGTCTTCGGCGACGGCATCTCGATCGAGGACAACCTGGCCGTCATCGTCGACTACGAGTCCGGAGCTACCCTCAGCTACTCGTTGAATGCGCACTCGCCATGGGAGGGGTATCGCGTGGCCGTCAACGGGACACGAGGGCGCGTGGAGCTCGAGGTCGTCGAGAGAGGAGCCGTGCTCGAGGGGGAGGGACTCCTCGCCGTGGTTGATCCGAGTGCCGCCGACGGTCAGCCGTCTGATTCTCAGCGACCGGCGGGTGAGAAGCTGACGCTCCAACTCCACTGGCAGCAGGCGGCACCTGTGCCGATCGCCTCGGGCGAGGGCGGTCATGGCGGTGGCGACGCCATTCTGCTCGCGGACGTCCTCCGGGGTCGGGGAGAGGACCCGTTGGGGCGCACGGCCGACTGGCGGGACGGCATCCACTCGATCGCCGTCGGCATCGCGGGCAACAGGTCGTTGGAGACCGGGCAGCCTGTTGAGGTCGCTGACCTCGAGATCGGGCTTCTCTCGCAGCCCGTCGAGCGTCGACCGCTCCTCAGTCAGAGTAGCGGCCCTGCAGCTGTCGGTGCGATGCGGCGCTGACCTGGACGATGGAGACAGGAGGACCGCTCGCGGCGGGCCTATATGGGCGATACGGCTTCACACGGCCGTCGAATGGGTGTGGTGGGCGGCGATGATGAATCTGCTCTGGCTCGTGTTCGCCGTCGCCGGTGGTGTCATCGCGGGGGCGACGACCTCGGCGGTCGCTGCGACGGAGTTGACTCGTCGACGACTGCGTGGTGGGTCCTTCCCTGTCTTCCGCGAGTACGCTCGCGCCTGGCGACGCTGCTTCCGGCGTGCGAACGTCGGACTCACGCCCGTCGCTGCATTCAAGATTCTGCTTGCCGTGAGTGCTGTCGGCCAGTTCAGCGCGCGGGCCCTGCACGCGCCGTTGGGTATCGCGACCTCGGTCGCGCTGATTCTCACATTCGGTGTCACGGCGATCGGAACTGCGATGCTCGCGCACTACGAACTGCCGGCGGGAGCGCTGGTGAAGGCCGCTTCGCGATGGGCGTGGCACCGTTTTCCGGACCTGCTGCTGCTCGTCAGCGCGGCCGCGCTCGTCTTCGCCGTGAGTCTCCTCGTGCCCGGCGTGGTCCCATTCCTGTCCGTCGGTTCATGGATCACGGTCAGCACTGCGCTGTGCATCGGGTTCTTCCAGGCCAACGAACGTCGTCTCCTCGAACACACCATCTCGATGAAGAGAAAGAAGGAATAAGCATGATGCGAAAGAAGCTCTTGACAGGCATCGGTGTCGTCGGCGTCACCGCGCTCGCCCTCACCGGATGCTCCGGCGACGGGGGCGAGGACGGTGACGTCGCGGAGATCGATAATCTGTCGATCATGGCCCCGTATCTCGTGACCAGCGCACCGGAGGAAGGCGGTCCGATCGAAACCGCTGTGGAGGACCTGATCGGCGCGGACCTCGACATCACGTGGGTACCGGGTGCTTCCTACGGGGACAAGGTGAACATCACGCTCGCCGGGGACGACCTGCCGCAGGTGATGGTGATCCAGTCCAAGGATCCGTCGTTCGTCCGCAACGCGGAGGCCGGCGCATATTGGGATCTCACGGAGTACCTCGATGATTACCCGAATCTGAAAACCACGCTGCCGGATGTGCAGAACAACGCGAGCGTGAACGGGCACGTCTACGGAATCTTCCGTGGTCGAGACGTCATGCGGCAAGCGGTGATCATCCGCAAGGATTGGCTCGACAATCTCGGGCTGGACCTGCCGGAGACGACCGAGGATCTGTACGAGATCGCCAAGGCGTTCACGGACGAGGACCCTGATGACAACGGGATCGACGACACCTATGGGATCACGATCCCGAAGTGGCCCGCGCCGATCGGAACGAACAGCCCGTGGGATGCCATCGAGACCTGGTACGGCGCCGGCAACCGCTGGACCGAGCGCGACGGCGAGCTGGTTCCGAACTTCACCACCGACGAGTGGCTCGAGGCCGTGCAGTTCGAGCGCCGGCTGGTGGAGGAAGGACTCGTCAACGGCGACTTCGCGACTCTCGACCCGACGAAGTGGGACGAGCAGTTCCTCACCGGCAAGGGCGGGATCATCGTGGATGTCCATTCGCGCGCGACCGTGTTGGCCGGGCTGTTGAAGCAACTGGACCCTGAGAACTTCACGTCTCAGATCACTGTGACAGGCAATCTGATCGGTCCTGACGGAGAGCTACATGCCCTGCCGACAGCGGGCTACAGCGGCTATCTCGTGATTCCCAAGGCGCAGGTCCGGACCGAGGCCCAGTTGAGAGGGGTGCTCGAAGTGCTCAACAAGCTCAACTCGTTCGAGGCAGGAGTGCTGTTGAACAACGGCATCGAGGGCGTCACCTACGAGCTGGACGGCGATCTGGCCGTCCGTCTCGAGGACGCGCCTCAGCAGCTGAAGGACGACGTGCTCAGCTTCTCCCAGCTGGGCATGAACGTCAACGGCTATCAGGCCCACTGGCCGAAGCAGCCCACCGACTTCGAGCAGGAGATGTACGACAAGCGCAAGGCTCTTGAGGTGTCCGATCTGGAGCATGCTGTATTCGACCCGGCGGCGGCCTACGTCTCGGACACCTACGTGTCCAAGGGCGCGCAGCTGGACACGATCATGACGGATGCCCGCATCCAGTATCTCGCCGGCTATATCGACCTCGATGGCCTGCAGGATGCCATCGACCTGTGGCGCTCGAGCGGCGGCGACGCCGTGACCGCCGAGATCAACGAGCTGGCGGA